>CACLBJ010000002.1 GCA_902605165.1 uncultured SAR86 cluster bacterium | reverse complement strand
AAAATATCTTGGTAATGAATATATTGTTAAATCAAGTGTAGGTCATATCAGAGATTTGCCAAAAGGAAAATCAAAAGCCAAAAGACAAAACTCAATACCAAAAGATGCTAGTCCTGAAGAAAAAGCCAGATTAAAAAAAGAGCAAGAGAGAACAAGAATTATAAGAAGAATGGGCGTAAATCCTGACGATGGATGGGCTGCTAATTATGAAATTATTCCTGATAAAGAAAAGGTAATAAAGGATTTAAGGAAAGCTTCAAAAGAAGTAGAAAAAGTTTATCTTGCGACTGACCTTGATAGAGAGGGAGAAGCCATTGCGTGGCATTTAAAGGAAGCGCTTGGTAAAAATAAATTTGAGTATCACAGGGTAAGATTTAATGAAATTACAAAAAGTTCGATATTAGAATCTTTTGCAGACCCAAAAGAAATAGACCAAGATCTTGTCAATGCTCAACAAGCAAGGAGATTTCTCGATAGGGTGGTTGGATTTGAGCTCTCTCCATTATTGTGGAAAAAAATTGCGAGAGGATTATCTGCAGGAAGAGTTCAATCTGTTGCATTAAAATTGCTTTGTGAAAGAGAAAAACTGATTTCCCAATTCCAACCTGAGGAATTTTGGGAAGTATCAGCAACTTTAAAGGATTTTAATAATGAAGAAATTTTATTTAAGCTAAATAGAAAAAAAAGTGACCCTCTTCTTAAAGAGGATGAGTCAAAGATAATAGAGGAGCTTGTAAATAGCTCAAGTTTAGAAATATCTGAAGTTACTAAAAAACCTACATCAGTCAAGCCAAGAGCACCATTTATAACTTCAACCCTCCAGCAAGCTGCAAGCTCAAAGTTAGGTTTTGGAGTTTCAAGAACAATGCGAGTTGCTCAAAAACTTTATGAGGCTGGAAGAATCACTTACATGAGGACAGATGCTCCTAGTTTAAGCAATGATTCAATTGATGATGCAAGATTATTTATTAAAGATACTTTAGCTGATGAATATCTTACAGATAAACCACGAATCTATTCAGGTAAAGAAAATGCTCAAGAGGCCCACGAGGCAATAAGACCAACAAGTGCAAGCTTGACGTCAGAAAAGTTGACTGGTCACTCAGAAGAAGAAGTTAAATTATATGACTTAATTTGGAGGCAATTTATTGCATGCCAAATGCCTGATGCCAAATATTTATCGATAAATGCAAAAGTTGTTTTTGATGATTATGTTTTCAGTGCAAGAGGAAGAGAAGTAATTTTTGATGGCTATACAAAAATATCTGTACCAAATGCCAAAAAGTCAGATCAGGAAAATCTTCCTAGCCTCGAACAGGGACAAGTTCTCAAATTGGTAGAAGTAAAGAATGAGAAAAAGTTTACAAAGCCTCCTGCTCGATTTTCTGAGGCAGCACTTGTTAAGGAACTTGAAAGCAAAGGAATAGGAAGACCATCAACATATGCAGCAATAATTTCTACAATCCAGGCTAGAGGATATGTGAAGCTTGAAAATAAGAGATTCTTTGTAAATAAAATTGGCTTGATTGTTTCTGACAGACTAATTGAAAGCTTCAATGAAATTATGGATTATGATTTTACAGCGAATCTAGAGAATGAGCTTGATGAAATAGCGTCTGGGAATCTTGAATGGAAATCAGTTTTAAATAAGTTTTATCAGACATTTCAAGATGATCTCAAAAGTGCAGCATCGGCTGAAGATGGCATGAAGCCAAATGAACCAACTGAAACTAATATTCTTTGTCCTTCTTGCAATAAGAGCAATATGTTAATAAGAAATTCAGCTAATGGTGTTTTCTTAGGTTGTGCAGGCTATTTTAAATCTGGTGATGAGCAATGTAAGCATACTATGAACCTAATAAGTGGTGATGAGGCCGTAAGCATCGATGATCAAGAAGAGGCATCAAATCTCTTTATTAAGAAGCGGTGCCACTTATGTGGGACGAGTATGGATAATTATTTAATAGATGAAAATAGGAAAATTCATGTGTGTGCTAATAACCCTGAGTGTTCTGGATTTCTTCTAGAAGATGGTCAATTTAAAATTAGGGGATATGATGGACCAACCCTTGAGTGCCATAAATGTGGTTCAGATATGCAATTACAAACTGGAAGATTTGGAAAGTATTTCCTTTGTCAAAATGATAATTGTAGGGCAACAAGACAGTTAATGAGGAATGGAGAACCCAAACCAATTGTTATGGATCCAATAAATACAAATATTGCTTGCGAGAAGGTCGAAGATATATTTCTCCTGAGAGATAGTTTAAAAGGACTTTTCTTGGCTGCAAGTCAATTCCCAAAGAATAGAGAAACAAGAGCAATAAAGTCAGCAGAATTAAAAGTTATTGATGAAGTAAAGGATCAGCTTCCTGAAAAGCATCATTACTTAATAGACGGTCCTGATAATGACTTAGATGGGTCACCTTTGGTGATTAGATACAATAAGAATTTAGACATTCATTATCTGTCTGCAGAAAAAGATGGGAAGAGAACCGGCAATAATTATTTTTTTGAGGAAGGAAGTTGGCAGAGAAAAGAAAAATAACCACTTGAAATCTCATTAATACTCATTAAATAAGAATAGTAGCTTGCTTTTTATAACGCTGGTGTTACGCTTAATTAAATCAAAAAAAATGAATAATTATCTTGAATTAGCCCAATTATCAGATGGCACAATTGTCCTTAGAAGATCAGATGATAAGGAAAATCCTTTGGTTAAAATAAAGTTTTCCGGTGAGTCAAAGCAGTTACTTCAAGGCCAAGAACTTCACATCGCTAAAGAGATGATAAGAGCTGGCATTGAATCAATAAGTGGTAATGTTTCTGATTTTGATGAATTTTTTGAATCGCAGTTAGATAATATCAAGAAGAAAGAAGTTACCCTTCACTAATTTTCTCGAACTAAACCTACGCTTTTTCCTTCTATAAAGAATCCTTCTGTTTCTTTATTAATATATATTTCTTCAAAATCATCATTTGCTGGGATAAGTTTTATTTGATCACCAGATGATTGGAAGTATTTGAGTGTAACTTCATCATCAATTCTTGCTACAACTATATCCCCATTTCTAACCTCTGATGTCTTCTTAATCGCAACAAGATCATCTTCCATGATTCCAGCATCTTTCATACTGAGACCTTTCACTCTTAAAAAGTAATCGAACTCAGATAAGAATAGCGATTCTTGATATGGAATATGCTTTTCAATATTCTCATCTGCAAGAGTTGGAGACCCAGCGGCCACCAAACCAATAACAGGAATTGTTTGAGACTTTTCAGCACTATTTTCGGTTAGATTTATCCCCCGAGATGCACCATTCTCAATTGTAATGTAGCCTTTTTTTTCAAGAGCTCTTAAATGACTTTCTGCTGCATTAGGGGATTTGAAGCCAAGTTCTCTACAAATATCTGCCCTAGTTGGTGGGAAACCAGTTTTTTTAATATAAAATTTAATACATTGAAGTACTTTCTTTTGCTGAATTGTAAGTTCTTTCATAATTATACTGAATATATATACAGTATAAATAATATTTACTTTATAATCAACTTGTAATGAAAAAATCAAAATTAGTAATTGGTATCTCTTCTAGAGCTTTATTTGATCTTGACGAAAGCCACAAAATCTTTGAAGCAGATGGGGTCGATGCATATAGAGAATATCAAATCCTTAATGAGGAAAAGGTCCTAAATCCTGGCAATGCTTTTGGACTAGTAAAGAAAATCCTTGAAATAAATAATTTATACAAATCCAAAGATAGAGTAGAAGTTATTTTATTATCTCGAAACTCGGCAGATACAGGATTGAGAGTTTTCAATTCTATTGAAGCTCATAATCTTGATATTTCAAGAGCTGTATTTTGTGGAGGAGAGAGCCCCCACAAATATGTAAAGGATTTCAATATTGGCCTCTTTCTATCAAGTAGCAGCGAAGATGTTAGGATGGCTATTGAAAGTAATGTTGCTTCTGCAACGATAATTTCTGGGAAAAGTAACTTTAAGCAGGATAACCATTTATTGAAAATTGCATTTGATGGTGATGCGGTAATCTTTTCTGATGAATCTGAAAAGATCTATCAAGAAGAAGGTATTTCAGCATTTATTAAAAATGAAACTAAGGGCGAAAAAATTAGTTTAGAGCCAGGACCAATGAAACCTTTCTTGATGGAATTAAATAGACTTCAAAGAGAGTTTACTCTTGATGAGTGTCCAATCAGAACTGCATTAGTGACTGCAAGGTCAGCCCCTACTCATAAAAGAGTAATTAAAACTCTTCGTGAATGGGGAGTAAGAATTGACGAATCCCTTTTTTTGGGAGGTATGTCAAAAGAAGATTTTTTAAAATCATTTCAAGCTGACATTTTTTTTGATGACCAACTGAAGAATATTCAAGATGCATCAGGTAAAATTACATCAGCACATGTTCCCTATGGTGTAAAAAACGAGGTAAAGTAATTGGAAATTGTTTGTTTGGATATGGAAGGTACCTTGACCGAAGAAATTTGGCAAAAGGTTGCTGAAGATACTGGAATAGAGGATTTTGCAAAAACTACCAGAGATATTCCTAGCTACTCCGATTTAATGGATGCTCGCCTTGTGGTTATGGAACAAGAGGGGATAACCTTAAAAGATATTCAAAGATCATCTTCAAATGTAAACCTTCTTGATGGCGCAAGAGATTTTTTAGAAAATCTGAGACAAAATTTCCAGGTAGTTATTCTATCTGATACATTTCATGAAATAGCATCCCCGCTTATGGAGAAGTTAGGCTTCCCTCTATTACTCTGCCATACTCTTAACATTAAAGATGGCATGATTTCTTCATATAAGCTTAGGCAAGAAAAAGCGAAACAAGAGGCTATTAAGTCATTTCAGGGTCTAGGATACAGATGTTTCGCAGCTGGTGATTCATTCAATGATATTCAGATGTTTGAAGTTTGTGAAAAAGGGTTTTTTATAAATGCTCCAGAGAAAGTTACATCTAAGCATCCTGAAATAGAGGTAGTAAAAGACTATAATGAACTCGAATCTAAACTTTTAGAAAATTCTATTTATAAGCATGAATAAACTGTCTTTAAAAGAGTATATGAGACCTGAGCTTGAATTAAGTGATGGAGAAAATAATCTTCTTTTGCACAGTTGCTGTGCTCCTTGTGCTGGTGAAATCATGGAAGCAGTTGCTGCAGCCAAGATTAAGACTACTGTTTACTTTTACAATCCCAACATCCATCCGTTAGAAGAATATGAAATAAGAAAAGAAGAAAATAAAAGATTTTGTGAAAAACTTGGATTTGACTTTATTGACGCTGACTATGATAAAGATAATTGGTTTCAAAGAGTTAAAGGCCTGGAGAATGAGCCTGAAAGAGGAAAAAGATGCACAGTTTGCTTTGATATGAGATTTGAAAGATCAGCACTTTATGCTCATGAAAATAATTTCAATTATTTCGCAACAACACTTGGCATTTCGAGATGGAAAGACATGGATCAAATAAATGACTCTGGAAGCCGAGCTGCAGAGAGGTATAAAGATGTTAGTTACTGGGATTTTAATTGGAGAAAAGATGGTGGTTCCTCAAGAATGATAGAGATTTCAAAACGAGAAAAGTTTTATCAGCAAGAGTATTGTGGATGTGTGTATAGTCTCAGAGACACAAACAGATGGAGAAGGGAAAATAAGAGAGACAGAATTATAAGAGGAGTAAAGTTTTACTCATAAAAATGTCGGCAGGAAAAAGATTTAGAGAAGTGCTTAAAGAAAACAAGCCACTAAAGATTGTTGGAACTATAAATGCATATTCAGCAATCCTTGCAGAAAGATCGGGCCATGAATGTATTTATTTATCCGGAAGTGGAGTAGCTTCTGCATCATATGGTATTCCTGATCTAGGCTTAACATCTCTTGAAGATGTATTGATTGATGTTAGAAGGATTTCTAAATCAACTGCATTACCATTATTGGTAGATATTGATACCGGATGGGGCAATGGAACTAATATTTCAAATAGTATAGAAAAGATGATTGAAGCTGGAGCTGCCGCCGTTCACTTAGAGGACCAAATTGAAGCAAAAAGATGTGGACATAGGCCAAATAAAAAGTTGATTCCATCAAAGGAGATGTGCGAAAGAATTAAAAGTGCAGTGGCGGGAAGGACTGATTCAGATTTTTTTATCATTGCAAGAACAGATGCTTTTGCTTCAGAAGGTATTGAAGGTTGTATCCAAAGAGCAAAAGAATATATTGATGCAGGAGCTGATGGAATTTTTCTTGAAGCCATAACTTCTCTTCAAGACTACAAAGAGCTAAAGGAAGCTATTCAAAAACCAATTCTTGCAAATATTACTGAGTTTGGGAAGACTCCTCTCTTCAAAGATCACGAATTAATGGATGCCGGAGTTGATATGATGCTATTTCCTTTATCTGCTTTTAGAGCTTCCTCTAAAGCCACTGAAAAAGTATACGAATCAATACTAAAAAATGGGACGCAGGAAAATGTTTTAGATATAATGCAAACGCGTGACGAACTTTATGAGAGACTAGATTACTTGAACTTTGAAAAGAATCTTGATGAGTACATAAAGAATATGGAGGATCACTAATGGGAAAGAAGCTTGAAGGAGCAGGATTAAGAGGCCAAGTTGCAGGAGAAACCGCACTTTCGACCGTAGGTAAAGAGGGCAAAGGCCTGACTTACAGAGGTTACGCGATTGAAGATCTAGCTGAGAAAGCAACTTTTGAAGAAGTTGCCTATATGCTTCTATATGGGAAATTACCTAATCAAGATGAGTATGATTCATATACTTCTAAGCTCAGGAACTATAGAGATTTACCAAGAGAGTTAAAAAATGTTTTAACAGCAATACCAAAAGAAACTCATCCAATGGATGTTCTGCGAACTGGGACGTCTATGCTGGGTAATCTTGAACCAGAAGGAGATTTTGCTAATCAAAATGATACAGCTGATAGAATTCTTGCCGCTATGCCTTCAATAATGACATATTGGTATAGAGCATCTCATTTTGGTGAAGATATAGATACACTTACAGATCATAAAACTATGGGCGGCCAGTTCTTAAGTTTACTTACTGGAAGTGAGCCAAGTGATGAACATACTAGAGCGCTTGATACTTCTCTGATTTGTTATGCAGAACATGGCTTTAATGCATCGACATTTACAGCTAGAACATGTGCATCTACTCTATCTGATATGCACTCATGTATCACTGCAGCAATAGGAACATTAAGAGGACCTCTTCATGGCGGCGCTAATGAAGCAGCGATGGAAATGATAGAGAAATTTTCTTCAAGAGAAGATGCAAATGTTGGTGTGAAGAACATGCTTGCAAACAAAGAAAAGATTATGGGTTTTGGTCATGCAGTTTATTCAAATGAGGATCCCAGAAACAAGATCGTAAAAGCATGGGCAAAGAAACTCAGCTCAAATGCATCAAACTCTGTTATTTATGATGTTTCTGAAGAAATTGAAAAGGTAATGAGTGAAGAAAAGAATCTCTTTGCAAATACAGATTTTTATATGGCATCTGCTTATAATTTTTTAGGCATACCAACTCCAATCTTTACTCCACTTTTTGTAATCGGCAGAACCTCTGGATGGGCTGCTAATGTTATGGAACAAAGAGCAGATAATAGAATTATAAGACCTAGTGAAGATTATATTGGGCCCGAATCTGCCACTTGGGTTGATCTTCCAGATAGAGATTAAATGATAAAAACTTTTAGTTTAATAATTTTATTTTTATTTTTTTCTGTAGAAACCTATTCCAATGAATTTGATTCGTTAGAATGCCGAGATGGGAAGCCAGAAGTTTTTTTTATTACCCCTAATCAAAACTTTGTATCCTCTACAGGTTTGATTAATTTGGAGTTTGGTATTAAAAATTTTAACATTGCTCCAGCTGGTCAAATGGCTTGTGATTCCGGACACCATCATCTTTTAATAAACGTTCCGCTGCCTGATTTAACCAGGTCAATTCCTTCAGATGAAAATCACATACACTACGGTAAAGGACAAACTTCAGATACCATCGAGTTACCAAAAGGAGTTCACAGATTGAGATTAGTTCTTGGAAACTTCGCACATATACCCCATGAGGACCCAATAATCTCGGATGAACTGATCATAGAAGTAAGATAATGTCTCAATTTTTTGATATTAACTCAAGACCTGATCCTGATGAATTAATAATTCAAATTGCTGATTATGTTATGGATTATGAAATCCAATCAGATGAAGCTTATGAAACTGCAAAAAGTTGTTTAATAGATACTTTAGGGTGTGGCTTGTTAGCATTAAGTTTTCCTGCTTGCACAAAATTACTTGGACCAATTGTTGAAGGAACAGAAGTACCATATGGCGTTAGAGTACCTGGAACCTCAAATTTTTTAGACCCTGTAAAGGGCGCATTTGATATTGGATGCATTATAAGGTGGCTGGATTTTAATGATACTTGGCTTGCTGCAGAGTGGGGACATCCATCAGATAATCTAGGTGCAATACTTGCTTGCTCAGATTTTGTTTCCCAAAAGAATATTGGAGAAGGCAAAGAGCCTCTTAAAGTATTGGATATTCTAGAAATGATGATTAAGGCTCATGAAATTCAAGGTATTTTAGCCCTTGAAAATAGTTTCAATAGAGTTGGCTTAGATCATGTAGTTCTTGTGAAAGTAGCCTCAACTGCAGTGGCAACAAAGATTTTGGGCGGAAATAAGGATGATGTTATTAATGCTCTAACTCATGCATGGTTAGACGGACAAAGCTTGAGGACATACAGACATGCTCCAAATGCAGGATCTCGAAAGAGCTGGGCTGCTGGTGACGCAACAAGTAGGGCAGTAAGACTAGCGATGATTACCTTATCAGGAGAGATGGGATATCCAAGTGTATTAACTGCAAAAACATGGGGATTTGAAGATGTTCTTTTTAAAAGCGATTCTTTAAGAATTCCACAAAGTTTTGGCTCATATGTTATGGAAAATGTGTTATTTAAAATTAGCTTTCCTGCAGAGTTCCATGCACAAACAGCAGTTGAAGCCGCAGTAAAAATACATCCTGAAATTAAAGATAGACTTGATGAAATTGATAAAATTGAGATAACGACACATGAATCAGCAATAAGAATTATTTCCAAAGTTGGTGAACTTAATAATCCTGCAGATAGGGATCACTGTCTTCAATATATGGTTGCTATTGGCCTTCTGAAAGGTAATTTAGTAGCAGACGACTATGAAGATGATGTCGCACAGGACCCAAGAATTGATGAATTAAGATCAAAAATGGTTGTCACCGAAAATAAAAAATATTCTGAGGACTATCTTGACCCTAAAAAGAGATCAATAGCTAATAAATTAAAAGTACTGTTCAACGATGGCTCTTCAACTGAAGAGATTGAAGTTGAATACCCTATTGGCCATAGAAGGAGAAGGAATGAGGGCATTCCAGTGCTTGAGAATAAGTTTTTAAGTAATTTAAAAACTGTTTTTGATGAGGAGAAATCTGAGAAGATTTATAAGGAATTCTTAGATTTTGATAAGCTTACATCTATGAGTGTAGTCGATTTTCAAAAGCTTCTATCTCTCTGAAACACACCTAATCCAAGCGTTTTTTAAAAAATAGCATATAATAATCCGCTATGTCAGGTAACACATTTGGAAAAATCTTTTCTGTAACGACTTTTGGTGAAAGTCATGGTGAAGCTATGGGCTGCATAATTGACGGATGCCCACCTAATTTTGAAATTAGAAATGAAGATATTCAGATAGAGCTCGATAGACGAAAACCCGGACAATCCGATGTTACTACCCAAAGGAAAGAAGACGATAAAGTTGAAATTATGTCAGGAGTTTTTGAAGGAAAAACCCTTGGAACTCCCATAGCATTGCTAATTAAAAACGAAGATCAGATTTCAAAAGATTATTCAAATATTAGAGATACATTTAGGCCAAACCATGCTGATCTAACATATCAAGGCAAATACGGCATTAGAGATTACAGAGGTGGTGGCAGATCAAGTGCAAGAGAAACAGCAATGCGTGTGGCTGCAGGAGCTGTTGCCAAGAAGTATTTAAATGCAAATGGAATAATTACTAAGGGCTTTGTATCACAAATTGGCAGTATTTCTGCTGATAATGTTGATCTTGAGTTTGTTAATGAAAATAAATTTTTCTTTCCTGATAAATCAAAAATTAGCTCACTTGAAGAGTTTTTTGAAGAACTCATTAAAGAAGGTGACTCAATAGGAGCAAAGCTAAATATAAAAGTCCAAAATTGCCCAGTTGGCCTTGGAGAGCCAGTTTTTGATAAATTAAATGCTGATTTGGCAAAAGCTATAATGAGTATCAATGCAGTAAAATCCGTTTCTATTGGTAACTCTGATAAGATTCCATTTTCTAAAGGATCTGAGCTAAGGGATGAAATTACCAAGACTGGATTCAATTCAAATAATTCAGGTGGAATCCTAGGTGGAATTTCAAATGGTGATGATATTGATATAAGTTTCTTAATTAAACCCACATCTAGTATCAGTAAAGCTACTTCCTCTATAGATAAAGATGGAAATGAGGTTGAGCTTGAAATTAAAGGTAGGCATGATCCATGTGTTGGAATCCGAGCAGTGCCAATTGCAGAGGCAATGGTGAACCTTGTTTTAATTGATCATCTTCTAAGGAATCAAGCACAGTGTGGCAACATTGATCAAAAACTCCCATTTGTGAAGGAATAATGGGTTATACCATATATGATAAGCTCTGGAATGAGCACTTAATAAGATCCTATGATGATGGAGATTCTCTCATCTATATTGATAGACATTTTCTTCATGAAGTAACATCTCCTCAAGCTTTTGAGGGTCTCAAAAAGAAATCACTTAAACCATGGAGAATTAATGCAAACATAGCCACTCCAGATCATAATGTTCCAACTATAAGGGATAACAAATTTAGTATTGAGAATATTGAAGATAATATCTCAAAGTTGCAGGTTGTTGAGTTAGATAAAAACTGTAATGATTTCGGAATAAAACAATTTAATATCAACTCAAATAATCAAGGTATAGTTCATGTCATTGGGCCAGAACTAGGTTTAACCCTCCCTGGAATGAGTATTGTTTGCGGTGACTCCCATACTTCAACTCATGGTGCTTTTGGTTGTCTTGCAATGGGAATTGGAACATCTGAAGTTGAGCATGTTCTTGCAACTCAAAGTTTAAAAGTTAAGAAGCTTAAAAACATGAGAATAAATTTTGAGGGATCTATACAAAAAGGAGTGTCCTCGAAAGATATTGTTCTATATCTAATTAGGACAATAGGAACTGCAGGTGGAACAGGTTATGCAGTTGAATTTGCAGGATCATATATCCGAAATATCTCTATGGAAGCAAGAATGACAATATGTAATATGTCTATTGAAGCAGGTGCTAAAGTAGGATTAGTGTCTGTTGACGACAAAACTATTGATTATGTTAAAAAACATTCAAATCTCGAAGCCAATTTAATAAATGATGCCATTATAAAATGGGAGACTCTAAAAACTGATAAAGAAGCAATATTCGATAAGGAAATTGATATTGATGTCTCAAAAATTAATCCACAAGTTACTTGGGGCACATCACCAGAAATGGTAATTGATTTTAATGAAAAGATTCCATCGAGCGCAATTTTAAGTGCTGAAAAAAGAAAAAGCTTAGATCTAGCGAAGAATTATATGGGATTGTCAGACAATCAGGAATTAAGCGATTTAGATTTTGATAAAGTTTTCATTGGATCATGTACTAACTCTAGAATTGAAGATCTAAGAGAAGCAGCTGAAGTTTTAAAGGGGCAAAAGGTCTCTGAAAAAATCCAAGAGGCAATTGTTGTTCCGGGGTCTGGAATGGTTAAAGAGCAAGCTGAGAAAGAGGGAATTCATAAAATATTCATTGAAGCTGGATTTCAGTGGAGGGCTCCGGGTTGTTCTATGTGTTTAGGTATGAATCCAGATCAGCTAAACCCATACGAAAGATGTGCTTCAACTTCAAATAGAAATTTTGAGGGCCGGCAAGGTAATTTGGGGAGAACACATTTAATGAGTCCAAAAATGGCTGCTCTCACAGCAATTAACGGAAGGATTGTAAAAGAGATTTAAGATGAAAGACTATATTGAAGGCATAGTAGCTCCAATTGATCGAGATAACATAGATACTGACCAAATTATCCCAACAGAATATTTAAAATCTATCAAAAAATTTGGGTATGAGGATTATCTTTTTGATGGTTGGAGATATACAGATCAGGGTCGTCTTGGAATGAAAAAGGCTGAAAGAGAAATAAACTATGAATTCATTCTAAACAATTCACCTTACAGTGAATCAAAAGTTTTACTCACAAGAGATAATTTTGGATGTGGCTCAAGCAGAGAGCATGCAGTTTGGGCTCTAAGAGATTTTGGTATCGAAGTTGTTATAGCAAGCTCATTTGGCGATATTTTCTTTAATAATTGTTTCAAAAATGGTGTTTTACCATTAACGCTCAATAAAACTGAAATCGAAGAACTTTTTTCAGTTTCTATGGATAATCCAATAACTATTTCAGTAAATATAAAAGATAAAGTTATACTTTTTAAAGATAAGCTCTCTATTAATTTTGATCTTGATGATAATTTAGCTGAAAGAATCATTTATGGCCTTGATGAGATCGATATTACCCTGAAAGATTCAGAGTTAATTAAGAAATTTGAAGAAAAAAGAAAAGAAAATAATCCATGGATTTTTGAATGAATAAAAAAATTCTTATTTTGCCAGGTGATGGCATTGGCCCCGAAGTAACTAAGTCTGCAGTGGAAATATTAAAATTTATTGAAGATTTGTACTCACTTGATCTTGATATTGAAATTCATGATATTGGAGGAGCAGCTTATGATAAGACTGGTTATCCTCTTCCTAATGAGACCTTGGATGTAGCAAGAGAATCTGATGCAATCCTCTTTGGAGCTGTTGGTGGTCCAGAATGGGAGGATTTAGATTGGGATAAAAGACCAGAACAAGCTTTGTTAGGATTGAGAAAAGAGCTTGGATTATTTGCTAACCTTAGACCCGCTTTCCTTTTTAATGAACTTGCATCAGCATCACCAATAAAAGAAGAAATTATCAGTAATTTAGATATCTTAATAGTAAGAGAGCTAACAGGCGGTATTTATTTTGGAGAGCCAAGAGGAATAGACACTTCTTCAAATCCTCCACATGCTTTTAATACTATGATTTATGACGAAAAAGAGATTAAAAGAATTGGTCGAGTGGCATTTGAATCAGCTCAAAAAAGAAATAAAAAACTTTGTTCAGTGGAAAAAGCAAATGTTCTCGAAGTTTCAAAGTTTTGGAGAGAAATAATTACAAATCTATCAAAGGACTATCCTGATGTTGAGCTGACACACCAGCTTGCTGATAATACTGCAATGCAATTAGTGCTTGAACCAAATCAGTTTGATGTAATTGTTTCTAGTAATTTATTTGGTGATATTTTATCTGATATTGCTGCAACATTAACTGGCTCTATTGGTATGCTACCCTCTGCATCGCTGAATAGTTCATCACAGGGAATGTATGAGCCATGTCACGGCAGTGCACCGGATATAGCTGGTAAAAATTTAGCAAATCCTTTAGCAATGATCCTCTCCCTAGCCATGGCTTTCAGGTACTCTCTTGAAAATCATAAAGCAGCAAACATAATCGAAGAATCTGTAAAAGAATTTATCTCAAGAGGTTTTAGAACAAAAGATTTGGTAGAAGATAGATCCTTTTTAAAGACAGATGAGGTTGCATCTGAACTTATTCCCATCATAAAGGAAAAATCTGATGTCTAAGTTAGCTATAGTTGGAGCATCTGGATTAGTTGGAAGAAATTTACTAGAGCAACTCCAAAAAAGAGAATTTAAAATAGATGAGATTTTCTTATTAGGTAAAAAATCAGCTGGCTCTACAATAAATTTTTTAGGTAAAGATTGCACTGTTGAACATATTGATAATTTTGATTTTAAAAGGCCAGACTATGTAATATTATCTGCCGGCTCTGATGTAGCAAGAGATTATACGAAAAAGTTTATTGAAGCCGACTGTAAGGTTTTGGATATGTCTTCCTACTTTAGATATGAAGATGATGTACCTCTTGTAATTCCAGAAATTAATGGAAATATAATTTGTAAAAAAACTAATCTCATTGCTAATCCAAACTGCTCAACAGCGCAGCTCTTAATGATCCTCGATCATATTCATAAAGAATTCAGTATCGAGAGTGTAATGATAACTACTTTTCAAGCAGTGTCAGGTGCAGGCGAGCAGGGTATAAAAGAGCTTGAAGATCAGTCTCAGTCTATATCTGCCGAATCAAATGTATTTTCTAAAACCATTGCAGGCAATGTAATACCTCAATGTGATAAATTTTTAGACAATGGTTTTACAAAAGAAGAAATGAAACTCGACTGGGAAACAAAAAAGATATTAGATGAAAAAATACATGTAACTTCGACCTGCGTAAGAGTTCCGGTAATAAACGGACACTCTGAGTCAGTATTTATAAAAGTAAGAAATGAAGCTTCAAGATCTAAGATAATAAAATTGCTTGAAAGCAAAGAGGGTATAAAAGTAATTGATGATCCATCAAAAGAGGCTTTTCCAACGGCTCTTGATAATGCAAATAAAACAAGTGATGTTTATGTTGGAAGAATCCGCTCAAGTAAAATTAATAATGAAGACTGGATATCTTGCTGGATTGTAGCTGATAATGTATTTGGAAAAGGTGCCGCTTTAAATGCAGTTCAAATCCTAGAATTGATGAAAAAAACTGATGATAATTAAAAAGATAGGACTTTTTCTTTTTTTTATTTCTTTCTCGTCACTTTTATCATCAGAAATAACCTTTTTATCTACAAAAACTCTCCAAGATGAAAAAACTATTCAGGTAGTTATAACGATTAATTCCACAGAGGAAATTAATAAAAGCGATATCAGTTTTTATGAGTATCAAACAGCATCCTCAATAAAGGATTTGCTTTTTAATCTTAGTCTAAATAGAGAAAACATCAGTCAATACAATTTAAGTTTTGAAAAATTAAAAGATTCAGACAGTCCTTATGTTCTATTCACAATTGAGATAAAAGAAAGCAGAAAAGACTTCTTTATTTTTCTTTCAGATGATTCATATACCTCTGTCCTCCAAGATGAAGCGGCTGAGGATGCTGGATTTCAAATTATTGAGGAAGAAGAAACTTCTAATGAGCTAATTATTTTAGCTGATGAAATTACCACAGTATGGTCTATGGCTGAATCTCTCAATTATGAAGATTTAAGTATTTATCAAGTAATGTGGAGTATTTTCGAAACTAATAGAAATGCCTTTATTGACGACAATATTAATTTAATAAGAAATGATATGGATATTCTTGTTCCGGAATTACAGTCAATTAGAGAAATTGATAAATCTTATGCAAAGTTTAGTATCAGGGAGATGATAGATGCCAATACTTTTGAGACAGAGCAAATGCTTACATTGGTAGCTCCTGAACCTGAAGAAATTATTGAAAAAGGAATTGAGGTAAACCAAGAGAAGAAAATCAAAGATTTTGATATTCAAAATCAAGAACAAGCTACTTCAGATCCACAAGCTATAATTGAATCTCAAACAAGAATAATTGAAATTGAAAGAAATGAGGAAATAGACATTTCAAATGAAGAAATTAATGCCGGAGCAAGCATTCTGCAACTATTAATAGTAAGTTTACTGAGCCTGGTAGTAGGATTTCTAATAGCAGTTTTCCTAATTAGAAGGAATTCAGTTACTGCTAAAACTGAATTAAAAACAGATGATGCTGTATCATCAATGCCTAAGGGTCTTAGCATTAAAAATGATCCTTTCATTCAGCAGTTCGATTTAGCTATTTCTTTGTATGAAATGAAGGAGTATGAAAAAACTAAAACTTTGTTAGATGAAATAATAGACAAAGCAAAGAACCAAAAACTTATTCAGCAGGCGGTTGATCTTAGATCAAAGATATAGGGTTTTAAGTTGAAACTAGCCTTCAAAATTCAGTATAAAGGAACACATTATTCTGGTTTTCAGTCTCAAAAAAATGCAAATTCTATTCAAGATGAGCTTATAAGAGCTTTCAAGCAAATTTCTGTTGATAATTTGCAAATGAATTACTCAGGGAGAACTGATAAAGGCGTTCATGCTCTTGGACAGGTTTTCGATATAGTTGTAAGTCAGGATAGGTCAGATATGCAATGGATCAATGGCCTAAATTCAAATCTTCCGAATGATATATCTGTAGTTGATGTAGACAGAGTGGAGGACACATTTCATTCAAGATTTGACGCAATTGATAGAACATACTCTTATCTAATTTTTAATAGTCCATCAAGGAATGTTTTGCTTGATAACTTTTATTATTGGGAGCAATCAGATCTTGATATTGATAAAATGAATGAGGAGTCTCAATGCCTAATTGGAAAACATAATTTCTCATCATTTAGAAGCTTAAGTTGTGGATCAAATAACCCTGAGAGAGATATAAAAAAAATAGAAATTAATAAATTAGGAAATATCATAGAAATAAAAATAACTGCAAATGCATTTTTACAAAATATGGTTAGAATAATTGTAGGGACTTTATTAGAAATTGGTAAAGATCAAATTAAAACCTCATTAAGAGAGATACTTGAGAGCAAAGATAGGAATAGTGCTGGTATTACTATAAATCCAAGAGGGTTAATCTTTCTTGGGCCAAATTATGAAAATATTACAAAACTCAATCCAGCAAAGAGCCCTTTAATTAGAATATGAAAATAAAAATTTGTGGCATTACAAAGAGAGATACACTAAATTTCCTAATAGAAAATGAAGTTGACTATGTTGGCTTTATTTTTCATGAAAATAGTCCAAGAAATGTTACCCATGGGTTTATTAATGAAATAAAAGATATAGATTTTAAAAAAACTAGGCCAGTTTGTGTATTTGTTAATGCTGATAAGTCTTTCATTAACTCTTCATTAAAGAGCTTTGAGAATCCGATCATCCAATTTCATGGTGATGAATCAGAAGATTTTTGTAAATCACTTGGTTATGAATTTTGGAAGGCATTAAGGATAAAAGACTCAAAATCTCTTGAAGATATAAAACTTTTTAATAGTGCAGAGGCAATCTTATTTGATACATTTAAAGAAGGAATGTTTGGAGGAACTGGTAGTAGCTTTGATTGGAGAATACTAAATTCTGATTTATTGCTTGAGAAAAAGATAATTATTTCAGGAGGATTGTCTATTGAAAATCTTGAAAATGCCTTAAAAATAAATCCATGGTGTTTAGATTTTAATTCTGGGGTAGAATCTGCTCCTGGTTTAAAAGACCACACAAAAATTATGGAAATACTAAGCTCAATAAAGAAATGAAAGAAAACTTACCAGATCAAGATGGATTCTTCGGTGAATACGGAGGGAAGTTTGTTCCAGAAACTCTAATGTTTGCTCTCGATGAGTTAGAGCAGACATATAAAACTTTAAAAGATAATAATGATTTTAATGCGGAGTTTCATAGAGATCTTGCAGAGTTTGTTGGCAGACCATCTCCTTTATACTTTGCAAAAAGGCTTACTGAGCACTACAGCACTGCATCTATTTGGTTAAAAAGAGAAGATTTAAATCATACTGGTGCTCATAAAATTAATAATACAGTTGGACAAATCCTTTTAGCAAAATATATGGGTAAAAAAAGGATTATTGCTGAAACAGGCGCCGGTCAACATGGTGTTGCAACCGCAACAGTTGCAGCAAGATTAGGATTAGATTGTCATATATACATGGGCTCTGAGGACGTTAGAAGACAATCACTTAATGTTTATAGGATGAAACTTTTAGGTGCTAAAGTTCATGAAGTAAATTCAGGTTCAGCAACTCTTAAAGATGCACTTAATGAAGCTTTAAGAGACTGGGTTACAAATATTGAAGATACATACTACATCATAGGAAGTGTTACAGGTCCTCATCCTTACCCGATGATTGTGAGAGATTTTAATGCAGTCGTCGGATACGAGTTAATTGAACAATCGCAAGAATCGTTTGGAAGAATGCCAGACTCCATAATTGCCTGTGTTGGAGGTGGATCAAATGCTATGGGTATTTTTTATCCTTTTATAAAGATGAATGATGTGGAGCTAATTGGTGTTGAAGCGGCAGGTAAAGGAATAGAAACAGGTGAGCATGCTGCTCCATTAAATGATGGAACACCTGGAGTACTTCACGGTGCAAAAAGTTATTTAATGCAAGATGAAAATGGTCAAGTTAAGGGAACTGCTTCAATCTCAGCAGGTTTAGACTATCCAGGAGTAGGACCTGAACATTCATGGTTAAAAGATATTAAAAGAGCTAAATATGTTGCAGTTTCTGATGACGAAGTTATGAAAGCCTTTCATATGGTTAATAGAATGGAAGGAATATTGCCGGCTCTTGAAACAGCCCATGCATTTGCTTATCTTGATGAGCTGATGCCACAAATGAGTAAAGAACAGCATATTGTTATTAATGTCTCAGGGAGAGGTGATAAGGATTTAAATAGTGTCGTTGAAATAGAAGGTATCAAGCTTTGAAAAGAATAGAGAGTAGGCTTAAAGAGCTCTCCAAAGTTAATCAAAAAGCATTTGTTGGTTATATAGTCGCAGGAGATCCTGATCTTGAAACTTCACTTGATTTAATGCATTTGAGTGTTGAGTCAGGAATAGATATTTTAGAAATTGGTGTTCCTTTTACTGATCCAATAGCTGAAGGTCCGACAATACAGCAAGCTCATGATAGGAGCTTAGAAAATGACACTAATCTTCAAAAAATTGTAGACCTTGTTGGAAGATTTAGAGAAAAAGATAGTGATACGCCAATTATTTTAATGGGCTACATTAATAACTTTTTAATGTATAAAGATTTAATTAATAGCTCGGATGAATTAGGTGTGGATGGAGTTTTGGTGGTTGATATCCCTGGCGAACTTTCACTTAAAGATTATGGGATAGATAACAAAGATTTAGATATTATTTCACTTGTATCACCAACTACTTCAAAAGAGAGAATACAGCGAATCGCAAAAAATAGTTCTGGTTTTATTTACTACGTAACTTTAAGAGGGGTCACAGGATCATCTAATCTTGATGGAAATGAGATTGAACAAAATATTCAATATATAAAATCTATTTCAACGACTCCAGTAATGGCAGGTTTCGGTATTAAAACTAAAGATGATGCTAAGCTTCTTTCATCTTTTTCTGATGGCATAGTCATTGGATCTTCAATAGTTGAGCTTATTCATAAAAATTCAGAAAATAAAGACTTTCATGAAGTAAGTGATTATATTAGTACTATGAAAGATGCAATTAGATAATGAATTGGCTTACAAGATTAATTCCGTCAATAGGAAAGAGTTCTTCAAAATCAAAAAAAAGTAAGATTCCTGATGGCGTTTGGACGTCCTGTCCATCATGCGAATCAGCGCTATACAAACCTGAGTTACTTAAAACCTTATATGTATGTCCAAAATGTGATCACCATTTAAGGATCGGGGCTAGAACAAGATTTAATATTTTTTTTGACAATGGAAACTTTACTGAAATTGCATCAAATGTTGAGACAAATGATCCTCTTAATTTTAAAGACATCAAGGCATATCCTTCAAGAATTAAGGAAGCTAAGAAGAATACTGGTGAGAGTGAAGCTTTATTGGTTGGATTTGGCAAACTTGATGGACGGCTAATTACTGCTGCAGCATTTGAATTTAAGTTCATGGGCGGCTCGATGGGAAGTGTAGTTGGAGAGAAATTTGTCCAAGGCATTCAGCAGGCAATAGAGACTAATACCCCTTTTATTTGTTTCTCAACAAGCGGCGGAGCGAGAATGCAGGAATCAATGGTTTCTCTTATGCAAATGGCAAAAACATCTGCTGCAATACAAAAATTAAAATCAAATAAACTGCCTTATATTTCTGTAATGGTTGATCCAATATTTGGAGGAGTATCAGCTAGCTTGGCCATGTTAGGTGATATAAATATAGCAGAGCCAAAGGCTTTTGTTGGTTTTGCAGGAAGAAGAGTGATTGAACAAACGGTAAGAGTTGAACTGCCTGAAGACTTTCAAAAATCAGAATTCTTACTTGAGCATGGTGCTATAGATATGATTGTTCACAGATCAGAAATAAGGAGTAAAATAATTGGGATTTTGGATAAAATATCAAAATGAATTTAGAAAAATTTGTTGGCTTAATATTTGTAATTCTAATGGGGTTAATCATCTTTATATTTGTTCTATCACCCCAACCTAAATATCAGGATTCAATTAGTTATCAGTTAGCGCCAAATGCTAGAAGTTTGACTATGGATGATTTTGAAATGTATGCAGTTAGAGTTAATGTTTTTGAAAATGAAGAAAATGCAAAAGCTCTAAAAAAGAATATTAACAACTATTTCCCAGCCTATACTGAAACCTTACCAAACAATAGTGCTTTAACTGCTGTCTATGTCGGTCCTTTTAGAACAAAAGAGGATATTGATAAGAATATAGATTTTATTTATGAGATTTCAGAGACTGATTCAGGTGAGGTTGTTTTATGGAAACCCTAGGTCTTAATGTCGCCGATCTAGTCATATTGTTTGTTATTGGTTCCTCAGGAATCATTTCCTTATTTAGAGGTTTTACGAAAGAGTTTTTATCATTACTATTGTGGGTTTTTGCTTTCTTTGCAGCAGTAGGTTTAGAAGGGTATGTGACGCCAAAAGTTCTTGAGATTATTGGAAATGAAGAAGCTTCAAAAATTATAGCGTCTGTTCTTATTTTTATAATTTCTATAATAACTGGTGGATTTTTGATCAATTTGATTTCAAGAATAGTTAAATGGTCTGGAATGTCTGGTTTTGATAAATTTATGGGTGTATTATTTGGAATTGGTAGGGGCTTAATTGTAATTTTGGCAGTTTACTTTTTATTACCTTCGAATTTGAAAGAATCTGAAATCTTTACTTCTTCAAAGATTTCACCATTTTTTGAGGAATTTTTGCCAGTTTTAGAGACTTACATTAAGGAACTTTTAGCGGAATCGGATATTGAGGATATAGTTAAAAACGGGGAATAAAGAATGTGTGGAATTATAGGGATTTCTGCAGAAAAAAACGTAGCTGAAGAGATTTATGAATCTCTATTGATGCTCCAACACAGAGGCCAAGATGCAGCTGGGATGGTTGTCTGTGAGCCAAGTGGAAAATTAAATAGCAGAAAATCTATGGGTTATGTTCGAGATGTCTTTCAACAGAGGCATATGAATAATCTTTCTGGAAATCTTGGTATAGGACATGTGCGGTATCCAACAGCTGGAGGTGTTGGAAAAGAATTTGCTCAACCAATGTATGTGAATG
Organism: uncultured SAR86 cluster bacterium; assembly: GCA_902605165.1. Classification (GTDB taxonomy): domain Bacteria; phylum Pseudomonadota; class Gammaproteobacteria; order Magnimaribacterales; family D2472; genus CACNXK01. Next base: position 210,230 of record CACLBJ010000002.1, on the reverse strand, counting down.
CACCTTATGGAATAAGCTTAGCTCATAATGGTAATCTAACAAACTCAAAAAAACTTGCTGCTGAGTTATTTCATGCTGAAAGAAGACATATAAATACTGAGTCAGATTCTGAGGTCTTACTGAATATACTCGCACTTGAGCTATCAAAACAAGAAGCAGTATTCCCAAAACCAAAAGATTATTTTTCTGCTATAGAAAAAACACATATGAGAATTAATGGTGCATATGCCGTTGTCGCTTTGATTACTGGATATGGAATTTTAGGTTTTAGAGATCCCCTTGGGATAAGGCCTCTAACAATTGGAGTAAGAAAGGGTAAAAATAGGAATGAATATATCATTTCATCAGAAACTGCACTTTTCTCAGCACTTGGCTATAAGTTTTTAAGAGATGTTGAGCCTGGAGAAGCAGTTTTTATTGATAACTCAGGAAAAATATTCTCTCAACAGTGTTCTTCAGAAAGCTCTAAAAAACCTTGTATATTTGAGTATGTATATCTTGCTAGACCTGATTCAACAATTGATGAAATTTCTGTTTATAAATCGAGGATGAGAATGGGTTTAAAGTTAGCAGATAGGATAAGGAATCTTAATCTTGTTGATGAAATTGATGTTGTCATTCCAATTCCTGATAGCTCTACAACTGCGGCATTGCAACTTGCAGCAGATTTAAAGAAACCTTATCGCCAAGGCTTTGTTAAAAACAGATACATAGGTAGAACTTTCATAATGCCTTTGCAAGAAGAAAGAAAAAAATCAGTTAGAAGAAAACTTAATATTCTTGATTTAGAGTTTAAGGATAAAAATGTTTTACTTGTAGACGACTCAATTGTTAGAGGAACTACCAGTAGGCAGATTATCGAGATGGTAAGAGAGGTAGGAGCAAAGAAAGTCTTGTTTGCATCCGCTGCTCCTCCTGTTAAGTATCAAAATCTATATGGAATTGATATGGCAGCAACAAAAGAATTGATTGCGCATGATAAAACAGAGGCTGAAGTTGCAGATGCAATTGGTGCTGATGAGCTTATTTATCAATCTCTTGATGACCTTATAAGTTCAGTTCAAGAAGGGAATCCAGATATCAAAGATTTTGAGACTTCTATCTTTACAGGCAATTATCCTACTCAAATTGAAGAGGGATATCTTGAAAATCTCGAAGAAGAAAGAAGTGATATTATCAAAATGTCCACACAAGAAGAAATTAAAACCTAAGAAACTATATTTACTGCTGATATTTCAGCTTTTTTTGCATCGTTAAGATATTCAGGCAGTTGGTTGAAATTAAGATATCTGTAGATTTCCTCTGAAAGAGGATTTATTTCATTCATAAACTCAAGATATTCTTCTGGAGTGGGAAGTCTTCCAAGTACTGCTGATACAGAAGAAAGTTCTGCAGACGCAAGAAATACATCAGCACCATCACCAAGCCTATTTGGATAATTTCTTGTTGAGGTAGACACTACTGTAGAGTTTGCAAGTACTCTAGCCTGATTACCCATGCATAAAGAGCATCCGGGCATCTCTGTTCTTGCTCCTGAGACTCCAAATATATTGTAAATACCTTCTTCCATGAGTTGTTGCTCATCCATTTTTGTAGGTGGAACCACCCAAAATCTTGCCTTAGTTCCATTATGTTTTTTTAGGAGATGTCCCGCGGCTCTGAAGTGTCCAATATTTGTCATGCATGATCCAAGAAACACTTCATCGATTTTCGTATTTTGGACTTCTGAGAGAGGTTTAATATCATCAGGATCGTTAGGACAAGCTAAAAGGGGTTCTTTGATCTCATTTAAGTCAATCTCAATTATGGCTGCATACTCTGCATCTTTATCTGCTTCAAGCAAATGGGGATCTTTTATCCAATCTTCCATAGCCTTAGCACGTCTTTCAAGTGTTTTTGCATCACCATACCCATTGGTTATCATCCATCTCAACATAACTATATTTGAATTTAAATATTCAATAATTGGCTCTTTGTCCAATCTAATGGTACATCCAGATGCAGATCTCTCTGCTGAAGCATCAGAAATTTCAAAAGCTTGTTCAACTTTAAGATGTGGTAGACCTTCAACTTCAAGACATCTTCCAGAAAAGACATTCTTTTTACCTTCTTTTGCAACAGTAAGATGACCTTGTTGGATAGCTGCATATGGGATTGCATTAACAAGATCTCTTAAAGTTATTCCAGGCTGCATCTCACCTTTGAACCTAACTAGAACTGATTCTGGCATATCTAAAGGCATCACTCCAAGAGTAGCTGCAAAAGCGACTAATCCGGACCCAGCCGGAAAACTTATACCAATTGGAAATCTGGTATGACTATCACCACCAGTCCCTACAGTATCGGGTATTAACATTCTGTTAAGCCAAGAGTGTATTATTCCATCTCCAGGTTTGAGTGATACACCGCCTCTTGTTTTTATAAATTCCGGAAGTGAGTGTTGCGTATCTATATCAACAGGTTTTGGATATGCAGCAGTATGGCAAAAAGATTGCATTACTAAATCTGCTGAAAAACCCAAACAAGCTAGTTCCTTCAATTCATCCCTTGTCATTGGTCCAGTAGTATCTTGAGATCCAACAGTACTCATCCTTGGTTCGCAGTAATCGCCTGGTCTAACCCCTTCAACGCCACACGCCTTTCCAACCATCTTTTGAGCTAAGGTATATCCTTTTTTTGAAGTATCATTTTGATTGGGCCTTCTAAAAATATCAGTTGGCTCCAATCCTAATACTTCTCTGGTTTTGTCAGTTAACTGTCTTCCGATGATAAGAGGAATCCTTCCATTTGCTCTCACTTCATCAAGTAATACTTCAGTTTTTAATTTAAATTCAGAAAGTAACTCATTTGAATTAGCATCAGATATTTTCCCTTTAAATGGCTCAAAAATAATTTCTTGACCCATTTCTAATTTTGAAACATCACACTCAATAGGAAATGCTCCAGAGTCTTCCAAAGTATTATAAAAAATGGGAGCAATCTTGCCTCCGAAACAAAAACCTCCTTCTTTTTTATTTGGTATAGCTGGAATTTCATCTCCCATATGCCAAAGAACTGAATTTGTTGCAGATTTTCTTGAAGAACCTGTCCCAACCACATCGCCAACAAAAACTACCGGATTTCCTTTTTTCTTTAAATCTTCAATAGTTTTTAGTGGTTCGTTTATACCATCTCTTGGCATCTTGAGCATTGCTAATGCATGGAGTGGAATATCTGGTCTTGACCAAGCATCAGGGGCGGGCGACAAATCATCTGTGTTTATTTCACCAGGAACCTTAAAAACAGTTAGTTTTATGTTTTCAGGAATATCTTCTTTACTTGTAAACCATTCCGCATTTGCCCATGAATTGATTACTTTTTTTGCATGTTCATTTGTTTTTGAAAGCTCAAAAATATCATTAAACGAATCAAAAATTAAAAGTGTATTACTTAATGCAGCGGCAGCATCATCAGCAAGCTCATCAATTTCTAGACAATCTATTAGAGGCTGAATGTTATAACCACCAAGCATAGTTCCTAAAATAGCAACCGCATCTTCTTTTGAAATATAAGGACTTTCAGTTTCTCCTTTTGTTAAGTCTGATAAAAAACCTGCCTTAACATATGCCGCATCATCAACTCCCGCTGGAACTCTTTCTTTTAAGAGAAAAAGCAGTAGTTCATTTTCGTCGTGATCATTTTTAAGAAGATTTATTACTGCTGCTGTTTGTTCTGCATCAAGTGGAAGAGGGGGGATGCCCATTTCCTCTCTTTCTTTGCAATGCTTTTTATAGTCCTCTAACACGCGCCTATTTTACTTCTCTTGGGTTAAACTTTCCAACCAAATTACAAAAATAAAATATTATTGTATTATTCAATATATGCGTAAAGATCGATCTTCAACTCCATGTATTGGAATCTGTTCTACCACTTTTGGTGATGATGTTTGTAAGGGATGTAAGAGGTTTTCACATGAAATAACTAATTGGGGCAAATTTTCAAACGACGAAAGGTCCGTTGTAAATTCTAGGCTCGAACAATTTAAGGCTACGATTCTTCAAGAAAAGTTTACCGTATCTGATAGCAACCTCTTTGAGAGTAAAATGAATGAATTCTCAATCAACTTCAACAACTCCCTTGATCCTATTACTTGGGTTTTTGACTTGCTTCGCGCATCTAGCAATGAAGACTTAGATTTAAATGATTTCGGGATAGAAATTTTACCTCAATTTTCAGATCTTTCTCTTTTAGAACTTCGGGATCTAATCAATCAAGAAATGCTTCAATTATCCGAGGCTCACTATTATAAATTTTTCAATCGGGCTACCTAACTATAGGTAGATCACTCCATCTAGTCGTATATTTTGGAGATATCATGTTTCTTTGTATGGGCTTAAATCTCCCTATATTTTGTGAGGCAATATAGATCTGCTTTTGATTTAGATTTAACTCATCAATTACTTGCATCAATTTTGAATCCATCTTGTAAGCATGTCTTTCATTAAATAAAGAATTTTGTACATAACCAATATCTGAAAATGAACTTAGCATAATCCCAGCTTTCGAATACCTATAATTAGGCCTATAAATTTTGGGGAGAATTTTCCTTACAGCATACAAAAAGTCTCTCGAATCATCTGTTGGGCAAGTGAATGAATAGCTCTTTATAGCCCTATAACTTTCATTAGCATCAAAAGGGCTGGTTCTGATAAATACTGATATTCTTGAACTTTTCTGCTTTTCGGACCTTAATTTTTCAGCTGCTCTCACCACATAATCATTAATAACAGTATTTAGGACTTCCAAATTAGTAATTTTTTTTGCAAAACTCCTACTTACCACAATTTGTTTTTTAGTTGGAGAGACATCTTCAATATCTAAACACTTTTCACCATTAAGTTCTCTAACTGTGCGCTCTAAAACAATACTAAACCTTTTTCTTATATCCTGAGGTGGAGCATATGATAGTTGTAGAGCATTTCTAATGCCTGCCATTGATAGCTTTCTATTTAGTCTTCTCCCAACTCCCCATATTTCACCAATTGGAGTATTTTTAAGTGCTTCATTTATATCTTTCTGATTATCTAGCACTAAAACTCTCGATCTAATATCTCTCTTTTTTATTTGATAGCTAGCAATCTTGGATAGAGTTTTAGTAGGACCTATACCTATTCGCACAGGTATTCCTGTCCATCTTCCTACAGTATTCTTTAAATATAATCCAAAATCGAAACAGCCTATATTTTTTTCGGTACCTGAGAAATCTAAAAATGCCTCATCAATACTATAGACTTCTGTTTTTGGAGAAATGGAATTTAAAATATTCATAACTCTCCTGGACATATCTCCATAGAAAGCGAAGTTAGATGAGAAAACAATACCGCCTTTTCTGATATAGCTATCTTTGATCTTAAACCAAGGAACCCCCATCTTTACACCCATCGATTTTGCCTCTGAACTCCTTGCAATTACGCAGCCATCATTATTAGAGAGAACAACGATAGGTCTATTCTTAAGATCAGGACGAAACACTCTTTCACATGAAGCATAAAAGCTATCACAATCTACCAGGGCTATGCTCATGTAAATTGATTAATAACTGAAGTTACTAGCCCGGTTACTTCAAAGTTTATTTGGCTATTTATATAGATTGGTTTGTAGCCTTTATTTTCAGCGACTAGGCATAATTTAGGCTTAGTTTTAAGTCTTCTGCAAACAAACTCACCATCGACTGCTGCCACTATAATGCTGTTGTGAGAGGGCTTAATGCTTCTATCTATTATGAGAGTTGCACCATCATTAATGCCTGCACCTACCATAGATTTTCCACTTACTCTCACAAGAAAGGTAGCAGCATTATTTTTTATTAAATATTCATTTAGATCTATAGGCGATTCTATGAAATCACTTGCAGGACTAGGGAATCCAGCATGTACCATATCTTGGAAATATGGCAGCATTAGTTCAGATAAATTATCTGCAATAACCGTACCGATGTAATTAATTTTCATAATATAGGAGTGTCAAAAATACTGTATAAATATACAGTACTTTTAGAGAGGTTTCAACGCTTTATTTAATCTTGAATTTAAATAAATCGGGACCATTGGTGTCAAGTTTTAAGCACCATCCGAAAGCATCCCAATCTCCCAAAACAATTCGCTGAGTTGAATAATCTCCATACTCTAAGTCATGAAGGTCTGGTCGATGAGTATGGCCATGAATGAAAAGATCTGGCCTTTCTTTTTGAACAAATGAATCCACATAATTTAAATTTACGTCAGTTATTTTAGAAGATTTATCCTTACTAGCAGATTTACTAGCATCCCTCATATCGTCTGCGATCTGTTTTCTCTCTTCTAGGGGTTTACTGAGAAAGTCATCCTTCCAAGCCTGAGATCGGACTTGCTTTCTAAAGTCCATATATTCTGAATCATGAGTGCACAAAAAATCACCATGACTAATGATAATTTTCATTTCGTTAAAGGTCATTGTGTAGGGATCTTCAAGGATTTGGATATCTGCTGAAGCTGCAAAGCTTTTATCAAGGAGAAAATCTCTATTACCAGCAATAAAAAATAGCTTATTGCCTTTGCTAGCAAAATCACTAAGCTTAGACTGAATAACAGATGCAAGCTCAGTATCATCATCATCTCCAATCCAAACCTCAAATAAATCACCTAGAATATAAAGACTGGTAGGGGTAGATATTTTGTTATCTAAAAAATCAAAGAATGATCTAGTAGTAGGCGATTCAACTGAACTTAGATGTAGGTCTGAAATGAAATATATTGGATTCATTCCATAACAGATATCGATTGAATCATAATTGGCTCAACTGGAACATCTGCATACTGTTGAAAGTTACCGGTATCAACCTCAGCAATAGCATCAACAACGTCCATTCCATCTATTACCTTCCCAAATACTGCATACCCCCAGCCACGCATGGTTTCTGATGAATGATTTAAGAAACTATTGTCTTTATGGTTAATAAAAAACTGACTTGTAGCTGAATGAGGATCATTAGTTCTTGCCATAGCGATAGTTCCTCTATCATTTGCTAAGCCATTATTTGCTTCATTTTGTATTGGTTGAGTACCGGAAGGTTTAGTTCTCATATCTTCACTTAACCCACCGCCTTGAACCATAAAACCATCAATTACTCTATGAAAGATAGTCTCATCATAGTATCCAGATTCAACAAGATTAATAAAATTTTCAACTGTGCCCGGGGCCTTTTCTTTATCAAGTTCTAGACTAATATCACCAAGGGAAGTTGAAATAACTACTGCAATAACTGTTTTTGTCATACTCATACCTTTTAAATTTAAATGTTTATTAATACTAGTTTATTTGCCATTTAGAGGCAATGCGATCTTCTATAATTTCCTCTGTCAGACCATAGTCTTTAAGCTTATAGTGATGCTTGCCATGTTTATGTTTCTTATGATTCCTTATATAAGATTCCATTTTAGTTTTTATGCTTTCCTCAAAGGGCTTATCAATAAAATCATAAATATTCTCCATTGTCGTAATAGGATCTTTAATGAAATCAGCATAATCGAGATCAAGGTTTGTTGATGAATCAAGCAAAGTTCTTCCTTCTTTATTTTTTAATATTGCATTTTCCCAAAACTCAATCGTTTGTTCCCCAATAAGCTTCCTATCAATTTGATTACATAAACCATTCCAAAGTTTCTCGGTTAGGCTGCAGGTTGAGGTTATTGACTTTATAGGATCTCTAAATATATGAATAAATCTTGCCTTTGGATAAATTTTTAAGATTTCAGGGATATGTTCAATATGCGATGGATCTTTAAACAGCCAGTTTTTAGGTCTACCTGAGAGTTCTAAGATTTGGAAAAACTTTTTATGCCACTCAAATACATTTGTAAAATCACTTTCCATTAAAAACTTTTTATAGTTTGGAAGATGAGACATATAGATATAGACAACACTCTTTGCAGTTACCGTATTAAATTGCTCACATTCCTCAGGAGACAGAGCTCGCAACTTGTGCATAGCATCTAGCATTGGAACTACAAGTCTAGCAAAACGTAGCTCAGCATCGGTTGCAAAAATTCTTAATGATTCTCGCCAACTTCCTTTTTCTAACCATGGAAGAGGTCTTGTTATTTCCCAGTAAAGTGGACTTCTATGATCTATATCATTGCATAGAATATCAAAGAGAAAAGTGGTTCCTGATCGAGGAAGGCCTGTTACGATAATCGGTGCAGCTGGGTCAGGCATATTTTTATTTTCTGTAAACTTATGAATCTTCTCTCTTACATTCATACGATTATGTAATTGATGCATAAAAGCAATAATGCCAAACATATTTATTTCTTTATTTGCATTAATGTCATCTACTAAAAGTTCTAATGCCTCTATAAATTCATGTTCATGAGAGGTAGTTTTATTCAGCAGCTTATCTTTTGATATTTTCATTTCTACTAATCAATGGTAACAAAATATTTTTTCTATTTCTCTGAGTCTAGTGGTATCGTAGTTACTTAGAAATTTAGGAGTAAATTATGAAAAAAATTCTATTTTTATCACTACTAGTTCCTTTCTTTAGCGTTGCTGAAATCTGGGTAGACTATGAGCCTGCTGAGCAAGTTACTGAAATGACTGTAGTAAAAGTAAAACCAAATATGCTTGATGATTATCTAATGGGTATAAAGAGTACATGGGTAGATTCTTGTGAAATACAAAAAGAACTTGGACATATTGTGAGTTGTGCCGTTTATACTGCAAGCACCGCAGGCACAGATCCAAATGTATTTTTAACAATAACCTATGAAAATCTTGCTGCAATGGGTCCTGATAAAGAAAAATATGAGGAGTTTGTTGAGGCATGGAGAAAAAAGATTTCTGAAGAAGAGCAAAGTGAAATAGCTGGTGGTTATGGAGATATGCGAGAAATAGTTGATCTTGTCGTTTTAAGAAAAGTAAACTTTAAATAATTCTCATTGGGCAGGTGAATCCTGCCCAAATTTTAACTATGAATATTTTATTTCTCTGTGTTGGCAACTCAGCTAGAAGTCAAATTGCTGAAGGTCTTGCTAAATCAATGATGAGCTCCGAATACAACATACAAAGCGCAGGTTCCCAGCCAAGTGGTTCAGTACATAAAAATGCTATTGGTGCCATGAAAGAAATAGGAATTGATATTTCAAATCATGAATCTAAAAGTTTAGAAGATCTTGATAAGGAATTTATGAATAATGTCGATTTCATAATTACCTTATGTGCTGAGGAATTCTGCCCAACACTTAACAGCAAAGCAAAAAAAATTCATTGGGCAAATGAGGATCCCGATATCGATAGTTATTCGGATCAACAATTAGAAAAAGAGTTTCGAAGAACCAGAGAAAATATATTTAAGCTCTTAAAAAAATTTTTTGTTGAAAACTCTTAAAACTTTAATAGAAAGAGATTTCTTTGACTTTTAAATCAACATCAAAATCTCTGCCATATCCAGCAAAGCTAATATCTCTTATATTGCTGGGGTTTAGCCTGGGAGACATGCCAGACTTCTTTTCGAAGTCTGAGAAATTGATTTCAAACATTTTCCATTCAGAAGTAACATCAAATGTTGAGCTGTGATATGCCCATGGAGGCATTCTAAGGCCTTGCATAGTTACATGAACCTCATAAGTTTCATTATTTCCTTTTGCCATAAAGCGAATACCCTTAACCTCTTTACTTACGCTATCCGGTCTGTGAGCTAACCTTACGAAACCACCATTATTAACAGTAGTTACATATCCTTTTAGACTGAAAACACCATTATCAAAACCGGCTTCCAATTCTGACTTTCCTCCCATAACTTGATCGGTAACAATGTACCAACTGGAAGGATTATTTGAAATATCAGAAAAAGTGCTCATAGATATAATAAGTAATAAAAGTGAAAAAATTTTTTTCATGGTAGCAGTATAAATGAAATATGGCTCCCCCGGTGTGGATCGAACACACGACCAATTGATTAACAGTCAACTGCTCTACCGCTGAGCTACAGGGGAGCGTGAAAAGCATTATAATTAATTTTTATTTAATTAGTAACAAATAAATGACTAAAAAACTAGAAGTAGTAAGTAATTTTGATCCAGCCGGCGCTCAACCTGAGGCTATTAAAAGCTTAGTAACAGGGATTGATAATGGATTGCTTCATCAAGTTTTACTTGGTGTAACTGGTTCTGGAAAAACCTACACCATGGCAAAAGTAATAGAAGAGACACAGCGTCCAGCAATAATCATGGCTCATAACAAAACTCTTGCAGCTCAACTCTATGGTGAATTTAGAGACTTTTTTCCGAACAATTCTGTTGAATATTTTGTTTCTTACTATGATTATTATCAACCTGAGGCCTATGTCCCAGCCTCAGATACTTATATAGCTAAAGATGCATCCATTAATGAGCATATTGAGCAAATGCGATTATCTGCAACAAAAGCGCTGATAGAGAGAAAAGATGCAATTGTTGTTGCAACAGTTTCATCCATTTATGGATTAGGAGCACCTGAATCTTATTTAGAAATGGTCATGCATTTGGACAGAGGTGATGAAGTTGATCAAAGGCAACTTTTAAAAAAGCTATCTGTTATGCAATATACAAGAAATGATCTTGATTTTAGAAGATCAACTTTTAGAGTCAGGGGAGACACTATAGATGTATATCCAGCTGACTCAGAGAGAGAAGCATTGCGCATTCAGATGTTCGGAGATGAAATCGAAAGTCTCCTATGGATCGATTCACTCACAGGTGAGATTATTTCAGAAACACCAAGAGCTACTATCTTTCCAAAGACTCACTACGTAACTCCAAGAGAAAAAATCAATGCATGCATTCCTGATATCGAAGAGGAACTCAAAGATAGACTAGCCTTTTTAAAAGAAAATAATAAATTAGTAGAGGCACAAAGACTTCAAGAAAGAACTCAATATGATTTAGAAATGATGCGTGAGCTTGGTTATTGTCAAGGAATTGAAAACTACTCTAGATACTTATCAGGTAGAGAATCTGGAGATCCGCCTCCATGTTTATTTGATTATGTTCCAAAAAATTCATTAGTTTTTATTGATGAATCTCATGTAACGGTGCCACAAATAGGGGCAATGTATAAAGGTGACAGGTCTCGAAAGGAAACCCTCGTTGAGTATGGTTTTAGGCTTCCATCTGCTGTTGACAATAGGCCTCTGAGGTTTGAAGAGTGGGAATTGCTTGCCTCTCAAAGGATATATGTTTCTGCTACCCCAAATAAATATGAATCTGAAAGAAATGATAACTTAGTTGAACTTCTTATAAGGCCCACTGGCTTAACAGATCCACCAGTTGAAATTAGACCAGCTAACTCACAAGTTGATGATGTAATTGGTGAATGTAATGAAAGAGCAAAACTTAAGGAGCGAGTTTTAATAACAACTCTTACAAAAAGAATGGCAGAAGATTTAACGGATTACTTAAATGAAAATGACATAAAGACAAGATATATGCACTCAGATATTGATACTGTTGAAAGGGTAGAAATTATCCGCGATCTAAGACTTGGTAAATTTGATGTTCTAGTAGGTATAAATCTATTAAGGGAAGGTCTTGATATTCCTGAAGTGAGTCTTGTTGCAATTCTTGATGCAGATAAAGAAGGTTTTTTGAGATCAGAAACGACTCTAATTCAGACAATAGGAAGAGCGGCAAGAAACATAAGAGGAAAAGCAATCCTTTATGCTGATAAAAAGACTGGGTCTATGGAGCGAGCATTAGCTGAAACATCTAGAAGAAGGAATATACAACTTGAGTTTAATAAAAAAAATAATATTAAGCCTCAATCAATTAAGAAAGACGTTAAGGATATTATGGAAGGCGCCAGAGTTAATAAAAGAGCATCCAAGAATAGACCTCAAGACCACTCTAAAGACCTGAAATTTAAAATTAAAGAGTCAAATCCTGATGAAATCTCAAAATCAATCAATAAGCTTGAGGAGCAGATGTACAAGTATGCAAATCAAACTGAGTTTGAAAAAGCTGCTTATTGCAGAGATAAAATTAAAGAACTTAAAAGAAAGCTGATAGAAGTCTAGCTTGGTACTGTTTGAGCAAAGTTTTTATCCTATAATTGCATTAAGGTTTTTTAAATCTTTAATAAGTGTCAAATTTTAAAATTAATATCTTCTCAGGGGGAAATGCCTTTTCTTCGGCAACTGTCGCCAAGCTTATCGATGAATTTAATTTTTTAAATAATACAAATGCGTCAATAGAATGTATTGAAGTTTTCTTAGTTGCTGCAGAGGACTCCTGTAATGAGCTCGATAGTTGTAAAGAAATCCTTGGCTGCGAGCAGCTAAGCAAAAAATTTGATTTTTTTGTAGGGCCAAGAAGATCAACAATAAGCCCTTGGTCTTCAAAAACTGAAGATATTCTTAACAATGTTGGAATTGTTGGAATATCTAGAATTGAGAGATTTTATGGTTTTAAGATTTCTAACTTAGAACCTAATTCAAACCTTGACCTTTCATCTGTCTTTGATCGCATGACTCAATCTATTTACTCAACAACTGAAGAGTTATCAGAATTTTTCTTTGAGTTAGAGAAAAGAATTCTGAGTGATATCGATATAATTTCAGGTGGGAGAAAAGCTCTTGAGGATGCAAATACAAAATATGGTTTTGCAATTTCAGATGATGAAATAAATTATCTCTTAGATTTTTATAACTCTATTAATAGAAATCCAACTGATGCTGAACTCATGATGTTCTCACAAGCTAACTCAGAACATTGCAGACATAAGATCTTTAATACCAATTGGCAAGTGGATGGTGAAGAAAAAGAAGAATCTTTATTTCAGCTTATAAAAAATACAAGCAAAGAATCGCCCAAAAATATTATTTCTGCCTATAAAGATAATGCAGCCATTGTTGAAGGGGTCAATACTAAGAGGCTTTCAGTAAATGATGATGAAAGCTATGAATTCATTCAAGAAAAGATTAATTCAACTATAAAAGTAGAAACTCATAATCATCCAACTGCAATCTCTCCATTCCCGGGTGCGTCTACTGGCTCAGGAGGAGAGATAAGAGATGAAGGTGCAACTGGAATGGGAGCAAAACCAAAAGTTGGATTAGTGGGTTTTAATGTTTCTAACTTGAGACTCCCTGACTTTATTCGCCCCTGGGAAGATGATGAAAATAAACCTGAAAGGATTGCTTCACCGCTTGAAATAATGATTGATGGACCTCTTGGAGGCGCGGCATTTAATAATGAATTTGGTCGTCCATCAATATTAGGTTACTTCAGAAGTTTTGAAACTTCTTTCAAGGACTCAACAGCATATGGTTATCACAAACCAATTATGCTGGCAGGTGGAATAGGAGAGATTATCGATAGAAATAATTTTAAAAAACAAATTAGCGAGGACTATTTAGTAATTGTTTTAGGCGGTCCATCAATGCTTATTGGTCTTGGAGGTGGGGCTGCCTCATCAATGTCATCTGGGCAAAGTGATGAAGATTTAGATTTTGCTTCAGTGCAAAGAGATAACGCTGAAATGGAAAGACGATGTCAGGAAGTAATTAATACTTGTAATAATAAAAATCCTAGCATTATAGAATTTATACATGATGTTGGAGCAGGAGGCCTTTCTAACGCAATACCAGAACTAGCTAAAGACAGTGAACTGGGAGTTTTTATAAATCTTAAAGACATTCCATGTGCAGATCTCTCTATGTCTCCGATGGAAGTCTGGTCAAATGAATCACAGGAAAGATATGTATTAAGTATTCAGTCCAATAATAAAGAATTATTTAGTGATATTTGTAAGAGAGAGCGATGTCCCTTTGCAGTTGTAGGAAAAACAACTACTGAAAAATATGTAAAACTTTTTGATGAAAGTGCTAACAATTATCCAGTGGATATTCCCTTATCTATGCTGTTTGGTGAACTGCCTTTAGAAAAGAAAGTAGTTAAAGAAGAAAAAAATGTTTTCAATGTTGAGCAAAAAATAGCAATAGATGAAGATAATGATTTAGATATTTCCGAACTTGATCCAAAAGCTAAAGAATCTGTTAAAAAACACATTGAGAAAAGCGCTGAAAGTGTTCTTAGTCATCCTACGGTAGGCTCAAAATCATTTTTAATTACCATTGGTGACAGATCGGTGGGAGGAATGGTTGCAAGAGACCAGTTTGTTGGAAAGTGGCAAGTGCCTACATCAAACTATGCTATGTCCTTAAGATCTTTTGATGATGTTTGTGGAGAAGTCATAAGCATTGGAGAGAGACCAGTTTTATCCATTCATAATGCAGCTGCCTCAATGAGAATGGCGGTAGCCGAAGCTGTAACCAATATGATGTCAGTGCCAATTGAATCTATTTCTTCTATAAGAGCATCAGCTAACTGGATGGCAGCATGTGGAGAAAATATTGAAGATTTAAATCTTAGAAAAGGAGTAGAGGCATTATCAAGCTTTTGTATTGATCTCGGAATAGCAATTCCCGTTGGTAAAGATTCTTTGTCCATGAGAACAACTTGGGAAAAAGATCAAACAAACTTCACTGTCAAAAGCCCTATGACAGGGATCATTTCAGCTATGGCACCTGTTAATGATATAAGAGCATCAATAACTACAGAATATAAAAACTTAGAAGACCCCTGCTTAGTTTTAGTAAAACCGAATAACTTTTTTAGATTGAATGGATCAATTTATCAAGATATTTTCGAAACTTCATTTACTGACACACCAGATATTTCATCTGAGGAGCTGATACATTTATTTAACTTTATTCAAGAGGGAATAAATAAAAAGAATATTCATGCGCTTCATGATATTTCTGATGGAGGAATCTTTACCACCTTATCTGAACTTTGCTTCACAAATAAAATAGGATGTTCAATTTCATTGGATAACAATTTGCAAGTTTCGCCAGAGCAATTCTTATTTTCTGAAGAGGTCGGAGCAGTTATACAAATAAATGAATCTAAATTAAAAGGATTAAAGCAATCAGCTCATTCCCAAAACCTTATATTTCAATATTTAGGGAAGATAGGCGGAAGTAACTTTGATATTGTTGATAAAAATATGGATAAACTGTTCTCAAGAGACATTGCAGAGCTTGAGCAGACTTGGTCTCAGGTCTCATATCGCATCAAATCTATAAGAGACAATAAAGATGATGCAAAATCGGAGTTTGATCTTATCTCAAAGACTTCAAATACTGGATTATTTGCAAATGATTCCTTTAAGCAACCCAAAAAAGGCCTAAAAATACTAAATTTCCTTAAAAATAAGCCAAAAGTTGCAATTTTAAGAGAGCAAGGTGTAAATGGACAAAATGAAATGGCAGCTGCATTCACAAAAGCAGGTTTTGAAGCACATGATATTCATATGCAGGACCTGCTAGAGCAGAAAAAAGATTTAAATCAATTTAATGGTCTAGCTGTTTGTGGAGGATTTTCATATGGTGATGTTTTGGGAGCAGGAAAGGGTTGGTCTAGCACAATCAATTTTAGTGATAGTATCCAAGAAAAGTTTTTACAATTTTTTGAGGATGAGCAAAAATTCACACTTGGTGTCTGTAATGGATGCCAGATGCTCTCCTCCATTAAAAAAATAATTCCTGGAACAGACTCGTGGCCAAGTTTTCAAAAGAATCATTCCGATCAATTTGAAGCAAGACTGAGTCAGGTGAAAATTCTTAAATCAAAATCTGTGCTATTAAATAATATGGAAGACTGGTCGCTACCAATTATTGTTTCGCATGGAGAGGGCAGAGCATGTTTTAAAAACGAAGATGAAATAAATAAACTTTTTGATACAGAAAAGGTCTGTATGACTTTTGTTGATTCGTCTGGATATCAAACTGAACAATATCCATTGAACCCAAATAAATCACCTTCAGGAATTACTGGAATTACAAATGATAATGGAAACATAACAATCATGATGCCCCACCCGGAAAGAGTTTTTCGCTCCCATCAATTTTCATGGAAACCATTATCTTGGGGAGAGTATTCTCCTTGGATGCAGATCTTTATTAATGCTAAAAGATTTGTAAGTTAGCTCAGTAAAATCTCTTCTTCACGAAACTCAAAATTATCTTTTTCTGAGTCTTCAACGAAATATTTTAGAGTCATTGATACTGTTGGGAAAGCTAATTCATCCCATGGAATTTCTGATATTTCAACCAGCTTTACTTCGCTACTTTCATTAGTTGGTCCAAAGGAACCTGAAAGAAGTTTAGCTAGATAAAAAACATGTATCTGACTGATATGCGGTAGACTTATAACAGTATATGGCTTAATTATTTCAGCTTCAGCTTGAGTCTCTTCTAATGTTTCCCTAAGAGCGCCAGCTTGCATCGTTTCTGCATTTTCAAGAAAGCCTGCTGGTAAGGTCCATTTATCTTTACGAGGGTGAATACTTCTTTTAGCAATTAATATTTTATTATCAAATGTTGATAATGTGCCTACGACTAGATTTGGATTTGTGTAAAAAATTGTTCCACAATCATTGCAGCAGTATCGCTTGCGATTATCATCTTCAGGGATTTTAAATTCTAAATTTGAGCTTCCACAATTTGAACAATACTTCACAACTTAACCAATATTTTTTCTAAAAAAAGTTAAACTATCTTAAATGATTTCTTCTATAAAAGATAAATTAAATAATATTAATTATGACGTGACTACTGGAAACAGAAATGCTGGCGTTATGATTTTATTATCAAAAATTAGTGACAAAAATTTTTCCATTAAATTTACATTAAGATCATCAAAAATGAAAACTCATGCAGGTGAGGTTAGTTTTCCTGGCGGAATGATGGAAGAGTTTGATCAAGATATTTTTCAGACTGCTCTTAGAGAATGTGAAGAAGAAATTAATCTTCAATCTTCAAATTTAGAGATTCTAGGAAAAATGGATTATTTTATTTCGAGACATAAAGTAGAGGTTCATCCAGTTGTTGGATTTTTAAAAACTAACCAAGCCTTTAAATCTAATTATGAAATAGATGAAATATTTGATGTCCCTATTTCATATCTACTTGATGAAGAAAATATTATTTGGCAAGAACTAGAAAGAGACGGAATTAAGTTCAAATCACCAGCATGGAGTTATAATGGATTTAAAATTTGGGGACTTACTGCAATGATCACAGCAATTTTTGTTAATGATTATTTTGATGCAGGAATAAAACTGGACTGGAAGCGATGATTTACGAACTAGATGGCAAAAAACCTAAAATGCGGGACGAAAATTACTGGATTGCCAGTAACGCTACCGTCATCGGTGACGTTTTCTTAGATACAGACGCAAGTATTTGGTTTAATTGCGTAGTAAGAGGAGACAATGAGCCTATTTCCATAGGGAAAGGGTCAAATATTCAAGAAGGTTCTATTATTCATACAGATCCTGGTTTCAAATGCACAATTGGCAATAATGTTACTGTAGGGCATATGGCTATGCTTCATGGCTGTGAAATTGGTGATGGTTCGCTAATTGGCATCAATTCAGTCATCCTAAATGGTGCAAAAATAGGCAAAAACTGCATAATTGGAGCCAAAGCTTTAATTACTGAGAATGCTGTAATCCCTGATGGTTCAATGGTTATGGGCATTCCAGCCAAGGTAAAAAGAGAGTTATCGGAGGAAGAGCAACAACTACCAGCTTTGAATTCTAAATTTTATGTAGAAAATTACAAAAGATATAAAAAAGGAGATTTTTAGATGTCGTATGCAATAGTTACAGGGGCTTCAGCGGGAATTGGAAAAGAAATAGCAATTCAGCTTGCTGAAAGAGGTCACGATATTATTTTGACTGCTAGAAGAGAAAATAGATTACAAGAAATAGCTTCAGAAATTAGAAGCAGGTATCAAGTAAATGTTGATTACATCACAGCTGATTTAGCTGAAGTTGATGCACCAGATCAAATCCATGAATTTTGTAAGAATAATAATTATGACGTAGAAATTCTTATCAATAATGCCGGTTATGGGTTGCCAAAACCATTTCATGAAGTTCCTATGGAAGATGAAGAAAAAAGTCTTAGAGTGCTAGCAATATCTGTAATTGCTCTAACAAAGAAGTTTGTACCCGATCTTTTAGCAAGGGGCGGCGGTAAAGTTATGATTGTCTCTTCAGTGGCATCTTTTGCCCCTCCATCAGCAATCCAAACACTCTATGGACCTATTAAAACATTTATGAATCGATTTAGTGATTCTATAAATATAAATTACAAACGAAAGGGAATTTCTTCTACTTCTGTTTGCCCAGGCTACACGGTGACTGAATTCCATTCTGCATCAGGTACTCAAGAGCAAATGGATAAAGTTCCTGCATTTATGAAATTAACTGCTGAGAGAGTAGCTAGAGAAGGCCTTGATGCAATGTTTGCTGGCAAGCGTCTCTCTATCCCAAGCAAAAGATACAAAATGTTAGTTTTTCTTATGACGCATTTTTCATTTCTAATTAATATTTTTAGCAATGCACTTACAGGCGGCAGATACGAAAAAAAATGAATACTAATGAGATTAGAGAAGCATTTCTAGAATTCTTTAAGAGTAAGGATCATAGTGTTGTTTCTTCAAGTTCTCTTGTACCCAACAATGACGACACTTTGCTTTTCACTAATGCAGGTATGGTTCAGTTTAAGGATGTTTTTTTAGGCCAAGAAAAACTTAAATATTCTAGAGCCACCTCTTCACAAAAATGTATTCGTGCTGGGGGAAAGCATAACGATCTTGAAAATGTAGGCTATACACTTCGTCATCATACTTTTTTTGAAATGTTAGGAAACTTTAGTTTTGGTGACTATTTTAAAGAGGAGGCTATTGTTTTTGCTTGGGAGTTTTTAACTGATGTTCTCAAACTGGATAAAGATAAATTATGGATTACTGTTTACAAGGATGATGATGAGGCTAAAGAAATTTGGATAAATAAAATTGGTATTGATCCGGATAGAATTGCAAAGCTTGGAGATAAAGATAATTTTTGGTCTATGGCTGATACTGGGCCTTGTGGACCTTGCTCAGAAATATTTTTTGATCATGGAGATAAATATGAAGGAACTCCGCCAGGAGAGGATGGAGATGAGGGCGATAGATTTGTAGAGATATGGAACTTAGTATTTATGCAATTCAATCGAGATTCAGGTGGCGTACTTCACGATTTACCAAAACCATCAGTTGATACGGGAATGGGACTTGAAAGAATTGCTGCAGTAATGCAAGGAGTGGGGTCAAACTATGATACTGATATCTTTTCAAATCTAATTATAGAATCTGAGAAAGTGCTTGGAAATGTCGGAGATGTCTCTCATAAAGTAATTGCAGATCATTTAAGATCTTCATGCTTCTTAATTTCAGATGATATTTTTCCATCCAATGAAGGAAGAGGCTATGTTCTCAGAAGAATCTTAAGGAGAGCTGTCAGACATGGCTACAAGATTGGAGCAGATAAGCCTTTTATGCATAAGTTAGTTAAAACTTTTGTTGATGCAATGGGGAATGCGTATCCGCAATTAAAAAATGATGAAGGAAGAATTGAAAAACTTATCAAAAATGAAGAGACTCAGTTTTTACAAACTCTTGATAAAGGTATTCAAATTTTGGACTCTACTCTAGCAGCAGGGAATGAAGAAACTATTTCAGGAGACTTAGCCTTTAAGCTTCATGATACTTATGGTTTTCCATTTGATCTGACTGCCGATATTGCAAGAGAAAAGGGTATTGATATAGATGAAAAAGGATTCAAGAAGAACATGGAATCTCAACAACAAATGTCAAAGGCATCAAGTTCATTTGTGTCAAAAATTCCTACTGCTGAAGATATAAAGGAAACAGATTTTATAGGTTACGAGTATCTATCTTCAGACTCAAATGTAATAGCAATATGGAATAAAAATGAAAAAGTTGAGCTTGCTAACGAGCCACAAGAGTACTTTATAGCACTAAATCAGACTTCAATTTATGCAGAATCAGGCGGGCAAGTTGGCGATAGAGGTATTTTTAAATCTAAAAATGCAGAAGGCAGCATTTTAGATTGCAAAAAATCTGGAAAAGTTTTTATGCACCTTATAAAGTTAGACAAAGGAAGCTTAAAAATTGATGATAAAATTGAAATTAATGTGAATAAAGAAAAAAGAGAGAAAACTGAAGCACATCATTCTGCCACTCATTTAGTCCATGCTGCTCTTAAAAGAGTACTAGGAGATCATGTTAAGCAAAAGGGTTCACTTGTTGATGAGCATAAGCTTAGATTTGATTTCTCCCATGATGAATCTTTATCTGACGACGAGATATCCAAAATTGAAGATTTAGTTAATCAAGAAATACTGAAGAATTCATCTGTAAGTACCAAAATAATGGATTTGGAAGATGCTAAGAATTCAGGTGCAGAATCTCTATTTGGTGAAAAGTATGAAGATCAGGTTAGAGTCTTATCAATTGGTGAAGATGACTTTTCTCTTGAACTTTGTGGTGGAACACATATTTCTAGGACAGGCGATCTTGGCATCTTTATAATAACTAGTCAAAGCAGTGTAGCTTCTGGTGTTAGAAGAATTGAGGCATTATCTGGCCCAAGAGCTCAAGAATATTTAGCAAATCTTAAGAATCAAACTATTCAACTCCAAAAACTATTAAATGCTCCAGCAGAAGAAATAAAAGAAAAAGTGAGCAAGCTTTTAAAGGAAAATAAAAAGTTAAAAAAAGGAGGTAAAACGGCCAAAGCTACGACAATTAAATCCTCTAACGCACATGATATTGACAACTTTAAATTAGTAATTGAAGAGGCTGAATCAGATGACATAAAAGAATTAAGACCAATCCTTGATGAAAAAACAAAAAATTTAAATAATTCTATTTTTATTCTTTTAAGTTCTAAAAACGAAACATTAACTATTCTATGTTCCGTATCTAAAGATCTGCAATCAAGGATTTCAGCAAAAGATCTCATTAATGCTCTGACATCACCTATTGAAGGCAAAGGTGGTGGAAGAGTCGAATTTGCTCAAGGAGCAGGTAAACCTTCCGATAAAGAAAAATTTGTTTCTGATATCCCTAATATCGTACAATCGCTCGCATAAATTTTTCTTATGCAACAAGTAATAGTTCAAAAATTTGGAGGTACATCTGTTGGCTCAGGAGAGCGGATAGCTGCTGTTGCTGAAATCATTAAGAAAGAGGCAGAAATAAATAATGTTGTGGTTGTTGTATCTGCAATGGCGGGTGAGACTGATAGACTCATAGAGCTTTCGAAACAATTTGGAGATAATCAAAATAAAAGAGAATTCGATGCTTTGATCTCAACAGGTGAGAAAGTTAGTGCATCTCTTCTAGCTATGGCTCTTAATTCGCTTGGCTTGAAAGCCAAATCTTATTCAGCTGCTCAAGTTTCACTTAAAACTACATCTAACTTTTCAAAGGCAATGATTTTAGATATTGATAAAGCAAAAATGGAAGAGATTCTTTCAGATGACTCAATTCCAATTATTACTGGCTTTCAAGGAATAACTGAAACTGGAGAAGTTACTACTTTAGGTAGGGGAGGATCTGATACTACAGCTGTTGCAATTGCTGCTTCTATTAAAGCAGACCGATGTGATATCTATACTGATGTAGATGGTATATACACTACAGACCCAAGAATTGTTCCCAATGCTAAGAAGTTAGATGCAATTTCTATGGAGGGTATGCTTGAGCTTGCAGGACAAGGAGCTAAAGTAATTCAGGTAAGAGCAGTAGAGTTCGCAAATAAATTTAAGGTTCCTATGAGAGTTCTATCGAGCTTTTCACCAGGTACTGGTACTATGATAACTTTAGAGAATGAAACTATGGAAAACGCAGAAATTTCAGGAATAGCCTTCCAAAAAGACCAAACAAAAGTAACTTTTACTGCGGTAGAAGATACTCCAGGTATCGCATCAAAAATACTTGGCCCACTCAGTGAGTCAGATATAAAAGTTGATGTTATTGTTCAGAATGTTGGAATTGAAGGTAAGACGGATTTTACTTTTACCATAGCAACTGAGGAAAAAGCTTTACTTGATGAGGCAATTAACAATATCCAAAAATCCATAAACTACAGAGAAGTAATAATTGATGATGCAATTGCTAAAGTTTCTATTGTTGGTGTTGGAATTAGGTCTCATGCTGGAGTTGCAGCTAAAGCTTTCCAAGCATTATCAGAAAATGAAATAAATATTGTCATGATTAGTACTTCTGAAATTAAGTTAACACTGGTTATCAAAAAAGACGATCTTGAAAAAGCTGTAAAAGTCTTACATGATGTATTTGAGTTAGAAAAATAATGTACGACTTAGTTCTAAAAAACTGCAATGTTATTAACGAAAATGTTGAATCGCAGGTAGATATTGCAATTAAAAATCAAAGAATAGAAAAAATAGCTGCTTCTATTGATTCTGAATCTTCTGAAGAGCTAGATTTATCAGGGAAACTCGTAATTCCTGGTCTTATTGACGATCAAGTGCATTTTAGAGAACCAGGCCTCACTCACAAAGGCGAAATTGCAACTGAATCAAAGGCCGCTTTAGCAGGCGGAGTTACTAGTTACTTTGAGATGCCCAATGTGAATCCAAATACTTCTACTATAGAGAATCTAGAGAAAAAGTTTGAAATGGCTTCAACAAAATCTGTTGGTAATTATTCATTTTATCTAGGTGCAACAAATGACAACATTGAAGAAATAAAAAAGCATGATCCTAAAACTTCATGCGGTTTAAAAGTCTTCATGGGAGCATCCACTGGAGATTTACTCGTTGATAAATATGAATCCCTTGAAAAGATTTTCGAACACTGCCCTACAAATATTGTTACTCACTGCGAAGATCCTAAAAGGTTAGTAGAGAATGAGAAGCTATATCAAGAAAAATATGGAGATAAACTTGAAGCTGCTCATCATGCAGTTATAAGAGATGAAGAATGTTGCTATTTATCAAGCTCATTAGCGGTAGGATTAGCAAAAAGATTTGGTTCTAACTTGCATGTTCTTCATCTTTCGACAGCAAGAGAAATGGAATTATTTACAAGTGATCCAATTGAGAATAAGCATATTACTGCTGAGGGTTGTGTTCATCACTTAACGTTTAGTGATAAAGATTATGAAGAGCTTGGCAATTTTATTGTTTGCAATCCTTCAATTAAAACAGAGGAAGACCGACTTGGTATTATTGAGGCTGTGAAAGCAAATAAGATTGACATATTTGCGACTGACCATGCACCTCATACTTTTGAGGAGAAAAGTCAAAAATATCCAAATATTCCTGCAGGCATTCCCTTAGTTCAGCACTCCCTGCAAATGTTATTGGAGTTTTATTTTGATGATATTTTCTCATTAGAAATGATAGTTGAGAAGTCCAGTCACAATGTTGCAAAGAGATTTAATATAAAAGATAGAGGTTTTTTAAGAGAGGGATATTTTGCAGATATAACATGTGTGAATATGGATAAAACCTATACTGTAAATAAAGAAAATATCTTACACAAATGTGGGTGGTCCCCCTTAGAAAATAGAACAATGCGTTCGTCAATTCATGCAACCATCCTAAACGGAAATATTGCGTATAAAGAGGGGCAATTTTCTGAGTCTTTGGATTTTGGTCACAGACTAGAATTCGATAATTAGAATCATTAAGCATTATAAAATTGTCTGTATAATAAAAAACTCGGAGAGTTGGCTGAGTGGTCGAAAGCGCCTCCCTGCTAAGGAGGTATACGGGTAACTGTATCGAGGGTTCGAATCCCTCACTCTCCGCCATTTTTGGAGAATAATATGAATGATAATGAAATGATAAAGGATTGTATTCAATTATATTTTGATGGATGTTATGAATCAGATCCTGAAAAAATTAAAGCTTCTTTTAATCCTAATGCGTCAATTACTGGATACCTACCTGATGGTTTTCACGAAATGAGTGTTGATGATTTTGCTGGATTTGTAGCTTCACAACAACCATCACCTATAGAAAATAATGATGAGAAAATGCTCGAAATACTTTCATGTGAAATCTTTGGCAATACAGCCGCAGTTAAAGTAAGAGAAGCATACTTAGGAATGATTTTTGTAGATTGTTTATCTTTTTTGAAGGTAGATAATGAATGGAGAATTTACACAAAGCTTTTTCATGTAGAATCCTAAAAGAATATCTTTTTGCTAAAAAAGCCACCACTAGGTGGTTTTTTTTTGTAATATTAATACTTATTAATTTTTTCGGAGAATTTATGAATTTAATTTCAAAAAGTTTGTTATCTATTTTCGCGATAATTTTCGTTGTTAGTTGTTCTAACTCAATGGATGATGCTGATGCTCAACAAACTGTTTATTTTAATCAATTCATTCCTTGTACAGCAGGCCCTGATTACTCTGCAGAGACAATGGAAAATTTTGTTGCAGAATGGAATGAATTAGTAGCTGTATATGATGAAATGGTTTGGGCTGGTGGTTATTCACCTGCAAGTGGCCAACAAGGTGGCTGGTGGGAGCTTCAATGGTCTTCTAAAGAGGCAGCAGATGCTGCTTGGGAATCTTGGCTCTCTAATGCGGAAGCTCAAGAGTGGGATCAGTCATCAAGAAATGTCTTAGATTGTGATAATTCACAAGTTGGTGATTTTGATCTTCATGGTGGAGTAAATGCACCAGATTTTGACTGGACATCTTTTGCTACCCAATCTATGGCTTGCAGATATACAGATGGATCAACTCAGGCTGACTTAATGGCAGATATGGAGCTATTTAATAAATGGGTTGCTGATAACGGAACAGGAGATCCATTTACTTATGGTGTTTATATGCCTCAAGACTCAAGTGATCCTTATGATTTCTACTGGCTTAACTGGCATCAAACTTTTGATAGTATGGAAGCTGGAAATATGAACTGGGTTGAGAATGGTCAGGAAATGCAAGCAACATTTGATTCACATGCTGTTTGCGATGATGCTCAGCTATGGAATAGTGCTGAGTTTAAGAATGAGATGAATAGCTAAACTTGCACAAGCTTTTTTTAAAGGCCGCGCTAGCGGCCTTTTTTATTGAAATTATCAATAAAATCATTAAGTAAAGGGACATGACAGACAAAACTATAAGATTAATTCTTGGAAACCAGCTTTTCCCTCTGGAGATTCAAAAAATAGAGGATACAGAAACTGTTTTCATGTGCGAGGATTCTGGATTATGCACATATGAAAAACATCATAAATCTAAAATTGCTTTATTTTTTAATGCAATGAGGTCATTTAGAGACTCTCTCGAGCAATCAAAAATAAGAAACATTTATTATGATTTTAATAATAGATTTAATGATTCTTTTATTGAAAAATTAGCTGAAGAAATTAAAAGAAATAGCTTTACTAAAATTAAGTTTTTTGAAATAGAGGATAAGCCTTTTGAAAAAGAAATATTTGAGCTAGTCAATGAATTAGAAATTCATTATGAAATTTTAAAAACTCCTATGTTCATTGATACAAGAGAATCGTTTAAGGAGTTTATCGGAGATAAAACTTTTATACTTCAAGCTAACTATTACAAGAAAGCCAGAAAAGAGATGGATATTCTTTTAGAAGATGGAAAGCCTGTGGGAGGTAAATGGAGTTTTGATGATGAAAATAGAAAAAAACTTCCAAAAGGTTATGTAATCCCAGAACTTCCCTCAATAAAAGAACGAGACGATTCTGAAGAAATTTCTAATTTTATAAATTCTGAATTTAAAGATCATCCTGGAGCAATAAGTAATATTTTCCCATTTACTACTGAACAAGCTTTAGCTTGGCTTAATGTTTTTTTCGATGAGCGTTTTAAAGATTTTGGGCCATATGAGGATGCTATTTTCATGGGTGAGCATTTCCAACTTCATTCTGCTCTAAGTAGTTCAATGAACCTTGGAATTATTACTCCATACCAAGTAATAAATGAGGCAAGAAATTATGCTGAGGAGAATAATATACCTTTGAACAGCTTAGAAGGATTTATAAGACAAATCATAGGATGGAGAGAATTTATAAGGGGCATTTATCAAAATTTTTCTGAAAAAATGATTGATGCTAACTATTGGAACCATAATAGAAAGTTATCTGAAGCCTGGTATACAGGAGATACAGGAATAGAACCTTTAGATGATGCCATCAAAGGTGCATTAGAGTTTGGATATACACACCACATTAATAGGCTGATGGTTTTGGCAAGCATAATGAATATGTCAAGAATTCATCCATCTGAGATATACAAATGGTTTATGGAAATGTTTGTGGATTCATCTGAATGGGTGATGGTGCCAAATGTCTTTGGTATGGGAACATTTGCTGATGGTGGAATCTTTGCTACTAAACCTTATATTTCTGGATCAAGTTATATTTTAAGGATGTCAAACTTCAAAAAAGGAGATTGGTGTGAGATTGTCGATGGTCTTTATTGGAAATTCATTGAAGATAATAAAGAATTTTTTGCTAAAAACCCTAGACTTTCTCTAATGATAAGAGCTCTTGAAAAGCTTGATAAAGAAAGAAAACTGAGAATCTTTAAAGCTGCTGAAACTTTTATCGAGGAAAAAACCCTTTGAAAAGAATAAAAAAATCTAATCTTCCTCAAAAAATTTGTGTAACATGTAATAGACCTTTTTCATGGAGAAAAAAATGGGAAAGGTCTTGGGATGAGGTCAGATTTTGCAGTAAAAGATGCAAAGCTAATGCTAAGGAGTAAAAAAAATGACAGATTATGCAACTCTTGAAAAAATCGATAATGTATCAGTAATAAGCTTAGATGATGGAAAGGTGAATGTCTTTTCTATAGAAATGCTTGAAGCTATTAATAATTGCTTAAACGATGTTCCCAAGGATAGTGGCTCTTTAGTCATTAAGGGTAAAGAGGGTATTTTTTCTGCTGGCTTTGATTTAAAAACCTTTGCATCAGGAGATATGGAAAAAATCTCTAAAATGAGTGATCTTGGGATGAGATTTATGTATGACATCTTTACTTTTCCAAGACCTGTTATTGCTGCTTTAACGGGACATACCGTAGCAATGGGACTCTTTGTAGCATGTGGATGTGATTACAGAATAGGTTTGAAGGGAGAGTTTGTAACACAAGCCAATGAGGTTAGAAATAATATGGATATCCCAACCAGCATTATGCAGATTGCTGCAAGTAGGATTTCTAAAAGACATGCATATTCTGTTCTTCTCCACGCAGATCCATACCCATTTTCGAATGCAGTTGATGCAGGAATTATTGATGAGCTTGTTGATGAGTCTGATTTTGAAGCTAGAGTTATGGAAAAGGCTGCTGATTTAGCAACCTTGGGCCATCCTCATTATGAAAAAACTAAAAATGCATATATTGCTGATGATGTAAAAATTATTAAACCTTTAATAGTTAAATAAAGAATGCCAAAAGGGTATTGGGTTGCAAAAGCAAATATTCTCGATAATGAGAAGCTCTCAAGATATGGCAAACAAGCTGAAGTAGCAATAGAGAAATTTGGTGGTAAATTTCTTGTAAGAGGCGGTCAACACGAAACCAAAGAGGGAATAGATTTCGCTAGAAATGTAGTTGTTGAATTTGATTCTTATGATGCTGCACTGGCTGCCTACAGCAGTTCAGAATATAAAAAAGCATTAACCTTGCTTGAGGGTGGGGCTGAGAGAATGTACGCAGTAGTTGAAGGTTATGAATAAAATACTGTCAATAATTTAGGCTTAACGCAAATGGATAAATCTCCAAACTTCTATGCTGAGCAATTTGCCACAGCTGCTTGGGGTCCATGGTTGATATTTCTGTTAATTGGATCTGGGATCTTTTTTTTAATTTATTCAAGATTTGAGATCTTTAAATATCTTCTGCATGCTTTTAGCATTCTTCTCTCTAGGGAAAAAAACAATGATGAGGGTGAAGTAAGTCCTTTCCAAGCCCTTACTACGTCCTTGTCGGGGACAATTGGATTGGGGAATATTGCTGGTGTTGCCCTTGCAATTTCAGTAGCAGGACCAGGCTCAATATTTTGGATGTGGGTGACGGCAATAATAGGTATAGCAACAAAATTTTTTACATGTACTTTGTCAGTAATGTATCGCGAAAAGACCAAAGAAGGAGAAATTTTTGGCGGCCCTATGTATGTAATAAAGAATGGTCTTCCAAAAAGAATGTTACCCCTCGCATATTTTTTTGCTTTAGCAGGAATGATAGGTTGCTTGCCAGCTTTTCAAAGTAATCAATTAATTCAAATAACTGGGGATCTTGCTTTTTCAGAAATTGAAAATTTTAATATTCTTGGAGGTTTAGTGCTTGCAGGTATTACTGGAATAGTGGTAATTGGTGGTTTAAAAAGAATAGCTGAAGTTGCAACATTTCTAGTGCCTCTTATGGGATCAATTTATTTTGGAGCAATGCTTATAGCGTTAACATTAAATTTAGATCAAGTTTTTCCAGCCTTTAAATTGATTCTTGTCGACGCCTTTAATGGAACTGCAATTGCTGGAGGTACATTTTTTGGAGTCCTAATTTATGGTGTGAGAAGGGGCGCTTTCTCAAATGAAGCGGGGATGGGAACAGAATCTCTAGTGCATGGCGTAGCAAAGGTTTCGGATCCTGTAAAACAGGGACTTGTTGCTATGACAGGACCAATTTTCGATACATTAATAATTTGTACTGCAACAGCTTTGATGATTCTAATTTCTGGTGTTTGGGAGACATCAACTTCACAAGGAGTTACTTTAACTGCAGAGGCTTTTAGTATGCTATTAGGAAATTTCGGTGGCTTTATTCTTTTTATATGCGTTATTTGCTTTGGCCTAAGCACAATATTCACTTATTCATATTATGGAGCATCTTGTTCGAGGTTCCTTTTTGGTAAATTTGGTATGAAGTTTTACATTTACCTATATATCTTAAGCATTTTTATTTATTCAATTGTTCCAATCGATATTGCAATAAATATTGCTGATGGAGCTTTTGCAATGATGGCAATTCCAACACTAGTATCTGCATTATGGCTGGCCCCCAAAGTAATGCAAGCATCAAAAAATTACTTTAACCTAATCGATAATTATTAAAAAAATGAAATCTATAAATTATTACCCGAAACAAATGGGTTGGTTGATCGTTCAACTTTAAAATTTGAGGGCGGCCCGTGGCCGGGAACAAAAGCTATATCCTCACCGAGGGGCCACAGTTTTGTTTTTATTGATTCAATCAATTGAGTGTAATTACCTCCAGGTAGATCTGTTCTTCCAATTGATCCTGCAAAAAGGACATCGCCTACGATAGCTAACTTAGAGGGCTCATGAAAAAAAATAATATGTCCTGGAGTGTGTCCAGGAGTTAGAAATACATTTAATGTGGCATTACCAACGGATACGATTTCTCCATCATTTAACCATTGGTCAGGTGTGCAATTTTGAGCAGATAATCCAAGCATAGAACCTTGAGCTTCTAATTCATCCAGAAGAAACTTATCATCAATGTGAGGACCAATTATCTCTAGGTTAAGTGTGTTAGCTAGTTCAGTAGCACCAGCAGCATGGTCGATGTGTCCATGAGTAAGTAAAATCTTCTCTGGAATTAGATCATTATTGGCAGCACTTGCTAGTAATACTTCCAAATCTCCACCTGGATCAACAAAAGCGCATTTTTTAGTTTCTTCACAAAAAATAATAGGAGCATTTTGTTGAAATGGAGTAACAGGGTTTATTAATGCTTTTATTTTTGACATTGCTACAATATAAACCATGTCAGAATCTCAATCCAAAAAATATCTTGCTCGCAAAAACTTTATTTCTAGAGCATATGATTCATTTGGATGGTTTTTATTTTAAAAATGTCGATTAAGGTCACTGAGAAAGATTCTATTTTGTTTTTGAGAATTGATTCGCCTCCTGTGAATGCATTTTCTTCAAATGATTTAATTGAAATGTGTGATGTAATTGAGAAACATTCTTTTGATACAAAAACTTCAGTCATAATTATAGAAAATGAGGGAAGAGGTTTTTCTGCAGGAGCTGATAAAAAAGAGCATGGTTTAGACAAAGATAAGCTTGAAATAATTAATGATTATTTATGGAAGGTATCAAATGCTATTTACAATTCAGATATTCCAGTGATTTGTTGTTGTGACGGGTTCGTTATTGGAGCAGGTTTTTTTCTACCATGTTCTTCTGACATAGTTTTGGCAACTAAAGATAGCTATTTTCAGATGCCAGGTATTAATTTTGATGTATTGGTTGGAAGCGCTCATCTTGGAAGATTGGTTCCTCAA
Source organism: uncultured SAR86 cluster bacterium (assembly GCA_902605165.1). Classification (GTDB taxonomy): domain Bacteria; phylum Pseudomonadota; class Gammaproteobacteria; order Magnimaribacterales; family D2472; genus CACNXK01. Next base: position 179,992 of record CACLBJ010000002.1, on the reverse strand, counting down.
CAAAAAGTAAGAGAAATGGTCTTCACTGGAGAAAAGGTTAGTGTTGAAGATATTTTTTCATATGGCGGCATTAGCTCAATTCATGATGGTAAAGAAAGTATGATGATAAGAGCGAATGAAATAGCTAATAAAATATCCAATATGGAAAGGGATTCAATCAAAGTTCTTAAAAAGATTCTTAATTCTAATGAGGCAATAGACGTAAATAGAGCCTTTAAAAAAGAACAGCAGCTTTCATTTCAAAATAAAATAAACCTATTAGATTAAGCATTTCCCTTTATTTTGGTATCAAATATCATTAATATAATTCCCTCATTGAAGATCAAAGGAGATCAAATATGGCAGATAACAAAAAACCAACACGAGAAGAGGCTGAAGCAGCTGTCAGAACTATGCTTGCCTGGACTGGCGATAATCCAGACAGAGAGGGCTTGGTAGAAACTCCTAAACGAGTTGTTAGAGCTTATGAGCAATTCTTTGCTGGATATGAAATGGATCCAAAAGAAGTTCTTTCAAAAGTTTTTGAAGAAGTTGAGGGTTATGATGAAATGGTAATAGTAAAAGATATTCGTGTTGAGTCTCACTGCGAACATCACATTGTACCAATCCTCGGAAAGGCACATGTTGGTTATCTACCAAACAAAAGAATTGTTGGTATTAGTAAACTTGCCAGAGTTGTTGATATTTTTGGTAAAAGACTCCAAACCCAAGAAGTAATGACTGCCCAAATAGCCAATGTCATAAACGAAGTGCTTGAACCAAGAGGTGTTGCAGTTGTTATGAATGCAAAACATCAATGTATGACAACAAGAGGTGTTCACAAACCAGAAAGCTCAACAATAACATCTACAATGCTTGGAGCTTTTAGAGAGAATCCAGACACACGTGCTGAGTTTATGAACTTGATAACAACTAGTTCATAACTAGCTTTAGTGTTACCTAAAGTTTCTAAAACTAAGAAAAAAATAATCCTTGCAAGCGGTTCAAGGATTCGTAGACAGTTGCTTGAAGGTGTTGGTCTTCAGTTTCAAGTCATAAATTCTAATGTAGATGAAGATTTACTTAAAAAGGAACTGCATGGAAGACCATTTAGAGAGCAGGTAGTAAGATTAGCCTCAGAAAAATCGTGCACGGTAAGTATGGATAATTTAGATGCATTCGTTATTGGATCAGACAATATGTGTACGATCGATGATGAGATTTTCGATAAACCTATCGATCATGAAGATGCCATTAATCATCTTTCATCTCTATCCGGAAAAAAACATTTACAAAATAATGGTATTTCGATACATCACGAAGGAAGAGAGATTTGGTCAAATTTTGATGTAACTGAATTGGAAATGAAGAAATTATCACTTCAAGAGATTGAAGACTATTTAAATTTAGATAAACCATACAGCGCATGTGGTTGTTATCATTTTGAGGCGAATGGTAAGGGCCTGTTTAAAGGCATCATCGGACTTGAAAGCACAGTCATGGGATTAGCTATGGAGCAGCTTATTAAAAAGTTAAATCAACTTGATGTCATTGAGTTATAGTAATTATTATGAATGAAATTTATATTCATGATTCTTTATTAAATCAAAAGAGGAAATTTGAACCAATAGATTCAAATAATATTCGCATGTATGCATGTGGACCAACTGTCTATAACTATGCACATATTGGTAATGCAAGGATGGCAATAGTTTTTGATACATTCTCAAGATTGTTAAGAAGCAAGTATCCAAATGTTACTTATGTATCAAATATTACTGATATCGATGACAAAATCATTGAGGCAGCAAACGAACTTAATGTTCCTATTAATGAATTAACAGAGAAGTATACGGATATTTATAATCAAGATATGGCAAATCTTAATGTTCTTCCACCTGATATTCAGCCAAAGGCAACTGAGTACGTTGAAGATATGATCAAATTTATTGAAAAACTAATCAAAAATGATAAAGCATATGAAAAAGATGGACATGTTTTTTTTCATGTTCCTTCTTATCCAAGCTATGGAAAACTTTCCAACAGAGATATTGAGCAACAACTTGCGGGAAGCAGAGTGCAAGTTTCTGAAATCAAAAAGAATCAACAGGATTTTGTCTTATGGAAGCCTTCAAGTGATTGTCAGCCAGGTTGGGATTCACCTTGGGGCCTTGGCAGACCTGGATGGCACACTGAGTGCTGCGTGATGTCCGAAGTTAATCTAGAAATACCATTTGATATCCATGGAGGAGGACAGGACTTACTTTTTCCTCATCACGAAAACGAGATTGCCCAATCATGTGCAAGTATTGACTCTGATAATCCAGAAGAATATGCAAAGTATTGGATGCATAATGGCTTTGTAACCATTGATGGTGAAAAAATGTCAAAGTCTCTTAACAATATAATTCTTCTTAATGATCTTCTTAAAGAGCATGATGGTGAAACCATTAGACTTGCATTGCTTTCTTCGCAATATAGAAAATCTCTTGATTGGAATAAAAACTTAGTAAAACAAGCAGAGGTATTTCTTAATAAAGCTTATGATTTCTTAGATAATTATGATGGTGATGATACCAAAGGAGAATTAATTGGAAATATATCTGAACATCTATCAAATGACCTTGATACCCCTAAAGCTATTACATCAATTAATGAATTATTAAAAAACAGAAATTCATATGATGATGCTTCAATAAAAAAATCTTTAGTCTATGCTGGAAATATTTTAGGAATATTTTGCAAAAAACCCTCAGAGCGGTCTCAGCAAAATGATTTTGATGACGCAGAGGCAAATGAAATTGAGAAGCTCATAAATAAAAGAAATGATCTTAAACAAGCAAAAGATTTTGAGGGTGCTGATGCTATAAGGGATGAACTATATTCTAAGGGTATTGAGCTTGTAGATTCAAAAGAAGGTACTTCTTGGAAATCTAAAAAATAATTTAATACACCTTCCCATTTTTTTTCGCTCTGTAGTAATATTTATTTCATAGGAGGATTTTAAATTATGAAATATTTTTTATTATTAATTTTTTCAATATCATCATTTGCCAATGACCATAGCATGTCAACGGATTTTTCAGACTGCAAAGGCAAAGTTGTAAATTACTATGTTTCTAAGATTATTCCAGGCGGAAGTGTTGAAGGGATGATGAAAGCAAGCAAAATGCATCAAGAATTCTATGATAAACAGGGCGCAAATATAAAAGTTTACCCAGCGCTTCAATATTTAAGAAATGATGATGGAACAAATGAAAAGCTTCATCGAGTATCTACAATGGTTGTTTGGGATAGTGTAAGTGCATGGAGTGAGTGGAGGGAAAGTATTAATGCTTTATCTGAGGAAGATAGAGCACTAGCCGACAAGGAATATAACGCCTTTGTTGCTAAATATAACAAAAATACAGAAGTTGTTGCTCAAAGAAGATGGTGTATGCTTTAATAAATATGTGTTTTTTTTGGAGATAATTAATGTTACACATAACTAAAAATGAAATGAGAAGTGATGCTGATAGAAATGCTTTTGGTCTTGCTGCTCTTGCTGTCTGCAAGGCAGCAAAAAATACAAATGGTGTTAACGATGCTAAATTTTTCTGGATTAATCCAAATTTAATTGGGATTATTGTTGATGCTGAAGCTGGCGCATGGGGAGCTGATGTAGATCCCTCTGCAGATGCTATGAAAGCTTTTTTTGATCTTGCTGACTTGTCTAACCAAGTTGCTAGTGAAATCTGGATGTCTGCTGGAGTCGGCGAAGAAAGATTTAATATGGCCCAATAAAAAAGGAGAAAATATGAATAAAAATTTATTATTAACTTTAGCTGTAATGTTTTCAGTTACAGTTTTTTCTGATGGTCATTCAAGCGCAGAAAAGACGGTTTTAAAGAATATAGAAGCATATTGGGAAGCTAGAAATACAAGAGACTGGGATACTGTTGTAGCTCTAACTAGCTCTAGTGGAATGTTGGGTACTAACTCTGATGGCAGTTTTCATAAACCACTTAACAATCAAACTGCGGAGGACTGGGAAAATCAAACTCCAGCGGTTGCAGGGTTGGTTGGTGTTTATGCTTCTGAAGCCCATCAACTTAATTCTTCTTCAGTATATGCAAGGTATTATGCGGAAGGAGTAGTTCCTGATGGCAATGGAGGAGTGAGACCCTACAGAACAAGAGTAACTAGTGTTTGGGTCATGGAAGATTCAAATTGGGTTATGAAAACTTCGCATTTCTCATCAGCTGCATATGGCGGCACTCACCAAACTGTTCAGGAAGATTTCGAAGATTAAATTTTAAAAAGCCGATCTACAAAGGTCGGCTTTTTAATTCAATTTTTCTAAATTAGCGCACAGGCCATTGCAATTAATGATCCTATAGATCCAAACCAAGCAAGAGTTCTAACATATGTTATCCCCATAATATAAGTAGCTCCATGAATAACTCTAAATATTAACCACCAACATGCAGCAGAGGTTACATCTACGCTTATGATCATAGATAAAAGAGCTAATGCTAAAAAAGCTGGCAAACTTTCTTGAAGATTCGTTGAAGCCCTTCTTGCTCTAGCAAGCATTTCTGATGGCACATCAGATTCTTCTCTGTTTGAAAGAAGCCAATCCATATTTTTCATATTTAAAACCATCGGAATAATCCATATTTGTAAAATTGCCAAAACAAGTGACATAACTATTAACGATTCCATATTTCCTCCAAAAATGTTAAAAATCTAGACTATCAGCGAGAATTTATAAATTCAAGAATAAAAAACTTTAGAAAACTAATACAAATTTAAAACAAATGAATTTTATTAAAACAAATAGATTACTAGTTGGCTTAGCTTCATCAATTTTATTTTTCAGCTTTTTTGCCTCCTTGATACTTACAAGCTTTGGTAATGTTGAGGTAAAGAGCTTAAGGCTTGATACAAACAATGGTCAATATATTATCTATGACCTATTTAGACCAAAGTCAGCTAAATCGGAATCAAAGGCACCATTTATAGCTATTATTCCTGGTTTCCAGAGATCAAAAGAGGCATTATCAAATATAGCTATTGAGCTTTCTAGAAGAGGGTATGTTGTTGCCCTAATAGATCCTTATGCTCAAGGTTTATCTTCCTCATCTCTAAGCACCAGAGCCGCAACTACTCAAGGCTATGGAATGTTTGCCTTAGTCGAGGATGTGCATGATGGTGCTTTTAATTTTGTAGATATTGATAAGATTGGAGCAACTGGTCATTCAATGGGAGGAAATGCGGCAATACGAGGTGCTGATTTTTTTGGTAAACAAGCTATTCAAAATAATACAAAGAGCAAATTAGATTCTGTTTACGTTTCCGGTTATGTGCTCACTTTAAGAAATAATATTTTAAGAGACTCAAAATCAAATATGGGTGTTAGCTATGCTTTATATGATGAAGGAGCTTTTAGAAATGAACTCACTGCATGGGACTCTGCCAATATGATAATTGCTCCTGAATCTCTAAGAACCATCAACAGTGTTCTTCCAAAAGAAGAACAAATAAAGGAAGTTGAGTTAGGAAAATATTATGGCTCAAAAGAAAAAAATTCTTTGAGAGTAATTTTTAATGAACCAGTTTTACATCCGTTCCAACCTTACAACTTTGAAGCAACCTCAAATCAACTGGATTATTTTGAGAGAGTATTTGGTGCACCAAATCCAATTAATTCAAATAATCAAATTTGGCACTGGAAAGAAATATTTACTCTTATAAACATGGTATTAGCATTAATTATGCTCATTCCTATCGCAAGATTATTTTTGGACTTAAGATTTTTTTCGTCTATTAAAAAAGAGATTCCAGCTGCTTTAAATGCACCAAATGGCAAAGGAAAAATAATATTTTGGTCAATCTTTTTTATAAGCGCTCTTATTGCTTGCATAACTTTTATACCAATGGTTGAGGTTGCAAAAATTTTATTTGAGGATGCAGCCAATAGAAAATTGACTTGGTTTTTCCCACAAAGAATGAATAACTCAGTAATGTTATGGGCAGCATTTAATGGATTGGTTGGAATCATTATTTTCTCCCTATCTTATAAGCTTTTTGGCAAGAGAAATGGAGTAGATACAAAATCTTGGGGACTTGATATTAATAAAATAGATTTCTTCAAAACCTGTGCACTGGCTTTAGTTATATTTTCAACTTTTTACACTTTCCTTTTTATTAACTATGTCCTTTTTCATGTTGATTATCGATTTTGGTTTATGGGAGTAAGAATATTTCAGCCAGAAATGCTTGCTGTATTATTAATGTATCTTCCGCTTTTTCTTATATTCTTTTTTTCAAACTCACTAAGGGTAAATGGTGCCATGAGGTTTAAAGACCAACCCGAATGGTTATCTATGCTAATAGCTGGATTCGCAAATTCATTAGGTTTAATGCTCATAATAATTATTCAGTACTCAGTCTATTTCAATACAGGCACAGTTTTTTGGACAACTAACTGGTTAAGCGTAAATTTGCTTTTTGGGATTGTCCCAATGATGTTCATTTTGCCTTACTTTAATAGAATATTTTTTAGAATGACCGGTAGAGTTTATTTAGGTCCACTTGTAACCTGCCTTGTTTTCATTATGATACTTTCAACTAATACAGTTATTTATCTACCCATAAAATAGCATGAAAAATATTAATCTTTTTTTATTTTTAGTCTTTATCTCCAGTTGCGGAGGAGGTGGAGGTGGCGGGAGTGAAGCTATTCCTCAAAATAATCCACCTACTATTACTAATAGCACATTTACATTTAGTGTTTTAGAAAATCAAAATTTAGCATTTGTTTTGCAAGCCTCTGATCCTGATGGCGATAGTATTACTTTTCAAATTACTGGAGGTTCAGATCAGAGCTCCTTTACCATCAATAATTCAGGACAAGTATTATTTTTATCTTCGCCTGACTATGAAAATCCATCTGATGCAAATTTTGATAACTCATATGAAGTAGTAATTCGAGCATTCGATGGCAGCTTATATTCAAGCAACTATGATTTCATCGTGAACATTACAAATGATGAAAGTGACGATGGTAGTAATAATTCATCTGCCGTATGTAGCGATCAATCAGAATCTACTTCATATTGCACAATAGATTGGGATAATCTGGAAAGAGAGTTTTATGCAGTCTTCCCTGAAAGCTACTCATTAGATCAGAGTTATCCACTTCTAATTAGTCTTCATGGTGGAGATGATTATGCAGATGCAAATATGCAATATACTGGATTTACGCAAATAAATGACGAAAATAACTTTGTCCTCATATTTCCTCAAGGGACGGTTGCTGCAGGAAAAGGCAGTACTGGCTGGTATTCAGGTGGAGATTGTTCAAACATAGAAGTCTGTGATCTCTCTTTTATTGAGAGATTGATTGATTATTCGATTGAAGAATTAGCTATTGATCCTAGTCGTGTATACGTCTCAGGTTTCTCTAATGGAGCCTTTATGGCCTACACAACAGCATGCTTTTTAAGTAACAAAGTTGCCGCAGTTGCTCCAGTTTCAGGATCTCTATCTCCAGAAGATTATGAATCTTGCGACCCCCAAAGACCTATGCCAGTGATTCATATGCATGGATTGAATGATACATCGATTCCAGTTCAGGGTGGCGATTATGTAACTCCTCTTCAGCTTGTAAGTAATTATTGGAGTTCATTTAACTCATGTTCTGAAAATATCGTCGTTGACGGAGAAGATTCAAATGGAGATGGATATTCTTGGTACTCAGAGATTTCAACAAGCTGCCAAGATGGAGTAAGTATAAATTTCACATATTTAGAAAATTTTGACCACATTTGGCCAGCATCGGATTCAGATAAAGGCGGGGGCGCTGACATAGATGGAGCTACATTCATTTGGGAATTCTTATCTTTGTATGATACTAGTGGGCTGATAAACTAGATAATTATGAGGCTAATTAGTTTACTAGGAATCCTTCTAGTTATCTCAACATGTGGAGGGGGTTCATCTACTTCCGATATTGCAATTGACCCCGGTCAGGATAATAGCTCTGGAGAACCTTGCTCAAATTATCAATCAAATAACGGAAATGGTTCAACTCTAAATTGCACAATTGTGCATGACAATATTGCCCGACAGTTTTTTATATATGAGGGGAGTGGATACCAGAACAATGCACCGGTGCTCTTTGTTTTGCATGGCTATACAAGCAGAGGGCTGTGGATCATGAACTATAGTGGATTTCAATCTATTGCTGACGATGCAGGGCTAATAGTCATATATCCTCAAGGAACTCTTTTGCCGGCCACTGGACAGACGCATTGGAATGTTGGCGGATGGACAACGAGCAGCACAACAGATGATGTCGGGTTCATTAATTCAGTTATAAATTTTTTGAATGATGAATATTCAATAGATTCAAAGAGAATATACTCAACCGGAATGTCTAATGGAGGGTATATGAGCTATAAGCTTGCGTGTGATTTGAGTCCAAGGATTGCAGCAGTCGTATCGGTTACTGGATCTATGACCAACGAAACTACAGATGAATGTAACCCATCTCATCCAACTTCAGTTGCACAAATTCATGGTTTGCAAGATTCCGTTGTTAATTATGCTGGAAATGGATTTAGTAAGCCTATTGAAGAGGTTATGGATTATTGGGTCAATGAAAATAATTGCACTATAGAACCCGATACATCTGAAATCTCTGGAAGTAATGGCGGAGGAATTCATGATGTATATTCAGGCTGCGATAACCTAACCAATGTGGAACTCTATTTGTTGACTAATATGGGTCACAACTGGCCAAATCTAAATAATCATGATCTTCAAGCATCAGCGACTATTTGGAATTTTTTATCAAAATACGATATTGATGGATTAATTGAATAATACTATTAAAATAGTGTAAAAAATTAGATATTTTTATGGAAATTAATTTACCGGATGGATCAGCAAAGCAGCTTGATAAAGGCTCAAATGGCTTAGATCTTGCTAAATCAATTGGCGCAGGACTTGCTAAGAGTGCTGTTGCAGTTAACGTCAATGGTGAGCAGAGAGATCTCCTAGACGAACTTCCTGAAAACTCCTCAGTCTCTATCATTACTATCCAATCTGACGAAGGTTTAGAGATAATGAGACATACATTAACAGCCCAAGTTCTTGCAAAGGCTATAAAGAACTTATATTCAGATTCCAGGTTGGCTATAGGGCCTACTATCGAAAATGGGTTCTACTATGATGTTTCTACTGAAACACCTATATCGGTTGAGGATCTTCCAAAAATAGAAAATGAAATGAAAAGAATATTAGAAAATAAGTCTAATATTGTTAAATCACTTCACTCAGAAAAAGATGCAAAAAAAATGTTTAAAGACAAAGGAGAGAATTTAAAGATAGAAATTATAGATGAAGCAGAACAGACTGATAATTTTCAGATTTATACAAATGATGATGAAGATTTTATTGATTTATGTAGAGGACCTCATTTACCAAACCTCTCTTTTATTGGAGCATTTAAACTTACTAAAGTATCTGGAGCATATTGGAAAGGAGATTCTTCAAATGAAATGCTTACAAGAATTTATGGCACAGCATGGAGAAATGAAAAAGAGCTTCAAGAACACCTAAAATCTATTGAGGAAGCTGAAAAAAGAGATCACAGAAAGATTGGAAAAGATATGGATCTTTTCCATTTCCAAGATGAAGCCCCAGGCATGGTCTTTTGGCATCCAAAAGGTTGGACTATTTATTCAGCTTTAAAATCTTATATGTCAGATATGCAAAAGAAAGCTGATTATAAAGAAATTAATACTCCATCAGTGATAGATAGGAAGCTTTGGGAAAAATCAGGACATTGGGATAAGTATAGAGAAAACATGTTTATTACTGAGATTGATGAAGAGCATGCGAATGAGAAAAGGGTTAATGCTTTGAAGCCTATGAATTGTCCTGGACATGTTCAGGTTTATAACCAAGGCATAAGATCATATAAAGAACTTCCATTTAGACTATGTGAATTTGGAACATGTCATCGATATGAAGCATCAGGAACTATGCATGGCTTAATGAGAGTAAGAGGTTTTACACAAGATGATGGACATATTTTTCTTACAGAAGATCAAATTGAATCAGAAACTGCGACCTTTATAGATTTATTATCTAAGGTCTATGCTGACCTTGGGTTTAATGAATTCGAAATTAAGTTATCAACACGCCCAGAACAAAGGGTTGGATCTGATGAGATTTGGGACAAAGCTGAATTGTCCCTAAAAAATGCAATCGAGAAACTTGGATTGGAGTTCAGGATAGATGAGGGAGATGGTGCATTTTATGGTCCGAAATTAGATTTTGTTCTTACAGATGCCATTGGAAGAAAATGGCAGTGTGGTACCCTTCAATTAGACTTCAATCTTGCTGATCGTCTAGACGCTCAATACGTTGCAGAAGATGGGAATAAATATAACCCAGTCATGTTCCATAGAGCTATTCTTGGGTCTTTTGAAAGATTCATAGGTATTTTAATTGAGAACTACAGTGGGAATCTTCCTTTATGGCTTGCACCTACTCAAGTGACTATTTGTTCAATTACAGATGAAGCTGATCATTATGTAAAAGAAATATCAGAATTATTGAGAAGTAAAAATATTCGCTGTAATTCTGATTTAAGAAATGAAAAAATCAGTTATAAAGTTAGAGAACATAGCGTTTCAAAAGTTCCAATAATTATTGTTGTCGGGAAAAAAGAGGTTTCAGACAGAACTGTATCTATTAGAAGGCTTGGTAGCGATGATACTTCTGTAGTATCTCTTGAAGATTTTACTTCTTCGATATTGCAGGAATCACTTGCTCCAAATAAATAAAATGATTGGCAAATTTTTTATTGCATTAATTACAATTTATCAAAAGTTTTTTTCGCCAATGCTTGGAAGCAATTGTAGGTTCCAACCAACATGTTCAACCTACACTAAAGAGGCCATACAGAGATTTGGTGCTTTTAATGGAATCATTTTAGGTTTTAAAAGAATCATAAAGTGCAGACCAGGTGGAGGGTGTGGATATGATCCAGTACCAGAGGAGTTGTAATGGTATTTGATTTATTTACTAGTAACTTTTATCTGCTTTTAAGTATTTGGATTGCCATAGCAATAATTACTTTTTTCTATCTTTTTTTTGTTACTGCACCGTATGGTCGTCATGCTAGCACTAAATGGGGTCCTTCAATGGATGCAAGATGGGGTTGGATAGTCATGGAGTCACCTTCAGTATTCCTTACAGGTGGTTTGTGTATATTTTTTAGGGAAAACCTAAGCTCAGTATCCTTAATTTTTGTATTAATTTACATTTTTCATTATTTCCATAGGACCTTGATCTGGCCTTTTATTGCAGAAATGGATGGTAAAAAGATGCCTGTTTTTGTGGCTTTCCTAGCGTTTGTTTTTAATATCTTTAATGTTCTTTTTCAGTGCACTTGGATTCTTTTTATAGCAAATTATGAAAACAGTTGGCTTACAAGTTTTCCATTTATTCTAGGTATACTAATCTTTGTTAGTGGATTCTATATAAACGTTAGATCTGACTACATGCTTATTAATTTAAGAAAAGCAAAAGGCCCTGGTTATCATATTCCAAAAGGATTCCTATATGAAAAGATATCAGCTCCTAACTATTTTGGAGAGATGCTAGAGTGGCTAGGGTGGACAATATCTAGTTTAAGTCCTTCTGGATTGGCGTTCTTTATTTGGACATCTGCAAACCTCATTCCAAGAGGAGTTTCAAATCATAAGTGGTGTAATGAAAACATCGAGAACTATCCCCAAGGTAGAAAGGCAGTCATTCCAGGAATTATTTAGAATGAGTATTAGAGTTTTTTTATTTCTGGCTCTATTTTTCTCATATTCTGTTTCAGCTGAGCAGATTTCCATAATGTCCTACAATTTAAATAATTTATTTGATGCTCAAGATGATGTTGGTAAAGATGATAAAGCTTATCTGCCTATTGAACTCAAAAATAATGATGATCATATTATGGGATGCTTACAAGTTAAGAATTCTAAGTGGAGAAATGAATGTTTATTCTTAGATTGGAGTGAAGAAGTGGTGCAAAAAAAGATTTCCAATATTTCAGATCTACTGATTTCTATGGGCGAATCTCAACCAGATATAATTGCAATACAAGAAATTGAAAACTTAAATGTTCTTCGAATGCTATTTAATAATATAGAAGCTCTTGGATATACAGATTTTGCTTTAATAGAGGGCGAAGATTATAGAGGAATTGATAATGCTATTATTTCAAAGTATCCGATTTACGGTGCAAGAAATTTTAAAATTAGATTCTCGGATTCTGTTGAGGTAACAAGCTCGAGACCAATTTTTGAGGTCAAACTTGGTCTGGATAAAGAAATTATAAGAGTTTATGTTGTCCATTTCCCTGCTCCTTATAATTCTGCTAATTCAAGAATTGATGCACTAAATAATCTTTATGCAATTGTTAATTCTCACAATGATAAGTGGATTGCTTTAGGAGATTTTAATATCACTTCTCAAGAGGAGAAAGACCTTGGTATTTACTCTCAGCTTAATAATGATTGGTATGTCTCTCATCTTGATGGGTGTAAAAATTGTAAGGGTACTTTCTTTTATGGCCAGGATGGCACCTGGAGTTTTTTAGATGCAATTGTTTTTCCAAAAAATCGAAAGATGAGTCTAGAAACCTCATATATACTCAAAAATCAAATAAATGTTAATTCCAAAGATGGCAAACCAAGAGATTTTGGGATCCTAACTGGGAAGGGTGTTTCAGATCATCTGCCTGTTGTAGCAGAAATAAAAATTAATTAACTCTAATATTCTCTAATTTTGCTTTTGTTTTTGCCTCTTCATCAAGAAGCTCAAATCCATATATAGATTGTTCCCAATGACCGTAAACCGGATTGGCTAGCATAAACCATTTGTTACCCCACATATTTTCATATTTAAGAACAGAATCTTTTCTAGTGCCATAATCAGCTTTATCTGGAAGATCAAAGAAATCATTAAGATTATCTCCAAACATCATTATCACTCTATGATCATCAGAAACATATGATCTTCTTGAAGCTTTACTGGAGCCCCATCCATTTTCGCCCCGTGTTAGCAGGACATCAATATCATCATCAAATGGTAGCCCTAGTTTTTTTATATTATTTTTTGTAGCTTCCTCATAAACAGTTCTTCGATTAGTTACATAAAAAATTCTTACACCTTTCTTTTGAGCTTTCACCAGGAAGTCTCTAACCCCAGGAATCAAAGTTGCTTTTTCTTCATATATCCATACATCCCACCCTTCAGGATAGCTGGTATTACTCATGATAGATCGTGCATTGAAGGGCGTATTGTCTAAAACAGTTTCATCAACATCTAGGATTATTGCGGGAGTTCTATTTTTCTTACCCTCAGATTCAAGCACTGCATCCCAATCTTCATCATTTATAGCTTTGTCTAGAAGTTCAGTTGCAGTGTTGTAAGTCTGAACAAAGGTAGCTTTTATCTCACCAGATGTTTGTGAGTAAAGAACTGACATAAGTGATTCAAGATTCTTATCAGCATCAGAATCAATACTAAAGAGAAAAACAATGCTGAGAAAGAGAAGATTTCTTCTATTTTTTATCACGCCAACCTTCACGATCGAAGATTCTTAAATAAGCCAGCTGATCATGCTCTGATTTATTTGATACTTTCACGTAATCTCCTGATTGAACAAGAATCACATCTCCAGCAACTAAATCATATGAGTCTTGATGTTCAACGCCATAAGATGGGTCGCCGCCATGACCTTCTTCAGAATTCATATATTCAACAACTTCCATTCTTCCACGACCATTCACAACGACATAGACTACATCAGAATCTATAAGCTTGTGGCCCTCAGTTGACTGACCTGGTTGAATGATAGTTTTACTTGCTATTACTTTACCAAGAAGATCGTTTGTCCAAACAGTATAAGCATCTGTTTCTTTATATGGGGAGCCCCCAACTCTAAAATTTACATATTTTCTTGCCATGATTTACCTTTATTTTTATTGCTATCATACTCCATCATTTAAAGATTTTAAAAATTTTAATATATTTTCTTCTATTTTTTATTTTGCAATATTAAATACTTTTCAAATGAAGTAAAATTGATACATATTTAACTCAAAGGAGGCTTTAAATGTCAAAAAATTATACTAATCCAGAAACTATCGGTCTTCATGCTGGCTGGAGAAAAGATGAAAATACAAACTCAGTCGCAGTCCCTATTCATCAAACAACAAGCTATCAATTCGATGATTGCGATCACGCAGCCAATCTGTTTGCTTTATCAGAACTTGGTAATATTTATTCACGAATAATGAATCCAACTCTTGCAGTTCTTGAGGATAGAATTGCTGCTTTGGAAGGTGGTGTTGGTGCTTTAGCTGTTGCTTCAGGTCAAGCAGCATCTGCACTTGCAATACAAAATCTTGCATCTAATGGAGACAATATAGTTGCATCTTCTCATTTGTATGGAGGCACATATAATTTATTTAAAAATGTTTTTTCTGATATGGGGGTTGAAGTAAGATTTGTTGATCCATCGGATCCAGAAAATTTCATAAAAGCTACTGATGAAAACACAAGAGCTTATTATGGAGAGGTGCTACCTAATCCAAGTTTTGAAGTTTTTCCAATTGCAGAAGTTGCAGCATTGGGAAAGCCTCTTGGTATTCCGCTTATTGTTGATAACACAGCAGCACCAGTAATTTGTAAGCCATTTGATCATGGAGCAGCCATTTCAATGCATTCAACAACAAAATACATAGGTGGACATGGAACGTCTATTGGAGGAATTATTGTAGATAGTGGTAATTTTGACTGGGAGGCACATCCAGAAAGACAGCCCGCTCTAAATAATCCAGATCCTTCATATGGTGGTGCTGTTTGGACAGAGGCTGTGAAGCCTCTTGGACCAATCGCTTATATTCTTAAAGCAAGAACTACGATTCTCAGAGATATGGGAGCAGCAATGAGCCCATTTAATGCATTTATGTTCATTCAAGGACTTGAGACTCTTGCATTAAGAATAAGAGAGCACTCAAAGAATGCTGATGAGATTGCAAACTTTTTAATGAATCATCCAAAGGTGGAGAGAGTTTCTCATCCATCAGTTGCTTCTGATCTAGCAAAGGAAAGAGCTGATAAATACCTAAGCGGTGGTTGTGGTGGATTAATGGGATTTGAGATAAAAGGTGGTATTGAAGCTGGAAAGCAATTTATCAATTCTCTCGAGATGTTTTATCATGTTGCAAATATTGGAGACTCAAGAAGTCTAGCGATTCATCCTGCGAGTACAACTCATAGCCAGTTAAATGAAGAAGAGTTATTAAGTGCTGGTGTTACTCCCGGATATGTTAGGCTATCGATAGGATTAGAGCATTTGGATGATATTA
This sequence comes from uncultured SAR86 cluster bacterium, assembly GCA_902605165.1. Classification (GTDB taxonomy): domain Bacteria; phylum Pseudomonadota; class Gammaproteobacteria; order Magnimaribacterales; family D2472; genus CACNXK01. The sequence continues at coordinate 164,582 of CACLBJ010000002.1, read as the reverse complement.
AAGATGATCTAACACAGGCACTAGACAAAGTATCTGTTTGAGTAAGATATTAGTTAATTATATTTACATAGGATCCAATAAACGGCTTGAAAAACTAAAATTCTTTAAGCCGTTTCCATTTGAAAATATTACAAGTATTGGCTTTGATAAGGAGACCGAGCTAGTAGAATTAATAGATAAAGTAATTGCAGATTCCTCATCAAATCTAGTTGTTCTTTTACCACCTGGAACTAGCCCAAATAAGTCCTCAAGAGAGTCGCTAAAAAAGATGGCATTAATAAATCAATTATCATGGGGATGGTTCAAACTTAATAATAAAAATAAGATATTTAGCAAACTAAAAGGAATTATTTCATCGATGAATCAGATACCAACTTTAGAGCAAGGAATATTTTTCTCTAGAGATCTATACTTCTCCATAGGCGGCATTGGAAAAGTACTGAAATCACCATTTAATGAGATTGGAAAACGCTTATATTCAAGAATTGATCCACAAAAACCTTTACCACCACTTACAATTAGGTCAAAAAAAGTAGGACTTTCATGATATGAAACTAATTGAAGCAAAAAATATTTCTTACAAAATCAACGATAGAAATATCCTTAACAATATTAGTTTTGTAATTAACTATGGAGAACTGGTTAAAATTTCTGGAGATAATGGCTCTGGAAAAACAACCATATTAAAAATAATTATAGGCCTAACAAAACAAACAAAAGGTGAGTTAATGAATCATAACGAAGACAAAGTTTGCTTTCTAGGTCATAAAAACAATTTAAAAAATTATTTATCAATAAGAGAAAATCTCTTAATTCAAGGATTAAAGTTGGATTCTTATAATCTGGATTTATTAGAAAAATTTAATTTAAGAAAGCATATTGATAACTCTGTTGGCACACTATCTTTTGGGCAACAAAAAAAATTATCTTTAGTAAGAGTTTTAAATTCCGATGAGAAGATTTTGATATTGGATGAACCCTTTGTTGGTCTTGATCAAAACAGTAAAGAATTTCTAAAGAATTTTATGGAAGCAAAAGTAAATGAAAATAAAACTATTATCTTTACTTCACATATAGACTTTGAAGATGATTACAGGGAGATAAAAATAAATGAATAGCAGTATTCTTTTCATAGAGATATATAAGCTCTTTAAGAGGAGGAGGGCTTGGGTTGGACCTGTATTAGTTTTTCTATTAATAATCATTTCTTTTCCATTGACGCTGGATATAAATAGCGATAATCCGCCACAAATTTATTTATCTTTCATTTGGATTTCTACACTTTTGGTTACTATGTTAGGAACTGAATTAATTTTTTCTGAAGATTTTGAAGATGGAACTCTTGAACAATATGCAGTAAATAATCAACTTATTGAAATTGTTTTTTATAAAATCCTTGTTCACTGGGTATTGATTGGTATTCCTCTTGCTTTTGTTGCCTTTCTATTTACCTTATCTCTTGATATCTCAATTCATATAAGTTCAATTACTTTGTTATGTTTAGTAATCTCAAATCTAATTTTTATTAATTTCTTTTCTCTTGGGAATGCCCTTAGCCTTAAAAAAGGATCTATTCTTGGTCTTTTAATAACGATTCCATTTTTAATTCCTGTGTTAATCGTTCTTGGTAAGATGACAACCTCGGCCTTGTTAGGGTTAAGTTTGATGGGTCATTTGAGCCTTTTAGTGGGAGTAATGATCTTGGTAGCAAGTTTTATACCATTTATTATTTCATTTATACTGAGAACGCATTTGGAATAGCAAAAAAAACCCATATATTATTTCTGTGATTAAAAAATTTTTTCATCAATTTGCCTCTCCAAAGAGTTATTTTGCTATTGCTAATAAGTTTGTTAAGCCTTTTCTGGTATTCTTTTTTTTACTTTATATTAGCGCTTTAGCATGGGGACTTTTTTTTACGCCTCCTGATGCAGTCCAGGGCGATTCTTACAGAATAATTTATATGCATGTTCCAGCATCATTTATGGCTCAGATTCTTTTTGCTGTTATGGCAATTACCTCAGCTGTTTTTCTAATTTGGAAACTCAAATTAGCTGCATATGTCTCCAAATCAATCGCCCCAATTGGAGCAATTGTGACCTTTTTTGCACTATTTTCAGGCTCCATTTGGGGTATACCAACTTGGGGAACCTGGTGGCAGTGGGATGCTCGAATTACCTCTACATTAATCTTATTAATAATGTATCTTGGCTTAATCTCTTTGCATGCATCCTTTGAAAATAAAGAAAAAGCTGACAAATTTTTTTCAGTGCTCGTTTTAATAGGAGTGGTAAATATACCAATAATAAAGAAATCAGTAGATTGGTGGTCAACACTTCATCAATCTGCATCCATAACATTGACAAGCAAGCCTGCAATTGATCCAGTAATGCTATATCCATTAATGTTTTCTATAGTTAGTTTTATTGGCCTAATTTTTGGATTAGTTATTCTTTCCTCACAGAATGAAATCTTAAAAAGGGAAAAATATAAAAGCTGGATAAAGAATATTTGAAAATGAATCAAGATAGCTTAACAAATATGCTTAGCATGGGTGATCATGGAGTTTATGTATGGATTGTTGTAGTTGTACTTTTTGTAATCCTGGGATCTACAATTATTCTTTTAAATAGAAAAATAAGACAAGTCAAGAAAGAAATAAATGAAGAAAGATAGAAAAAAAAGACTTTTCGGAGTTCTTCTTATTATAGGTAGTTCATGTCTTGGTATTGGTTTAATTTTGTATGCGCTAAATTCAAACCTTGATTATTTTTTAACTCCTAGCGAACTTAAACAGAGTGACGAAAATGTTGTTTTATCATCAAATACAAGAGTAAAGCTTGGCGGTATGGTAAAAAAAGATAGCTTTTTCATAAATGAAAACAAAGTAAATTTTGAGGTTACTGATTTTGAAGATTCAATCAAAGTTATTTATGAGGGCTTGTTACCCGATTTATTTAAAGAGGGCAAAGGTATTGTTGTCCTTGGTAAATACAATGATGGAATTTTTTATGCAGATGAAGTTTTTGCCAAGCATGATGAGAACTATATGCCACCAAACCTAGAATTGAACTAATTATGATTGGTGAAATAAGTCACTTCTTAGCTTTCTCCTCATCAATTGTGTTTATGGCTTGCTTTGTTCTAGCTTTTTTCTCCTATTCCTCAAATACTAGCAGCATAAGTATTTTTGTACCTAAGATTTTCGTATTGGGGTCATTAATATTAATTACTTCATTTTTACTCTTTGTTTATTTAGCAATTATTGATGACTTCACCATGGCTTACATAGCGAGTCACTCAAACTCAAATCTTCCAATTTTTTATAAAGTTTCTTCAATATGGAGTGCACATGAAGGCTCATTATTTCTTTGGGTTTTGATAATTTCTTTATGGGGCCTGTTTTTTCTAATATTTAGAAATCATTCAACAACAACTTTCTATCCTCAAACAATTGGGATAATTTCATTAGTGGTAGTATGCTTCCTTCTTTTTTTATTATTCATTTCAAGTCCATTTGAAAGAATCTTACCTTTTGGGGTTCCCGATGGAGCTGATATAAATCCCATCTTGCAAGATCCAGCTTTAGCAATTCACCCTCCAATGCTTTATTTTGGTTATATTGGCTTTGTTATTCCTTTTGCATTTGTTACAGCTTTTCTATTAAGCGGAAGATTTGAACAGTTTCCAATTGCAGAGATCAAGAGTTTTATATTATCAGCGTGGATATTTCTTACTATTGGGATAGCTCTTGGAAGTTGGTGGGCTTACTACGAACTAGGTTGGGGTGGTTATTGGTTTTGGGATCCAGTGGAAAATGTTGCCCTAATGCCTTGGTTGGCGGGGACTGCGCTTCTCCATACAGTTTATGTTTCTTCAAGATCAAATAATCTAATAGCTTGGACAATATTTTTATCAATTATTGCATTCACACTGAGTTTATTTGGAGCTTTTATTGTTAGATCTGGGATAATTGATAGTGTTCACTCATTTGCAAATGACCCAACAAGAGGCTTGTACTTGCTTGGAATGTCGGCATTTTTAGTTTCTGCTCCGATTATGCTTTTTGTAAAAAATTTATCAAAAATCTTTGCTGTAAATAGGGTAAAAGACTTTTCAAAAGAGTTTTTTATTGGAACCAATAATGTTTTTTTTATTACCGCAGTGTTTATTATTTTCTTAGGCATATCGTATCCATTAATTTTAGAAGCGTTCTCAGATTCTAGAGTTTCGGTAGGAAGCCCCTTTTATAACAAAGTATTTGCACCACTCACTTTTATTACGTCTTTATTCTTAGTGTTTTCAACTTTTTCAAAATGGTCTCGTGAAATACCCTTAATAGAAATCCTAAAATCTTCTGCATTCATTTTTGCTTTAACGATACTATCTTCGATTGTAATAATATATTTTGTGAACAATTATGAGTGGTGGCTAATAGGAGGCATTTTTTTTGGTAATTTAATTCTTTTAAGATATATAGCATTAATTATTGATTCCGTTATTTCCAAAAAATACTTTAATCAAGGAAGTGCTTTAGCACATATAGGTTTTGCATTATTGATCGTCTCTATTTCACTAAATGCAGCCCTTAGCAATGAAAGAACGTTTAGCATGAGCGTCGGAGACGAAGTAAAATTTAATGAGAATACTATTGAGTTTGATAATATTTCATTACAAAAGAATTCTAACTTTGAATCACTATCTGCAGATTTTATTTTTTCAAATGGAGAAGATACTTTTGAGCTTTATCCTGAAAAAAGAAAATATTTTGTAAGAGGAGAAATTACAACAGAATCAGATATATCCATTAAACCTATAAAAGATGTATATATAACAATTGGTGAGCAGCAATCTAATGGTAAATGGATAGTTAACGTGCAGGAAAACTATTTTGTTAGATTAATCTGGATTTCTGCAATAATAATGAGCCTTGGTGCAGTTTTAGTAATCAGAAGAAAAATTTATGTTTGAGTCAACTTTAAGAACTTTAATAGTAATTATATTCTTATCATCTGTTATTCTTTTTACATCTTTAATAAAAAATAATAACAATAGTCAATCCAAAGTAGATCTCAATATTCCATTGCCAGAATTCTCTCTTCAGACTCTTGATTCGGACAAAAAGATTAAAAATGAGAATTTAGAAGATCTTTTTATACTCAATGTTTGGGCAAGCTGGTGTATAACTTGCAGAGTTGAACATCCATTCCTAGAAGATATATCAAAAACAATTCCTATAATTGGACTAAATTATAAGGATGAAAAGAATAATGCTACTGAGTGGTTAAGTAAGCTTGGAGATCCCTATATCTTTTCCCTGTATGACTATTATGGAGAGCTTGCCCTTGATTTAGGCGTAACAGGGGCTCCAGAAACTTTTTTAGTTCACAAAGGTAGAATAATTTCACACCATATTGGCGAAGTAGATCAAAAAGTTTGGAGTGCTAAGTTCTTACCAACAATAAATAAAATCAATAATGATTAGGTTCATTGCTATTTCCATGATTTTTTCTGTATATACAGCTGGGGAATCTCTATTCATTTTTAATTCTAATGAAGATGAGGCTAGATACTATGAAATTATAAATGAGATTAGGTGCCCAAAATGCACAAGCGGTTCATTATCAAGCAGCAATGCGCCAATATCTGAAGACCTTAAGAGAAAGATCTATGAACTCATTCAAGAGGGTCGCTCTGATAAAGAAATCAAAGATTATGTTGTTCAAAGATATGGAAAGGATTCATTGTATCAACCAGACTTCTCAGATAATTTATTTCTATGGTTAAGCCCTGCTGTCTTTCTGATTCTAATAGCTGTTAGTGTCCTACTAATAAGAAGAAGATGATATTTAGTTTAATAATTTCTTTTTTAATAGCTGTACCATTCTTTTTATATATTTTTAATATTGGGAATAGGGCACGATCGCTAGTTCTTTTTTTTGGTTTATTAATTATTTTCATTCCCTCTTTCTTGTTTTTGAGTAAATACTCTTTAATTGGATCATCAAAAGAGATAATTCTTGTTAACGAAATGAATTCTAGGATAATTTCTGGCAAGGCATTAGAAACATCAGATCTAAAGAAAATAAGAAACTATGCTCCTGAGGATGAGCTAGTTATGTGGTTTGAAGAGATTATTAGAAAGTCTATTCAAGAAAATAATTTAAATGCTGCAGAACTTACTCTTAGATATGCTGAAGAAGATTTTATGCAATCTGGGAATGAGACTTCCTATTATTTTCTTTTTTCACTTTTAAGAGATAAAAAATTTCCTCAATTTGCTTCTGCGTCAATTACATTAGATATTTCTGATTTGCCTAATTGCACTATTGATAACTCTGTCTTTAAAATTTTTATTAATGATGGACCTCTTATTCCTCTAGCAATCTCACAAAACAGCTCCAGTGAGGTTATTCACAAGATTACAAATGCTAATTCTCCAATACCTGGATTTGATATTTCTTCTGCATTTATGAATGAATCTACCCTCAGAGTTATCTCAAAAGTAGTGTGTAAGAATGATGATATTTTTGAAGCAAAAAGACTATTTAAATTATACAAGAATAACGTAAATGTGACCTATAAAATCCCTTCAAATCAATGGTTAATAGCCCTTAAATAAGGTAAAATAAGCATTTAATTTATTGATATTTTTTGATGCAGCTTAAGCACATTAAATTGGCTGGTTTCAAAAGTTTCGTGGATCCCACGAGGATATCTTTCCCAACAAATATGGTGGCCGTTGTAGGTCCAAATGGATGTGGTAAATCTAATATTATTGATGCTGTCAGATGGGTGCTTGGGGAACTCTCAGCAAAAAATCTTAGAGGCGACTCAATGTCAGATGTTATTTTTAATGGGTCTGAGCAAAGAAAACCTTCTGGTCAATGCAGTATTGAACTTTTATTTGAAAACTCCAGTGGGAAAGTTGGAGGCGAGTATGCAGCTTTTAATGAGATATCTGTAAAAAGAGTTATGACTCGAGACAGCCAATCAAGTTATTACATCAATAATACTAAGTGCAGAAGAAAAGATGTTCAAGATATTTTTCTTGGGACAGGACTTGGCCCAAGCAGTTACGCAATTATTGAACAAGGAATGGTCTCTTCTTTGGTAAGTGCAAAACCTGAGGAGCTAAGAACTCACATCGAAGAGGCTGCAGGAGTTTCAAAATATAGAGAAAGAAGAAAGGAAACAGAAAGCAGAATAAAAAAGACAAAAGAAAACTTATCAAGAGTTAATGATATTAGAGACGAAATTGGAAGATTAATAAGAAGATTAGAAAGTCAGGCTAAAGCCGCGGATAGATATAAAGACTATAAGAATCAAGAAAAGGAAAAAGAGTTGAATGTTGCTATTCTGTTTTCTCTTGATGCCAGAGATAAAAGAGATCTTTTGAATAATAAACTCACAGCGCTCCAAAAGGATGAGTCTGTAAAAGAATCAGAAGTCTCAGTCAAGCAAGCAAAACTTGATCAATATAAAACAGAGCATGAATCAGTTCTCTCCAAATATGAAGATGCTCAGAAAAAGTTTTATGAAGTTGGGTCAGAAATAGCGAGGTTTGAACAAAATCTTCAAAATATTAGAACAACTAAAGATAATACAGCGAGAGAACTTGAAAGAGTAAAAGCAGCCTATGAAGATGCCCTTGAAAAAGCTTCAAATTTTGAAAACTTGTCTCCCAAAGAGAAAGCTCTTCACCTAATAGATGAAATCATTTCAAAAATATCTATTTCCGAAATTAGAATTAAAGCTGAGCAACTTAAAGATATATTACTCAGCATATTCAATATTGTTTTAAAACAATCTAAAGAAATTAGCGATGAATATCTAAACCAGCAAGAAAATTTAGAGACAGAACTTGAGAAAACAAATCAAAGCTCAAAAGAAATTTCTTCAAAACTTCAAGAGCTTATAGAGACCAGTGCCTCAGCAGAAGCTGCGTTAAATGCTATAAGAAAAGATCAACAAGAAGTTGATGCAGAAATAAGAAGATTAGAAAATGAAAAAAGTGTTTCTCTATTAGATTTGAAAGCAATTCAAGAAAAAATCACCAATACAAAAATTGAAATAAGTTCTCATAGTGTTCATCTTGAAAATTCAACAAAAAGAATTTCGGAATCAGGAATTGATATTAATGATATTGATAGAACCAACTATCAAGAATTATCAATAGAAAAACTTGAATCAGAGCTTGAGACCATTAGGTCAAAGATTATAAGATTGGGCGCTATTAATTTGGCAGCACCAGATGAAATCGCTGAAGAGAGAAAAAGAAAAGATGAGTTGGATAAGCAAAATGAAGACTTAGAAGAAGCACTAGAGAAGTTAAACAAAGCCATCTCACAAATTGATAAAGAGACTAAAGAAAAATTTATTGAGAGCTTTGATGCGGTAAACAAAAGATTGAAATCTATCTTCCCAATAATGTTTGGAGGGGGTAATGCAGAATTATCTCTTACTGATAATAGTTACCTAAATGCTGGTGTTAAACTTATGGCTCGCCCTCCAGGTAAAAAGAATTCATCTCTTTCGCAGTTATCTGGTGGAGAAAAGGCAATGACTGCTCTAGCTTTAGTTTTTGCTTTATTTGAATTAAATCCCGCACCTTTTTGTCTGCTCGATGAGGTTGATGCACCCCTTGATGATCTTAATACTTCAAGATTTATCAATATGGTTGAAGAAATGTCAAAGAAAATACAGTTTATCTTTATAACTCATAACAAGGTATCGATGGAAAAAAGCGACCATTTAATGGGAGTTACTATGCAAGAAGCTGGAGTTTCCAGAGTTGTATCTGTTGATGTTAACCAAGCAGTTGAGTTCGCAGCCCAGTAAATGCTTTCAAATACTGAAATTTACTTAATAGGTTTAGGCTCTTTCTTAGCCATACTTGGAGTATTTCTTTATTTTAGAAAAGTATCTAACTCAAACAAAATGCTATTGAAAGCAAAACAAGCAAATTTAAAAGACTTTAGTTATAAAAGTGCAGCTTTTGCAAAGCAAGATTTAGTGATTCTATATTTATTCAGTATTGATGGTAACTTCTTTGATATGAATCAATTAAATGATTTTTTGATCAATTATGGTTTTCAAAAGAATGAAGATTTCTTTTCTATATATGACAATGATATTGAAAAGTTTAGATTGGCAAATGCCTTGAAGCCAGGGACTCTTAATGAAGATACTCAAACTCAAGCTTTACTTTTGGCAACTGATCTTGCTGCTCAGGAAAATGCAACTGACAATGTTGAGGACCTTTTAAGGTTTGCAACTAAATTTTGTGAAAAGATACATGCAAACATTTGTGATTCAGAAAGACAACCACTTTCAGCAGAAAGTATCAAAGATCTAAAAATGCGGGCGTCTCGTTATCTCTTAAATGATGAAGAGTCTAGTTAAATGAAAGACTTATCAAAGAAATACGAACAACTTAAAGAGGAAATTCAGTTTCACAATTACAATTATCATGCGCTAGATGATCCAAAAATATCAGATAGTGAGTATGATAAGCTCTTTCGAAGTTTGCTTGATTTGGAGGAGAAGAATCCTCACCTTGTGACTCCGGATTCTCCTTCACAGCGGGTAGGATTTTCTCCAATTGATGAATTTGAAACATTTGAGCACTCTGTACCGATGCTTTCTTTAGCTAATGTGTTTAGTGAAAAAGAGTTCTCAGATTTTCATGACCGTATTTTAAAACGTCTTATAAATATTGATGATTTTGAGTATTTCTGTGAGCCCAAGATGGATGGAGCAGCAGTATCACTAATTTATGAAAATGGAATACTAGAAAGGGCTGTAACAAGAGGAGATGGAAGAGTCGGTGAAGATATCTCACAAAATGTTAAGACGATTAGATCAATACCTCAAAAACTATCATCCTCTGAAGCTATCATTCCCTCCTTATTGGTAATAAGGGGAGAGATATTTATTACAAAAGATGCTTTCGAAAGAATGAATGAGAAAGCTAAGGAAAATAATGAAAAGGTATTTGCTAATCCAAGAAATGCTGCTTCGGGATCTCTTCGACAACTTGATTCAAAGATTACTTCAAGCAGGCCCTTGTCTTTTATTGCGCATGGACTAGGTGAGTGCGAAGGAATCCAATTTTCTTCAATATCCAAATTTTATGATCACTTAAAAGCGTGGAAAATACCTACAAGTGATTTATGTAAGAAGGTTGAAACTAAAGATGATTGCTTAAAATTTCATGACAAAATTTTAGAAGAAAGAGAATCTATTCCCTATGAAATTGACGGCGTGGTTTTTAAAGTTAATGACTATGATCTTCAAAAAAGACTTGGTTTTATATCAAGAGCGCCTCGATGGGCTATAGCTCATAAATTTCCTGCAGAGGAGGCAACAACAATTTTAGAAGATATTGAATTCCAAGTTGGAAGGACTGGGATACTAACTCCTGTGGCTAGATTGCAACCTGTTATTGTAGGAGGCGTTACTGTCAAGAATGCCACTTTGCATAATATTGATGAAATTAAAAGATTAGCAATCGATGTTGGTGATAGAGTTATTCTTAGGAGAGCTGGTGATGTAATACCAAAAATTGTTAAAGTTGTTGAAAAGCATCCTGATTCAAGACCAGTTCAAATACCTAAGATATGTCCTTGTGGTAAAGCAGATGTAATCAAAGTAAACACATCTGATCTTATGTGCTCAGGAGGCTTTAACTGTGATGCAATAAGAAAAGGGCAGATTGTTCATTTTGTTTCAAGAAAAGCATTTGATATTGAGGGTTTAGGGATTGAAATAATTAATACATTCTTTAAACAAGGCATATTAGAAGATCCAAGTGAAATATTTAAACTTGAAAATAGAAAAGATGACATAATCGTTCTTGAGGGCTTTGGTGAAAAATCTTTCAACAACCTTATTGCATCAATAAATAAATCGCGTGAGATAGCTCTCCATAGATTTATTTATGCCCTGGGTATACCTGAGGTTGGCGAATCAACTGCTAGAAACCTTGAAAGTCATTTTGAGAAATTTAAAGCAATTTTTGAAGCTTCCTATGATGATCTCGTTGAAGTAAAAGACATTGGACCCAAGGTTGCTGAAAATATCATTCAGTTTTTTCAGAATTCCCTGATAGTTGAAATGGTGCCAAAGTTATTAGAAGAAATTATCCTTAAAGAGTTATCAAAGGAAGATTTCAAGAACATGCCTTTGAGAGGAAAGCAAATAGTGCTTACTGGAAAATTGGAGAATTATTCACGAGATGAATTAAAGGAAATTCTTATAAGCATGGGAGCAAATGTGACTTCATCAGTTTCATCAAAGACTTCGCTTCTTATAGCTGGAGAGAAGGCTGGCTCCAAACTCAAGAAGGCAGAGTCTTTAGGTATTGATATAATAAATAGTGACAAGTGTGAGGAATTCTTAAATGATACAAAAAAATTTCTTTAAAATTATTTTTCTCTCAATGCTAATTGTTGGTTGTACTGCAACACCGCCACAGCAACCTGATAATATTTGTAGTATCTTCAAGGAGAAAAACTCCTGGTATAAGGCAGCAATAAGAACTGAAAAAAGATGGAAGTTGCCACCATACGTATTAATGTCATTTGTTTTTCAAGAGTCTAGCTATAATGCAAAAGCAAAGCCAGAGAGAGATAAACTTCTTGGATTTATTCCTTGGTTTAGACCATCTTCAGCAAAAGGCTACTCTCAAGCGCTTGAAAAAACGTGGGAAGATTATCAGGATGAGACTGGAAATAGATTTGCCAGAAGAGATAATTTTTCGGATTCTGCAGATTTCATAGGCTGGTATGCATCTAAAGGCTATTTCCAAGGTTTCGAAAAACAAGATGCTAGATCTTTATACCTTGCTTATCACGAAGGCTATACAGGTTTTAGAAATAAGACTTATAGAAAAAAACAATGGCTTATAAAGGTTGCTGATAGAGTTCAAGCAAAATCCCAGATTTATCAACAGCAATACTGGGGTTGTGCGAAAGAGCTTAAGAAAAAAAGATTTATAATTTTTTAATCTTTTTTATTTCTAAGAGCTTGAATTTTTAAAACATGAACTGCATATTAGTATTATGAATAAATTAAAAAATTTCCTTACCATTGCAACAGTAATCTTTTTAGCTGGATGCGTCTCCAATCAATCTTTTTATCTAAAAGTTGATTCAGTAAATGATTTTACACTTCTTAATTATGAAGATTTTGTTTTAAAAACTAACAGCGAGAATCTATCACCTGAAGTTAACCCTATTGTTCTTGAGGCAATTGAATCAAGATTAGTTAGCGAACTTGAATTAAGAGGATTAGACTCTTCAAAAGACTCTAATCTAGTTTTTGAGCTTTCAATTTCAGCCAAAGATGAGATCGAATCAAATAGATTTGGTCCCAGAAGCTATTACTATGATAGAAGATACTTTTACCTTGATGATGATATTGAGACTGAAGAAAAATTTGTTCTAAGGTTAACTATCAAAGACAAAGTCGAGGACAAGTCATTGTGGACTGGTTTTACAAGCTGGAATCAAAATAGGCTTAATGATTCAAGTGATACAGAAACAATACAAGCACTTGTAAACAGTCTTCTTCAAGAACTATAGACTTAAATATTGAGTAAAGTAAATATCTCTTTACTAAGAGGTATTTGCTTATCTTGAATTGCCGAAGATACTATCTCTGCAAGGAAAGGGGCATAGGATAAACCTCTAGAACCGAGCCCTCCAATACAATAGATATTCTTTGTCTTGGGTATCTTTGATGCTATTGGAAGATTACTTCTCGCACTAACTCTCTCACCTTCCCATATATCTTGTATTTCAAAAGACAAACCTTTTCTACCAAAAATGGCATGATTCAGTCTAATTTTCTCTTCAATATTTTCTTTTTTAAGATCTGGTGACTGTTCATATGTACTTCCGATCCAATTGGTGCCGTCAACTTTTGGAATAATATATCCCTGATGATTAAGGGGCTTTTTAATATTGAATAAATCCTTATTGCTTATGCCCGCCATCAGTCCATAGCTGACTTTAAGATTATCATTAAAATCTTTTAGGCCTTTTCCTGTGCAAACTGCAAGAGCATCATAAGATTTGCGCAGACCAGATTTAAAATCTACTTCAACTTTACTCTTTTCTTCTGAGAATGCGACAAATTCCTCATTTGGTATGATTTTGATAAAGCGATGCTCCAGTAATTTCTTTTTTAATTCTAATGGCTGAAGATAAAGTCCCTTTTTAACATGCAGAGCTTTTTTTATCTCACTGACTCCAAGAAAATTTTCTACCTCATCATCGTTTAAGAGTTCAAATAAATCATCTCTTCCTAGAGTTAATATCTTAGAAATCCACTTATCTTTTATTTCATCTGATCCATAAAAAAGTAGTCCAGTATTCTCAAAGCCAAGATTTTTAATATAAAAATTTAATGAAAAAAAATAAGAAGCAATTAAAAACTTGGATCTTGGGCTATTATCTAAAGAGAATTTTGGATACATAGAAGCAATTGGGCCACTTGATGAACCCTTGTTTAAGTCAGCCAAAGCATCGTATATATCAACTTCAATATTAGCATTTGCAAGGTTAAAGGCTAAGTTACTTCCAGAAAGCCCAGCACCCAGAATTGCGATCTTTTTGATGTCATTAGATTTCTTATTTTCTATAAATTTTTTACCAATAATTCGATGTCTTTTGGTACCAAATCCTGATACCTTGCTTACTTCGAAGCCATTCTCTAAAAGCGCTCTTCTTATTCTTCCTACCGAGGTAAAAGAGCTAAAAGATGAATCACAAGAACTAAGATCAAAAACTGTTTTTAAAATATCTTCTTCCCACATCTCAGGATTTTTCTTTGGATCAAACCCGTCTAAGAACCATGCATCTATGTTTGATACACAGATATCATTTATTGCTTTTTGTATATCCTCGGTTATTAAGATTAATCTAATTTTAAGATCAGGTATTGAGATGCACTCAAAACCATTATGGCCAACTATATCGCACTCTTTAAGAACCTTGATTTCATTTTTCAAGTTCGGAAATGCTTCCTCAAGCATTATAAGATTACTTTTCTCTAGTATTTTTTTATCAATTCCTATGTAATCAAGATTAAAAGACCTCTCTTTTTTTAACCAACAATGCATCATGGTTAAGAAATTTAACCCTAAACCAAAACCTAACTCACCAATAGTAAAACAACTTCCTGAGAAGCTTTCCCATCTCTCTTCAAGGTTATTACCATCAATGTAGACCTCTTTTGATTCCTCAAACCCATTAACTTGAAAATATCTATCTTGATAATCTTTGGAAGCAATTGATTCTCCATCTGACGTTATTCTGTGGTGTTCTACTTTTAATGGATGATCGTTCACTTTCAAGTTAGAATTATGCTGAGGCTCTTAATGAGAAATTTCTTAATATTACCTATTTTATTCATTTTTTTAGTAAGTTGTTCAAATTCAGAAGATTTTGATATTCCTAAAATTAGTAAGCTTGAAAAATTAGAGGATCATTCAAATCAATTTATAAAGGGCATATATTCCTATGATAACGGAATTCATGTTGCTATAGGCTTTGGTATAGCTAATTCAATAATGGTAGAAGGAGAGGGAGGCAATATTATCATTGATACAACTGATGATGTTTCTCAAGCTAAAGAAGTTTTAAGTGAATTTCAAAAGATTAATCAAAATCCAATCAAGGCAATTATATATACACATAACCATGGAGATCATGTTTTTGGTGCTTCTGAATTTTATAATGCGCAAGAAGAAAAACCTTTAGTGATTTCCCATTCCACAACAGCAGAAAAAGTCGAAAAGATTCTTGGAATTATAAATCCAATTATTACGATTAGAAGCGGCAAGATGTTTGGTACAAATCTCGATGAGGATGAGCTAATAAATGTAGGTCTAGGGCCATATTTGAGTGCTGGAAGAAGTTCGCCAGGATATATAGCTCCTACAATGACCTTTGAAAAAGAGCTTAAGCTTGAAATAGCAGGGCACAAAGTTGAGCTTTACCATGCTCCAGGTGAAACCGATGATCAGTTATTTGTATGGTTTCCAGAATTATCTGCACTGATGCCAGGCGATAATTTTTACACAACATTCCCCAATCTTTATACCATCAGAGGTACATCGCACCGTGATGTCATTGGGTGGGTGAATAGTATTGATAAAATGAGATCACTAGACCCCCAATACCTTTTCCCAAGTCATACAATGCCAGTTGTAGGTGAGGAGATATCAAATGCACTTATTACTTATAGGGATGGAATGCAGTATGTCCATGATCAAACGATTAGGTTAATGAATAAAGGATTTACACCAGATCAAATTGTTGAGGAGCTTGATCTACCAAAGAATCTCAAAGAATCGCCTTACTTAGCTGAGTTTTATGGAACTGTTCGATATTCAGTTAGAAGTATCTTTAATGGATATTTAGGTTGGTTTAGTGGAGATTTAGCAGACTTAGACCCTTTAAATATAAACGAGAAATCTCAAAAGATTTCTGATTTAGCAGGAGGTAATGAAAATTTATTTTCTGAGCTGATTAGAGCAAGTGAAGCAAGTGAGCATCAATGGGTTTTAGAGCTCTCAAATATGTTAATAAGCTTAGACTTCAAGGCTGAAGAAGTAATGAAAATTAGAAATCAGTCAGTTATGCAGATTGGTATTTATGAAACTAACCCACCAAAGAGGAATTTTTTTCTTTCTTCTGCAAAAGAGTATATGGAAGGTAGAGATCCAGCAATTGGATTATCAAATAGCGAAACACTTTATCAGATCCCTGTAGAAAACTTTTTTAGCATACTATCTGTTAGGCTAAATCCTTCCAAAGTTGATGGAGAGTTAACAAGTGGATGTTTTATTTTCGATGATAAGAAACAAATTAAAGCCACTATTAGAAATCAAGTATTGGAGATTTCATCTTATTTTGAAGATGAATTTTGCGATTTTATTGTTTCAACTGAAGAAATAACTTTCAAAGAGGTATTAGCTGGATTGAAGGGACCTATAAAAACTTTAGGCGCTGGTGAAATGGAAATGAAAAAAGGCAACTCAGTTGCCTTTCTCACTTATTTATCAAAATTTACTGATTAAGAGCCGCTAGGTATATCCTTAAAGGCAAGACCTTTATCAGCCCTTGCTTCTTGAGGTAGACCAAGAACACGCTCAGCAATAATATTTTTAAGAATTTCATCGGTACCACCCGCTATTCTTAAGCCAGCTGCGCCCATCCATGCCATTTGAAATTTTATAAAATCAGATTTCTCATCCATTAACATGCCCGACATGTCTGATGAATCCATTCCAAAGTTACCTATTGCTTGAAGCTTATTAGCGCTTACAATTTTTGTGATTGAAGCTTCAGGTCCAGGAGTATCTCCTCTTGAAAGAGCCGACATTGTTCTGAGTTTTGTATTTTTAAGCCCAGATGCCTCACAATACCAATCAGCAATAGACTCTCTCACAGCATTATTATCAATGAGTTGTTCTCCATCCTTGTCGTGTTTTTTTGCAAGTTCGAAAGCTTCATTAGCATCTACTCCGTCAGCATCACCAACAGCGAGCCTTTCATTCATAAGAGTAGTAATAGCAACTTTCCATCCATCACCAATTTCACCGAGTCTTTGTGAGTCAGGTATAACTACATCATTAAAATAGACTTCATTGAAACTGGAACCACCTGTAAGTTGTTTTATTGGCTTAACCTCAATGCCTGGAGATTTCATATCAACAAAGAAAAAGGTGAGGCCTTTATGTTTTTCTAAACCTGCATCATGCCTAACAACCAAAATACCGAAGTCAGAGAAATGTGCTCCTGAAGTCCATACTTTTTGACCATTTACAATCCAATTTTCACCGTCTTGAACAGCCTTAGATCTCAGACCTGCAACATCAGAACCAGCAGATGGCTCTGAAAATAACTGACACCATATTTCTTTGCCCTCAGCCATTGGTGGTAAGTATCTTTCTTTTTGTTCATCAGTTGCATATTCCATCATTACAGGACCAGCCATACCTAGTCCAATCTCATAAACACCTTTAGGAACATTAAACTTTGACTCTTCTTGAGCCCAGATAATCCTTTCAATAGGAGTAGCACCAATTCCTCCAAATTCTTTTGGCCAATGGATCATTGCCCAGCCAGCATCATATTTCTTCTTCTGCCACTCAGCAGCTGCCTCTAGCAAACTTTTATTTCCAATATTCATATTTTTTGCAGAATTAGTTTTCTTTGTTTTTAGCTCAGCATTGACTTCTAACCAAGCTCTGCACTTAGCTCTAAATTCTGCTTCTTGTGGGGTATCATTAAAATCCATATTTTCTCCTATAGTTTAATGTTCGCTTGTTCTAAGCTTTTAATAAGTTTTTCGCGCCATGAGGGCAGCGAACCCAAGTTAAGTGAAAGCACTTTTGATCTTTTATAAAACATGTGACAGTCATATTCCCAGGTAAAACCGTTACCGCCATGTGTTTGGATATTTTCTTGAGAACATAGCTGGAATGCTTTGGTTGCAGAAACTCTTGCTGTAGCAGCAGCTGTCGGAAGTTCAGCTGCATTTGAAGACAGAGCCCATGCTCCATAAAAGGAGTTTGATTTAGCTAGAGTTAAAGCTACATACATATCAGCTAATTTATGTTTCATAGATTGGAATGATCCTATTGGTCTTCCAAATGCATATCTTTCTTTTGCATATTTATTTGCCATATCAAGACTTGCTTGAGCACCACCTATTTGCTCAAAGGAAAATAAAACTGCTGCATGATCCATAATTTTTTCAAGGTTTGACCAACCAGATTCTTCATCACCAATGATTTCAGCATTAGCACCATTAAAAGAAACCGAATAATAACCTCTGCTTTCATCGATATTTCTTTGAACAGTAATATCAACATCATCTGAATTTAGATCCACAACACATAAAGAGACATTATCACCATTTTTTGCTACCACTACTGCATGAGTTGCTACTTCTGCATCAGGAACAGCAATCTTAGTTCCAGAAAGTTTTCCATCCTTAAGCGCAACAGAAATATTATCCTTACTAGGAGCTGAATTCGTTTCTGCAATTGCAAGAGTACCAATCACATCACCGGTAACTAATTTTGGAAGGATTGAATTTTTTTGCTCTTCACTACCAAATTCAATCAAGGTCTCTGTAAACAAATATACTGAGGAGGAGAAGGGTACCGGAGCAACCTGTCTCCCAAGCTCTTCAGCAATAACGCATAACTCTAAGTGAGAAAGCCCTAATCCCTGATACTCTTCTGGTATTCTAATACCGGTCCAACCAAGACCTACAATCTTATTCCAAAGCTCTTGGTCGTAGGTTTTATCACTATCCATAACTGCTCTATTGATTTTTAGAGCATCTTCTTTTGTTAAAAATTTTTTAGCTTCTTCTTGAAGAAGTTTTTGGTCATCTGAGAAATCTAGATTCATAATTTTTTTTTCAGTTAAAATATACTTTTACAAAGCTAATAAATTATATTACTTTTAAAAAAATATATAAATTAACTTATGAAAGTAAGCAGAGAAGATAGTATTAACTTTAAGCCACAGAAAAATAGTAGCTTGATGCTGGGCATAATATTTGTTGCCATTCTTGGAGCAGTTCTCTTCTTGCTGCTAAGATCTGAACAAACAAGCACTAAAATTGATTCAACCTCTGCTTCACTAGATGACAGGTTGTCTAAAATTGAAAATCAACTACTTATGTTAGATGAGGTAAATTCAGATTCTCTCATTGAAGTTGGCGCAGAATTACAATTTTTGGATAAAGAGATTAGGAAGCTTTGGGATCTCAGCAACAAAAGAAATAAAGTTAATATTGAAAAACTTACAAAAAGTTTAAATGAGCTTATCCAAAAATATAATAAAACGGATAAAGAAATCGATGATGCCATAGCTATAATCAATACTGAGTTAAATAATATTACTCAGCTAATTGAGAATCAGCCTGACTTGTCAGGAACTGTCAGCCAATCAGAAATTGAAATAAGATCTCTAAAAAGACAAATCCTTTTTATAGAAGAGTCTGTCCAGGCTCTTGAGGCCTACAGAACACAAAATAATCAGATTCTTCTAGAGATACAAAACTCTATAAATAATGAAGTTGTTATAGATGAATAGATATATTCTTCAGGCACTAACTTTACTAGCTTTCGTGCCACTTATAATCTTAGCTGGCAGTATTTTCATTGTTGTTCTTCCAATCATTCTCTCTGGCATGACCTACAACGCTTTCAACTACAACAGGATGAAAGAATTCTATATTTATCTTGTTCTAACTTTTATAAGCATTTTGATAGCTCTTAGCCTCTTGGGAGTGCTTTGAGATATGGAGTCAGAAAGAATAACTCTAATTGGGGCTCCTCCATCTCCCTACACAAGAAAAATGATTTCTTTGCTGAGATATAGGCATATAAATTATGAAATTATTTGGGGTGATCCAGGAACTATTCTTGATAGCGATGAGATTTTTAGAAAATTTAACATTGAAAAACCAAAACCAGCCTTACTGCCAACATTCATTCTTCCGAATGAAGATGGAGAAATGGAGGCAGTCACTGACTCTACGCCGATTATAAGACGCTTTGAAAAGGAGTATTTTGAAAGGAGTGTTATTCCAGATAATCCCATTTTATCTTTTTTAAATTTTCTATTAGAAGATTTTGGAGATGAGTGGGCTACAAAATATATGTTCCATTATAGGTGGCATTTTAAGGAGGATGCTGAAAACGCAGCTTCTTTGTTACCCCTTAATCATAATGCAAGCTTACCAGATGAGCATTGGAAACAATTTAGTGACTATATCGGACCTAGACAAATCAAAAGGTTGTGGGTTGTTGGCTCTAACGAGAAGACAGCACCAGTGATTGAGGAAAGCTATAAACGTTTTTTAGCAATTATGGAAAAACATCTCGCTAATAGTCCATATATTTTTGGACAAAAGCCAAGCTCTGCGGACTTCGCGATATTTGGCCAACTTACACAATTAATTGGATTTGATCCTACGTCTAGAAATATAGCCCATGAGATTTCTAAAAGAACAGTTGCTTGGATAAACTCAATGGAGGATTTATCGGGTTTAAAAACTGAAAACAACGAGTGGTTTGATGTTGACTCAATACCAAACAGTCTCAAAGAGCTTTTTACAGAAGTTGGTAAGGTTTATGTGCCAGCATTAATTGCAAATGCCGAAGCACTAGAGAAAGGTGATGAAACTTGGGAAACGAAAATAGATGATGTAGCTTGGAGTCAAAAAGTATTCCCATATCAAGCAAAGTGTCTGAAGTGGATTAAAGAGGAATTCGAAATTCTCTCTGAGGTTGATAAGGTAAAGGTATTAGAAATACTCGATGGTTCAGGCTGCGAAAAATTATTAAAAAGATGATATGGAAATTCTAAGAACCCCAGATGAATGTTTTGATAATCTAGAAGATTATCCTTTTGAGCCAAATTATATTGATATAGAGCATCATGATCAGACTTTAAGGATGCATTATCTTGATGAAAACTCTGAATCTAAAGAGATTGTTCTTTTAATGCATGGTGAACCAACATGGTCATATCTATATAGAAAAATTATTCCTATCTTAGTCTCCAATGGCAAAAGAGTTATTGCTCCTGATCTAATCGGATTTGGAAAATCTGATAAACCTGCAGCAAGAGACGACTATTCTTATGCTAATCATATTTCTTGGGTAGAGGCATTACTAAAGAAACTCGATTTAAAAGATATCATTTTTTTTGCGCAAGATTGGGGTGGCCTGATCGGCCTTAGGTTATTAGCAAAATATCCAGATTTATATGAAGGACTTGTGGTATCAAACTCGGGCCTTCCTATTGGTAGCGGAGCAACTGAGGGTTTTATGCAGTGGCTGGACTTTAGCCAAAATGTAGAAGACTTTGACTGTGGAAAGATAGTCAATCAAGGCAGCCTCAAACAACTTAGTGAAGCTGAAATAGCAGCATACAACGCTCCATTTCCTGATGATTCATATAAAGCAGGGCCAAGAGTTTTTCCTACTTTAGTTCCAATCACTAAAGAACATCCCCAAGTTCAAGAAAATATAGAGGCATGGCAAGTGCTTAGTAACTTTGATAAATCCACCATTACTCTCTTTGGTGAGCATGATATGGCTTTTATAGGCGGAGAAAAATTCTTCATAGAAAAGATCCCCGGAGCTAAAGATATGCATCACCAAATAATAGATGCAGGACATTTTTCTCAAGAAAATCAGCCAGAGCTAATAGCAAAAACAATTCTATCAATCTAGTAAAGATAATATATAATTCTTCTACCTCGGGGATGTGATGGAACTGGTAGACATGCTTGGCTTAGAACCAAGTGCCGCAAGGCGTGGGGGTTCGACTCCCTCCATCCCTACCAATTTGTAATATAATAAATTCATGGATAAATTATTTAATATTCTTACCTATGTAATAGGTTTTCTTTTCTTGTTGATGGGTCTTCAATGGTTGGTTGATCCAACTTCAGCTGCAGCAGGTTTAGGTATGAGCTTGCTCTCCGGTCATGGTCTCAGTACACAAATTGGAGATCTTGCAAGCTTTTTTCTTGTTGTAGGTGTTTTTACTCTATGTGCAGCTGTCAAAAAGAAAAAAGTTTGGTTATATACGCCAATTGCCTTATTTGGCTTTGCAGCAGTTTCACGATTAATTGCATTCTTATTTCATGATGCAGCTTTATCAACCGACAAAATTTTAGTCGAATTGGTATTGGCAGGATTTTTATTCTTTTTAGTTAAACGAAAAGAAAACAGTTTTTCCTAATCAATGAAAAAGATGTAGATCTTTGGAAAGAAACATTCTTTGATATAATTTTTTCATGGAAACAAAAATACCCCCACCAATAGTCACTCTTATTTTTATTTTTTTAATAGGTTTTTCAAATAAGCTTATTGAACCTTTCAGCTTTGAATATCAGACGCCGCTTGGAGTTATGATAATTATTTGCGGTTTGTCAGTCTTGATTTCAGCAGCCAGAGTTTTTAAGCAGCTAGAAACTACCATTAATCCGATGCAACCTTCACAAGCTTCAAAACTTGCGATCATAGGTCCCTTCAAATATACCCGTAATCCAATGTACCTGGGAATGAGCATAATGTTGATAGGTTTTGGATTAATTTTTGGTGCCAAGTTAACAGTTTGCTTAGTGGTCATGTTTGTCCTTTATATAACTGTTTTCCAAATAATTCCTGAAGAGCGAGCAATGCAGGAAAAATTTACTGATTGGAAGGATTATTGTTCAAAAGTTAGAAGGTGGTTATAAATAATGACCTCAGGATATGTCTTATCAGATGAAGTGCTCGATCATGAGATTAACGAACCCGCTTTTGCAAAGAATTCTTCCTATAAAGCAAAAAAATCCCTCAATGATTTAGACCTTTTTACCAAGGGTCAACCTGTAGATTTTTATAAGGAATTGAGGGACAACGCACCGGTATATTTTCATGATCCTATGCCAACTGATCCAGAGCCTGGATATTGGGTATTAACCCGGCATGAAGATATTAAGCATGTGTCGATGAATCCAAAAATATTTTCCTCTCAATACGCTACGGGGAATATGTTGACTCAAGGGTCTGAAGAGAATAGACATCCAAGACTATTCAAATCAACAATTGATCATATGCTTAACCTTGATGGTGAAATGCATTTGGGGCTCAGAAAAGAACACATGCCTTTTTTTAAACCTGGTTATGTTGAGGATTTGCAAAAGAAAGTTACTATCAAGGTAGGACAACTTTTGGATCAGATTGGTCCAATGGGTGAATGTAACTTAGTAAGCGAGGTTTCCCAGCAACTTCCTATATATACTTTATCCGAAATCCTTGGAATTCCTGAATCTGATAGACAAAAGCTAGTTACATGGATGGAGTTTTTGGAGCTAGCTCAATACTTCGCAGTTGAACAGATCAAACAGCAAAATGAAGGAGTCACTGACTCATCACCAGATCCTGAAATGATTAACCTTTTTAATGCAATGGTTGATGAAATGTTTGATTATGGAAAACATATTCTTCTGAAAAAGAGAAAAAATCCTGAAAATGATCTTTTGAGTGCAATAGCTAATGCAAAAATTGAAGGTAAAGAACTAACACAAGAATTTCTTGATGGTTCTTGGTTGTTAATAGTCTTTGCGGGTAATGACACCACAAGAAACACTATGAGCGGTGGAATTAAATTACTTCATGACAACCAAGATCAAAAGGAGCTCTTAGTAAACAATCCTGATTATCTTCCAAACTTTATCAATGAAACTATTAGATGTGTTTCTCCAGTTATACATATGCGAAGAACTTCTCTCGAAGAAACAGAAATCAATGGGCAAAGAATTGGGCCCTATGAAAAAATTGCACTTTGGTATGGTGCTGCAAATAGAGATCCAGAAATTTTTAAGGATCCCGATAGATTTAATATTCTAAGAGAAAATGCTGATAAGCATCTTGCTTTTGGTATAGGAAGACATACTTGTTTAGGTAAACCAGTTGCGCTAATGCAACTTAAAGAATTTTATTCACAGTTCTTAGCTAGGTTTCCTGACTTCGAGATGAATGGTGAATGGAAAGTAGCACCAAATAACTTTGTGCATGCTATCCAAGAAATGCCCATAAAATTCTCACCTAAATCTTAGGCATGCTTTCTCAAAGAATTAACCTTATTGCATATTCAACTCTTGCCGTAATTATTTGTTACATAGATAGAGTGAATATTTCTGTTGCAATTATTCCAATGCAAGAACAGTTTGGATGGAGCGATTCCCAGGTTGGTTTTATATTTTCTTCTTTCTATTTGGGGTACATGCTCACAATGGCCTTGGGGGGATACTTATCTGATAAGTTTGGAGGTAAGCGTGTTTTAGGGTGGGGTGTTGTTTTATGGTCAATCTTCACAATCCTTACGCCGCTAGCTGCGCATAATGGTTTTTTTGCACTATTCTTCATAAGAATCTTAATGGGTATAGGGGAGGGAGTAACATTTCCTGCATGGCATAGTCTATATGCTCGATGGATTCCATTTAATGAAAGAACAAGAGCTATAGCTTTCACTAATAGCGGAGTTTCCATTGGAACCATCATTGGATATATAGGCACCCAAATGATTATTCTTGCAATGGGCTGGGAATGGGCATTTTATATTTTTGGCATAGTTGGTCTGGTGTGGTTTATTTTCTGGAACAGAAATGTAACCTCATATCCAAATGAGCATAAAAGAATTTCTGCTGAGGAGTTAGCTTATATTCAAGAGAATGCACCATCATCTGAGCCCGCAAAAAAAATTCCTTTAAGACAGTTGCTTATTAACAAACCTTTCTTAGCGATAGTTGCCGCGACCTTTGCAAATAACTGGAGCTTATTTGTTTTTTTGTCATTCTTACCAAAATTTATTGATAATGAGCTAGGGATAGAACTAGAATCAAGCACTTTTGTAATTCTTATTATTATTCCAAGTATTATTTCGGTAATTGCTCTCAATGCAGGAGGGTATCTTGCAGATAGCTTAATAAAAGGCGGTTTAAGAGTAGTTAATGTGAGAAAAACATTGAATTCAGTAGGATTCTTTGGGTCCGCGATTTGTCTTTTTATGATCCCATTTTTTGAATCAATCACAATGATAATGGTATTGATATGTATCACAAATCTTTTCACAGGAGCTGCTGCAGGAGGATTTGGCGTAAATCATGCCGATATCGGCCCTAGCACAACGGGAACGCTCGTTGGCATTGCATCAACTTTTGGAATGATTGCAGGCGTTGTAGGGAATGCTGTCTCTGGTTATGTTTTAGATGTTACTAATTCATGGACGCTTGTATTTCATATTGCTGCTAGCCTAATTGTGATAGGCGGACTAATTTATCTATTTTTTGCTAGCGATCAAAAGCAATTTGAATAGAGAAACCTTTTAAAACAATACTTTCAGGTAGAAAATATGTTCTTTTTAGACATATTTAATGCTATATTTAAAAAATAAATTTAAATTTAGGGGAAAAATATGCATTTTCTAAGAAAAATAGCTTTTGTGGCATTTCTTACACCGCTTGCTTTTATTCAGGCTGATGTAGAAGAAGTGATCGTAACTGCGAACAAAAAAGTAGAAACCGTTCAGGAAATACCAATGAATATCTCGGTTATAACTGATGTTGATATTGAAGAAAGAGGTATTACAACACCAGAAGATTTTCTAAGAACTCTTGCTGGCGTCACAACTCCTGGAGGATCTAGATATTATTCTTTTAGAGGATTAAATACTAGCTCAGCTCAGAGATCTTCAGGCACTACATCTACATATATAGATGAAATTCCTGGAACAACAATGAATATTTGGGATATTGACAGAATTGAAGTACTAAGAGGTCCTCAAGGAACTCTTTATGGGTCAAATGCAATCGGCGGAACCATTAGATATATAACAAAGAAACCAGACCTTTCAGGTTTTGATTATGCATATTCCGTTGAGTATGGAAAAAAACGTTTTGCAGGAAATGCAATTGTTAATTATAACGCCATGGTGAATATACCTTTGAATGATCTTTTTGCATTAAGAGCAACTTATTCTCAAGCTCTTGATCCGGGTATTTATGAAAATATCATCACACAAAATAAAGATGTAGGTGATCAGGATGATGAAAGATATACCATAACTCTTGGTTTTGAAAGAGACGACTCGCCGATTCATGATGGAAATATCAAAAGCATGATTAGATACATCGTTAGCGATCGTTATGACGAAGGTATGAAAGAAAAAGGTAATGGAGATAAGCCTGGTACAGCCGATATAAATGACCCAAATTGTAATACAAGTACAGCATTCTATTATGGCAGCTCTTGTACTAGATTAACTGCTTTAGCCGCTGAATATGGTAGAGATTTATCAGATTATCATCCTCTTTTCTCTTTTGCTGAAGTTACAGACGAAGTTCATAACGTTGTTATGTCTACATTAGCATCAACCACAGAAGTTGGATTTGATTGGGGTTCTGCAACCTTAACAACTATGTACAGAGACTATGATGAGGACAGTGAAACTGAGTGGTCAAGGATTGATACTGACGACCTTTATCCAGCTCCACTAATAGTTACTTCAGATAGTGAAACAGATATTACTGAATTAAGACTTAGTTCAAATCCAGGAATGATTGAATGGACAGTTGGTCTTTATGATTTTGAAGCAAATTCAGATCCTAATTCTATTGTTGAGAATCAAGCACTTCTAACTGCAGAAGCATGGGACTACATCCAATTTATGGTTCCAGGCGGATATGATGGTGCAGCATATTGCCCACCTTATTGTGGAGATGATGCAAGTCCATATTTTTATTATGGAAGCTACACTTACTACAATTACTCTGAAGAGAAGGCAATGTATGGAGAAGTTGCTCTTAACCTTGATAAGTGGAAATTTACTGCTGGTTTAAGGGATTATGAAATATCAGATGGCTATAAGACATCAGAATTTGGAATATTTTACTCCGGCAATGGTTGTGATGGAACTGCCACAGAAGGAACTACTTGTAATGAAGAATCTGGAACTGAGGCAGATACAAGACCTAAGTTGACAGCAACATATATGCCTAATGAAGATTTAACCTTATTTGCGGTTTCATCTGCAGGATATAGACCAGGAGGAAACAATACAGCGTTACCACCTTTTTGTGCAAATGATCCCGAGGCATCTAATTTCCAAAGGAGATATACATCTGACAAGGCTGAAAATACTGAGTTTGGTCTTAAATCTAGAGGTGATTCTTTTAACTTTAATGCTACTTACTTCATGATCGACTGGACTGATATTCAAATTGGAATTGCTCCAGCATGTGGATGGAGTTTCTCTGCAAACGGTGGTGAGGCTGAAACAAAGGGTTTTGAAATTGACTTTGATGTAGAACTTGCCGAAGGTTTATACATGGATTTTGCAGGCTCATTCATGACAGCTGAAACAACTATTGATATGCCAAGTTTTGGTGCTTCTGCTGGAGACAGCTTACCTGGTACTGTTGAAGAGCAGTATAATGTTGGCTTTTCTTATGATTATGCAGCGGGTTCAAAACCTGCTTATGCAAGACTAGATTATCTATATTATGGAGAAAGCTATGCTACTTTTGGTCAATCTGAAGATCAAATGTCACCAGCATATGAGAAATTTAACTTCAACTGGGGAGTTGAATTGAATGAAAACTCTACTCTTCAATTAAGTATTGATAATTTAATGGACAATAGAACAGAAGCTTTTAAGTTCTCAGCTGACAGTCCAAGCTATAGACCAAGAAATTATCTTCAGTGGATACCTCCAAGAAGTGTTTCTCTGAGATATACCTATAGATATTAAGCACATATTTAATATAAAAAAAGCCAGGTTTTACCTGGCTTTTTTTTATTCCTTATATTCTTGGAAGTAATTAAAGATTTCTTGTTTAGTTCTTGATCTTGCTGTTGTCCATTCGCCCGTATCCTTTATATTAAGGACCTCTTTATCCTTATTTAAAATAACAACCCTAGGAATGCCTTGTTGAGGCATAATGTCGAAGAGTTCCATCAATGACATATTAATATCGTATCTACCTAAATCAATATAGAGAATCTCAAAGTTATCATCCATATATTTGTTTACAGTTTGAAGATCTAAAACAGCACTTAGTATCCTGCAGTCTGGGCACCAATTAGCACCAAAAATAACTACAGGCTGCTTATTATTATTTATAGTCTTATCAATGAAATTTAGTAAGTCATTCTCACTTAAACCAATTCTCTCATAAGGAAGTGGAAAAGGCTTTCCTAAAATTTCTTCATTAGGAACAATGATATTTGATGACATAATAGGAAATGATACTAAAACTAAGTAAAATGATAAAAAACTGTTTTTAAGGTATATGGCCATTATTGAAAAATTAGTATTAATCTGTTTATTTTTTTTCTTTCTTATTATGTCTGGGCTTTTTATGTTTGCCAATCATTTAGTTGTAGTTTTTCCTGGAGTTGAATTAGACCCAATGGTGATGGCTGAGTGGAGGATGAGGACTATCCAACCAGCTTTTTATTTGACAGCTTCATACTTTATATTAAGACACTTTCTTGGAAGAAACCCGACTACTACTCTTTGGCCTGTTTTTTTGATTTTTTTATTTTTTACTCTTACACAAGCACTTCTATTTATTGATAGACCATATAAATTTGGTATTCCGGGAATAAGCATGTTTGCAGTCTCAATTTTTGTAACTCTTTTCATAAGACTTAGTCACTCAAAAAGGAAGAAAGAAATAAGAATGGATAGATTTTAATGAATATTCTTACTCGAATAAGCCTGACAATTTTTTTACTTTTGATGGCAGCTGTCTATTTGCCAATTGGTTTATGGGCAATTATTGCTCCAGCTCAGGATGCCCTTGGTTTAGAGCTACCTTCTTTTTATGAAGCTGTAGGCTTATCTGTAATATCTCCGATTGGGTATTCAGAATTTGCAGGTATATATGGGGGCATTAATATTGTCATTGGCGTGATGTTCCTAATAGGCATTTTTAATAAACAGATCGGACTATTTGCTATAAAAATTCTTGTATTTCTTGTTGGCTCAATAGCTCTTGGTAGATTCTTGCTAATGTTGCTTGGATCCCAGGCAGGATTACCTGCAGAAATTAATGCTTTTCTTATCTTCGAAATAATTGTTTTCTTAATAGGCATTATTTTTATTAAATTACTAAAAAACACTGATCATGTTACTTAGATTTAAGACGTACATAACATAAAAGCTTATAAATCCAAATCCTAGAATAGCTCCTAAATACTTTGGCATTTGCATTCTTGATAAGAACAGCAATATAAGAGTAAATGCTAAAGTCAATATAATTAGTGGATATGAATCTCTCTCCCATAACTCAACAGGCATGGCAGCCGAAGAAAATATACCAATGATTGGGACAATAATGACAAGATTAAGAATATTTGAACCAATTATATTCCCTAGAACCATTTGATTTTTACCTTTAAATATAGCTGAAATAGTAGCAGCGAGCTCTGGGAGACTTGTACCCAGTGCTAAAATTGTCAAACCAACAATTACTTCTGAAATACCTATAAAAAGAGCAAACTTTTCTGCATATATCACTGCAAAGTTTGAACCAACCACGAGGAGCACTAGTCCTATAAGAAGCATTATGAAGTTTTTGGTCATATCTGTGTTTCCTGACATAACCTCTTTAACACCCGAACGCTCCTTTGAGAGAATTACTAGGAAATAAAAAAAGATCGCAATAAATCCAAGACACTCAATGAGGCTAAATCTTAAATCTTTCAGAGCAAATAAAAATAAGATAAAACTTAACAAGAATGGTATGAGAGATTCAAGTGAAAACCTTTTTTTGATTTGATTAACTGCGAAGCAAGACACACCAAAGATAAGTGCAATATTAGTAATATTTGAACCAACTATTGTACCTATAGCCACAGCTTCAGCAGAGTTTATTACAGAGCTTATAGCAACAAATATTTCAGGTGCTGATGTGCCAAGGGCAACAATAGTCAAGCCTACAAATAAGTCACTAATGCCAAAGTTTTTAGCTATTTTAGAAGAAGCATCCACAAACCTTTCAGCACCAAAGACGAGAGTTACAATGGATATAATAAGGAATGAAATATTTACAAGCATATTTATATTGTATAGATTTAATTAAAAAAATCTCGAAGGTCTAAAATCATTTAAAAGCAAGCTATCAACTTCGTCTACAATTTCTTGAGTGACTAAATTACCAACAATTGCTGCAAGACTTATCCCGCTGTGCATTACAGCAACATAAATTGATTTATTTTTAAACCTGCCAATAACAGGTAAGTCATCCTTTGGAATAGGCCTCCATCCAATAAGTACCTCTGATGGATTTAAATCAGAAGCACCTCTGACCATATTTTTGAAATGTTTATTAATTCTTTTTAAATGATTTAATGAATCTTGTTCAGTTGGTGCAGCAATTTGCTCACCGATTATTAGTTGACCATTACTTTGTTGATGCGCATGTATGTTAGGTCCATAAACAATTGAATTTATAAGATTTTTCTTTGGTTTAGTTTTAATGATTACACCCGGCCTGGGTTCTTTTAAGAAATTTATATTAAGACTTTTATCAACATCAACACCGTTGCAAAAAATAATTTTTTCAGATTTTAATATTCCCATTGATGTTTTTACTTTTGAAAATAAGTCATTACTTTCTATAACCTTTTCAAACTTACACGGATATAAGACTTTTCCACCATTCTTTTTAATCGCATTTATCATTTTTGAAATAGCATCCTTTGGATCTATTGCTCCATCTTCTTTTGAAAAGACAATATTTTCATTACCTTTGAAGTTTATATATGGTTCCAATTTTTTTGCTTTTTTATATCCAATTATTGAAGTAGCAGTATATTTAGGATAATTCTGTAACTCATTTACACTTTCTATAAGTGCCTGTTGATCTCTTATTTTTGAAGCCCATTCTAAAGATCCGTTCCACTTTATATCGAGAGATAACTCTCTTTGAACTAGATGAAATGCACTGATGCCAAGTTGTGAGAATAAATTATATGAATAAGGCTTTTTTGGATATGTTGCATTTATCCATGAAAATGAGCTACCGCTGCAGCCAGAACCTGGCACACTTTTATCTATTAAGGTTACTGCAACACCGCGCTTTGATAACTCATAAGCAATTGAGCAACCGATAATCCCAGCCCCAATAACAACTGCTTCTTTCGTTTTACTCTTTTTAGCAAAGATTTTTTTTGGTGAAAGAGCAAAAAGACCCAATATTTTTAAAAAATCTCTTCTGTTCATTGCTAAGGTTATATTACTACAAGAATTTCGTATTACGTCTCTCTTTCAAAGTTATAATAGTATTTTTTTAAGAGGACAAGCATGGATATAAATAAACTATTTAATATTGATGGAAAGACAGCACTGATTACTGGTGGATCTAGAGGCATTGGAGAAATGATTGCAGCTGGGTTTTTAGCGAATGGCGTTAAGGTCTATATAACTGCTAGAAAGGAGGCACCATTAATAGAAAAAGCAAAGGAGCTTTCAGAAAAATTCAATGGAGAATGCATTGCAATTCCCTGCGATCTTAGCAATATGGAAGGCATTCAGAAGCTTGCTTCTGATTATCTTAATCATGAAGATAGCCTAGATATTTTAGTGAATAATGCTGGTGCTGCATGGGGCGAGCCATATGAAAATTTCTCAGAGAAGGGTTGGGATAAAGTAATGGATACAAATGTAAAAAGCATGTTTTTTTTAACAAGAGACCTCACTCCTGCTCTTGGTAAAAATGCCTCTGACGACGAACCTGCTAGAGTTATAAATATTGGGTCAATAGATGGAATAAATGTGCCAATATTTGAGACTTTTTCTTATAGTGCCTCGAAAGCTGCAGTTCACCATCTTACTAGAGCTCTTGCAAGTAAGTTAGTAAGAGAAAACATACTTGTAAATGCAATTGCACCTGGCCCATTTCCAAGCATGATGCTGGGTTCAGCTGTAAATCATGATTATTCTGGGATTGCTGCGCGGAATCCAAGAAAAAGAGTTGGAACTCCAGAAGATATTGCTGGATTAGCTATATTTTTATGCTCCCGAGCTGGCTCTTATACAATTGGCGAAACTATAACTTGTGATGGAGGTCTTGTTAATGCCTCAGGGCATGATCTGAGTTAAACTTTTTGAGCTTCGGCAAAGGCTTCGATTAGAAGATCCTTCATCCACAGGTGAGGACCTTCGTTATCGTCACTGGCATGCCATATTAGATGTTGCTCTACGTTCGGAAGATCAATTGGTAGTTTTTGAAAAGCTAGATTATTTTTAATTGCAAAAGTTTTGGAGCAAATTAAAACATAATCACTATTTTTGACAATTTGAGGAGTAACCATAAAGTGTTGCGCTCTTAAGGCAATTTCTCTTTTAAGCTGAAGCTTTTCTAATTCGACATCAATTAATGACGCGCCTCTTCTTCTGTTGGATATGTTGATGTGTTTCAGGCTCAAAAACTCTTTCATAGTTAGTTTCTTTTCATCACCAATTGGATGATTCTTTCTATGCGCACAAACGAACTCATCCTCAAATATTAGATCATGTTTTATATCTTTAGATCTAGGGATAACTGGATCAACAACAAAGTTCAATTGATTGGTTGCAAGAGCATGAATAAAATCTTTTCTATCAAACTGATAACTCTCAATAGAAACTTTGGGCGCAATGGTTTTAATCTTTCTTAAAATATACGGAAGAACTCTCTCTTCTGAAATATCACTTAGAGAAATCCTAAAAGTTAGTTCGCTCGTTTCAGGATTAAATTCATCTGGCTCATTCACACTTTTTTGCATTAACTCTAGAGCTTTTTTGACATCCAAAATAATGTTTTCCGTTTTCTGGGTAGGGGTCATGCCTGAACCCGTTCTGATAAAAAGATCGTCTTCAAACTTTACTCTTAGACGAGCAAGAGCGTTACTTACAGCAGGCTGGGTTATTCCAACAACCTCAGCTGCTTTTGTTAGACTTCCTTCTGTATATATTGCGTTGAGAACTACGAAAAGATTTAAATCGAACGAACTTATTTTCATAATTTATTAGACATATATAGATTTGCTTTCTACTTAAAGTTATCATGATAACAATATATTTGTAATATTCACAGTATTTATAATGTACTGTAAGTCAAACCATAGTGGGGATAAAAATGAGTATGAATATTAGACCTGAAGCCCAAGATTTATTAGAGAGAGTTTCAAATTTTCTTGAAAGTGAGGTTGCTCCTAATGAAGCTAAATTTCATGAACAAATAAAAACTGATGAAGACAGGTGGAATTATTTTCCTGAGATTGTTGAGGAGCTAAAAGATAAAGCTAAATCCCAGGGACTATGGAATCTATTTTTACCAGAGAGTGAATTTGGAGCAGGGCTTACAAATTATGAATATGCCCACCTTGCTGAGCAAATGGGTAAATATAGCATGGGTTCAGAGGTTTTTAATTGTTCTGCTCCTGATACGGGCAATATGGAAGTTATAGCAAGATATGGCAATGAAAAACACCAAGAAGAGTGGCTGCAGCCCTTACTTGACGGTGAAATAAGATCATGTTTTGGTATGACAGAGCCAGGCGTTGCATCGTCAGATGCAACAAATATGCAGGCAACAGCTACATTAGATGGCGACGAGTATGTAATTAATGGAGAAAAATGGTGGACTTCTGGTGCTGGAGACCCAAGATGCAAAATTATGATATTTATGGGCGTCACTAACCCAGATAATGCAAAACATCAAAGACATTCTATGATCTTAGTCCCTATGGATGCAGAAGGTTTAGAAGTTCAAAAAATGATGCATGTTTTTGGCTATGATGATGCTCCTCATGGGCATGCGCATATTAAATTTAATAATGTAAGAGTTCCAAAAGATAATTTACTTCTTGGAGAGGGAAGAGGATTTGAAATTGCGCAAGGAAGATTAGGGCCAGGAAGAATCCATCATTGCATGAGGGCTATCGGTGTTGGTGAGAGAGCTCTTGAATTGATGTGCACACGTGGAATAGATCCAAATAAAAATGCATTTGGTAAGCCATTGGCTCAACTTGGCGGTAATTTTGATCATATTGCTGACTCAAGAATTGAACTTAATGCAGCAAGACTATTAACACTTGATGCTGCTCACAAGATGGATACGGTTGGAAATAAAGTGGCTGCAAGTGAGATTGCCCAAATTAAAGTCATGGTTCCAAACATTGTTTTGGATATAATTGATAGGGCGATTCAAATACATGGCGGCGAAGGGGTTTCACAGTTAACACCGCTAGCATCTATGTTTGCTCATATGAGGACTTTAAGGCTTGCCGATGGGCCGGATGAAGTTCACAGAAGGGCAGTTGCAAGGTATGAGTTAGGTAAATATATAATTAAGTAAATTATTTTTTGACTCTGTAGCTCAGTTTGGTTAGAGTGCTTGCTTGACATGCAAGAGGTCGCTGGTTCAAGTCCAGCCAGAGTCACCATTTAAGGGAGTTTTTATGTTTTTCAAATTTTTATTTTTATTCGGTTTATTTATTAGTTTTAATCTAAGTGCTGAAAACTTAGAAATTAAAAATCCAAATGAATTAGGCGTTAGCCAAATCGATATAGATAACTTATTTAACTTATCTTTTAAAGACGACTCTACACAATCAGTTGTGCTCCTCAAAAATGGTTATCTTATTAGTGAAAGATATGCAGATGGTTTCAATAAAAATTCATATGGCACTTCTTGGTCAATGGCAAAGAGTTTTTATGCAGCTTTAATCTTAATTTCAATAGATAAGGGCGAAATAAAAAGTCTTGATCAAAAAGTTTATGACTTCTTACCTTATTTTGATGATGACAGATCAGTTATAACAATTAGGCAGATTTTAAATATGTCTAGCGGATTAGAATATCCAGATCATCAACACGAAACCATGTTCTTTAGAAAAGATCATTTGAAATATTCAAGAAATGTGAAATTAGAAAAAGAGCCAGATACTTTATTTGAATATAACAATGTCAATTCCATGCTCTTGGGTGAGGTGCTAGAAGTCGCTACAGGAAAGAAAGCGGATATTCTTTTAGAAGAAAGAATTCTAAATAAGATAGGTATTGAGAAAAAGACCCTTTGGCGAGATGAAGCCCAAAACGTTCTTACTTACTGCTGCATTGATATGTCAGCTAGAGATTATGCTAAGTTCGGACAATTATTCTCAAATGGCGGTGCCTGGAATGGCGAGCAAATCATTTCAAAAGAACTAGTTGATGAAACCTTCGAATATGTTTGGGATACACCTAACTGGTGGACTGATGAGAAAAGGGGTTACTCATTGCATTGGTGGGTATCAAGATACACCGAGGAATCAAAAATTTTTAATGCCAGCGGAAGATTTGGTCAATACATTTTTGTTGATCCAAAAAATGATATTGTTTTCGTAAGAATAACTAAATACAAGCCCTCAGAAGGATCTGTTCAAAAATGGGGAAATCTTTCATGGTTAAGCGTACTCAACAATGTAGAATTCTTGATTTGGTTTTATCAAAAGCTAGAAAAATGGGGGTTAATTTCAATAGAGGCAAAGGAGGGAAGTGAGGTTACGGTTATTACACCAAATACAGATAGAGATGGAGCTTCTAAAGAATTTTATGAAAACTACAGTCTAGTGTTGGATGCTATTGATGAATTATCTTCTTAGTTAAAGCCAAACAAAAAGTATCATTGGTATTGAAGTTAACACTATAAGGATGTCTATCGGTAACCCAAGCCTCCAGTAGTCAGAGAACTTATAATTACCTGGACCCATTACCAAAGTATTACATTGGTGACCAATAGGCGTTAAGAAAGCACAACTTGCTCCAACTGCAACCACCATGAGAAATGGCTCTAAAGGCTGCCCCAATTGAACGGCTATATTTACAGAGAATGGAGCCATTATTACTGCTGTTGCAGCATTATTAATTACATCAGTTATCAACATCGTTATTACTAGAATGATCATCAAGAGCCAAAAGACATGAAGGTCTCCAGCTAAAAATACAACTCCTCCTGCTATCATTTCAGTAATACCAGTTGATTCCAATGCTTGTCCAATTGGAATCATTGCTGCAAGCATAATAACAATTGGCCACTCAATATGCCTATAGAGGTTGCTTTTAAGTATCTTTATACCCACAAACCCTAATACGCACAAAAGGAAGGCTGTAAGAACATTAATTACATTGAAGGCAGTAAGTAAAATAGCACTTGTAAAGAAAATTACTGCCTTTAAAAACCTACTTCTGCTAGGAAGAGTCGATATCTCTCTTGATCTAATTGGCATTAGACCAAGATGATTTATTTTTGCAGAGACATCCTCCTTATCTGGGTCTCTAACCCCTAAAAGCAAAACGTCTCCAACTTTAAACATTTGCTTGGAGAGTCTGGTTCTAAATCTGGCACCCTTTCTCCACATACCAAGCAAAAATAATTCCTCATATGCTAGTTTCATTAAATAATTCTGCTTTCTTCCAACAAGTCTAGATCCTGGAGTAATAACTACTTCTATTTCATCAATTAACTCCTCTTTGAGATTATGAGAAGTCTCAGCAATCTTCAGGCCAAACCTGTCCTGAATAGATGAGATAAGATTAGGTGAAACTTTCATTACCAAGTGTTGATCAACTCTTATTTTTGAATTATTTCCAACTTTAGATACAGCTCCTTTTTCATTAACAAGTCCAAGGATTTCGGTTTCATTTCCGGCTTTTTTAATAAAGCTTGAGAATGTTAGCCCAATTGCATTGCTCCCCTCTGGAACAACTAGCTCAAATAAGAAGTTATCTAGGTCTATTAGATTATTTGTTTTTGCAAGTTTTCTTTTTGCAACGAGTTTGCTGCTTATTAAACCAATAAAAATTATGCTTAAAAAGCTTACAAGTAAACCCACATAAGAGAAATCAAAGAAATTAAATGCTTCCCCAGTATAGCTTTCTTTAAATTCAGCAATGATAATATTTGGAGGTGTGCCAATAAGTGTATTCATTCCTCCTAAAATTGAAGCAAACGCAAGAGGCATAAGAAATTTTCCGGCATGCCATCCCATTTTTTGACAAGTTGATAGAGTGATTGGAAGCAGAAGTGCCATTGCACCAATATTATTAATGAATGAAGAAAGGATGGCTGCAATGAACATTATAAGAAATAAAAACTGTGTCTCGCTTGGAGAAAATCTTCCAATAATATTTCCTGTAACAGCTGATAAACCAGCATCTTGAAGACCTTTACTTATAAGTAAAACTAATGCAACTGTTATAACTGCTGGATGAGAAAAGCCAATAAAAGCATTTTCAATTTTTATAATATCAAAAAGTATTAGCAGAGCTAAGGCGCCAAGAGATACATAGTCATATCTATATTTACCTGAAATAAAAAAGACTAAAAGTCCAATTATTACAATGGACAGAATTAATTGATCATTCACTATTCTTAGGCAGAGACTCTACAAAAATGGATGAAGATGGATATGCAAATTCCGAATTATTGGATTCGACAATTTTAATTATATTTTTAATCAACCTATGCTTAATCTTTTTGAAGTCGGAAAAGCCACAAACATCTGAATAGCAGATTACGCCAACATCTATTGAGCTTGCACCAAGCTCATTAATTGTTACAAGATGTTCTTGATTAGGATTATCTACAAAGTCATCAGATTCTTTAATATGACCGGAGATCTGATCACAAATCTTTTCTAAATCCTCTAGAGAGGTTGAATAAATTAGATTTATTACCCAATTAATTCTTCTATATTCCATGTTGCCATGGTTAATTAGCCTCATATCAGACAAATCTTTGTTTGGAATTATCATTGGAGCTGTATCAAAAGTTTTAATAATTGTTGAACGAAAACCTATAGTATCAACAACTCCATGAAGCTGTCCTGGAACTTCAATTCTATCTCCAGGCTGGAATCTGTTCTCTCCAATAATTAAGATTCCTGAAATTAGGTTTTTAAAAAAGTCTTGAGCTCCAAGAGCAACTGCAACTGAGAATAAACCTAAACCAGCTACCAAAGGACCAATTTGAATTCCAAAAAGTTCTAGAATTATGGCAATACCAATAATCCAAATTATTACCCTTGAAGATCTTTCTAACCATATTTGCATTGACTCTGTTAGCCAAGAAGTTGATGACATGGCTGTAAATACGGGATGTATCGAGTTTGCCAATGCAGAGAATATTGTAAAAATAATTAAAGCTTTAACAATATTTGAAGATATATCGCCAGCAACACCCTCGAGAGGCAAAATCATTGTTACTACGTATATACCAATAGTTACAGGAACATAGCTTAGAGGTTTTTTTACTGCTTTTAAGATTTCGTCATCTAACTTAGATTCTGTGCTTTTTGCAAGCTTTTCTATAGACGAAATAACGACATTAACAACAAAGCCTCTGAGAAGAAAAGATAATAATAAGACGGCAATAGAAACAATAATTTTGGTCATACTTACGCCAAGTAAACCGTTTATCCAAACTTCATTTAAAATTGTTAAAAAGTTATCCATCATCTATACCTAAAAGCTCATTGTATCTATTTGCATCTATATTTCCACCTGACAGAATAGTGAGCACTTTTTTATTTTGACAAATCTCTTTATTTTGAAGTATGCAAGCCAAGCCAATAGCTCCACTGGGCTCAACAATTAGATCAAATTCATCATAGAGAATCCTCATAGCTTCAATAATATATTTATCATTTGCTGAAAGACCTTTAGTATTCAGAGCAGAATTTATTCTGAAAGTAATTTCTCCAGGTTGTGGGTTTTCAAGCGCATCACAAATACCATGTTTTTCACCTTTAATTGAGACTATATTTTTTTGTATGAATGATTTTTCATGATCATTCCAGTCTTTTGGTTCGGCAGTATAAAGTTGACAATTACGTAAGCTATTTTTCAAAACAATTCCTGTGCCCGCAGCTAAGCCTCCACCGCTGCAACAAACAACTGACATATCAAATTCCGTTTCTACCTCATCCATTACTTCCAGAGCAGCAGTTCCTTGACCATATATTACATTCAAATCATCGAAAGGTTTTATAAGCTTTCTACCTTCTTCCAAGGCAATGTTAGATCCAATTTCTTCTCTGTTATCCTTATCTCTATCATAAAAAACAACCTCTGCACCATACTCTTGTGTCTTGAGTATTTTTACTTTTGGCGCATCAGATGGCATAACAATTTTTGCAGTAGTCCCGAGTTCTCTTGATGCATATGCAATCCCTTGAGCATGATTACCTGATGAGAAAGCAACTACTCCTCTAGATTTTTCTTCTTCAGAGAGTGCTGATATGGCTGAAGAAGCCCCTCTTAATTTAAACGAACCTGTTTCTTGAAGGCACTCAGCCTTGAAGGTTATATCAACATTTAAGGCTTTGTTTATGCTTATACTGGAAAGAACAGGAGTTTGGTAAATAATCTCGGAAATCCTAGAAAAGGAATCTTGAATTTTTCCAAGTTCTTTTTTAAGTTCTAACAACTATTATTTGACCTTATCTTTAATAAAATAAGGAAGATAGACCAAGTAAAATGCAGCAAGTGCAATTGGAAGAGTATATACAATATGCATAGGTGGATCAGGCATAAAGTCCATTATACTTCCGCCAGCTGGTTTACCAGCTAGATACCAAAAGTTAGCAGGCTCACCAAGAATAATATTGATGAAGTATATTGGGATAGCCAAAAGTAAGGTAAATGCTATAACTCTGTTCATTTCATTGAAGTATGGTCTTTGATTCATAGCAATAACTGCATAAAAAACACCAAAAAGAATTAAACCATGGCCATAGAAGAACATAAGGAAATTCATACTTGGGAAACCATAAGGAATATCTGGAGTTAGAAGCGCCATTGTTGCCCCGGCAATTCCCCAAAAGAATGCACAATTAAAAAAGAACTTGCTTCCTCCAAGAAGATAAATTGCAATAAAGATTAGTGAAAAGTCACACATATGGAATGGTAGTACTTCCTTCCAGCTATAAGGCTCAACAACAAGATAAAGATCGCTATATGGAGAAAAGAAAGTATGAAAAATCGCTAGGTATCCAATAATCCTTCCAATTAATTCTTTTTTTGCAGGCAAATAGTTATTAATAATTTTTGGAAAGGCAATCATAACGGCAAAAATAAATGCAAGACTTACTATGTGCGTTGTTCCAAATAAAATAAACTGTGGTCCTTCCATATTCTCCCCCAAACTTTAACAAAAAGTATTGAATTGGTTCCTATGGACAATTATAGTATTTTTAAACTCATTTTACATATAGGAAAAAAATTGTCACAAGATTGTCTTCTTCTCAATGGGAACGGAAAACCAGTAAGCTTTTTTCCGCTTTCCGTTATAAATTGGAAAACAGCCATAAAGCTTTTACTTGCAAGAAATGTTATTTTAATAAAATCATATGATGACCAGTATGTGAGATCACCATCAATTTCAATTGAGCTTCCAAGCATTCTTATGCTTAAAAGATTTCATAAATTCCATAATTATGTAAGGTTTTCAAGATCAAATGTTTTTTTAAGGGACATCTATACATGCCAATATTGCCAAAATATCTTTTCTAGGAATGAATTAACTCTTGATCACGTAATTCCAAAATCTAAAAATGGACCAACTAATTGGGAAAATGTTGTTACGTCTTGTAAATCATGCAATTCTGCAAAAGGATCAACTCTACAGAAGCCAATTAGGGAACCATTTAAACCTAGTTTTTCACATCTACTAAATGGACACAAAATAGATGAGAACACTTTTCCAGATAGCGAATGGGCTAAGTATATATTTTAGATATTATTTTTAATGATTTGATCTGTTAGAATTGCAGGCAAAATTTTTGGATTTTCGAAACCAGGCTCCCAATAAACATAGAAAGGCACACCTGATCTCCCATATTTTTTTAAAGATCTTGTTATAGCATCGTTTCTATTAGTCCAGTCAGCTTTAATATATTCGATATTCTTTTCTTCCAAAAGACTTTTAAAATTATCTTTAGAAAAGGCTGTTATTTCATTACTTTGACAAGTGATGCACCAAGCAGCTGTGAAGTTTATAAAGTAAGGTTGATTTTTATTTCTTAGATCATCTTCAATACCTTCATACCACTCGGTAGCAGAACCAATTATTATATTTTGCTTAGTCTCAACATTGTCATCTTCTGGAAGGAAAAAGATAATAGTAAAAATTGATATACCAAGAAATATAATCTTGTTTATCGTCTTGTAGTTTTTTTGAAAGACCCAAAAGTTTAGTGCTAATAATAACCAACCAATCAATAAGAAAATTACAAGGACTTGATTAACCTGCAGAGAAAACACCCAAAGTAACCATAATGCTGTAGCTAGCATTGGAAATGCAAAGAATTCTTTTAGAGTTACCATCCAACTACCTGGCTTTGGCAAGAAATCAATTAATTTTGGATTTGCTGCTAAAAGTAAGTAGGGTAGTGAAAATCCTAGTGACAATGATAGGAATATTGGAATAGTTTCGCCTGATGGCTGTATTAGGGCATATCCAAGAGCAGCTCCCATAAAAGGAGCAGTGCATGGAGATGCAACAACAACAGCTAATACACCTGTTAAAAATGAAGAGTAGTAGCCATTTTTGCTGGTCTCAATGTTGCCGAGCTTTGTAAGAGATTCTCCAAAACTATTATCGGTGATAAGGATCAATGCAATGAAAACCATTATCATGCTTAGCATTCCAACTATAAGAGGTGATTGGAGCTGAAAACCCCATCCAACAAAATTTCCAGCCTGCTTCAATAAAACAATTGCTAAGGCTATCAACATGAAGGAAGCGATAACACCTGATGTAAAAACCAGAGCATGATTACGGATTTTCCTTGGTGAGCTTCCTCCCATTGAAACAAAGCTTAGTACTTTGAGAGAAATAACTGGGAATACACAGGGCATTAAGTTAAGAATTAAACCTCCAAGCAACGCGAATATCAATGCAGTGAAAAGCGAAAGACCTTCCTTATTTGCATCCTCAAGCATTCCATTAGAAACGTTATAACCATATCCGTCTATATCCAGCACACCAGAAACATTTTGTATCTCATCATTAAAAAGTTTTATAGAAAGAAAGTAACTATCATCCTTTTTATAAAAATTTTGTTTTGAGGAATAATCTATTGAATTATTTTTATCCGGAAAGAAATAAATTTCTTTGATTTCTTTTTCAAAAGTGAATCTTATTTCTAAATTATCATCAGCAAGAGAGGTTTTAATTGGTATAGACTTTGATGGAATAGATTCTAACCATTCATATATTAATGAATCACTTTCAATATCTAACAAGTTTGAAGATATTTTCCCTGATTCAGGAATACATACATCTGCGCAAATAAGAATATCAGCAGTCATTTCAAAATAATCATTTGAATAATCAGCAGGAATTGATAAAACCATTGGATAAATAACAAAATCTTCATACCCGTAGGTCATTAAAGGAGGGTACTCAATCTTTTCCGGAAGAGGCCACTTAATATCACTAACACTAAAGCCTTCTGGCAAGTCCCAGTCAACCTCTATCGGCCCTCCTGAATCTCCAGGATTCTTCCAATATGTATGCCAGCCCTTATCCATTGAAACTTTTAAGCCGATGTTTATAGAAGTTCCAGGAACAAAATCACTATGATCTTTAATTAAGCTGATTCTGGCATGACCAGTATCAACTGGATCAGCAGAGCCAAAAAAAGAAAAGAACAGTAATATTGAAAAGATAATTTTATTCATATTGAATTAAAAAAATGGGGCTTTAAGCCCCATTTTCTCATACTTATTATTTACCTAATATTTTTTTAGGTGATTTAATCTCAATTTTTTTAGGCTTTCTTTCATCTGGAATTATTTTCTCTAAATATAGAGTAAGAAGTCCATTGATAAGTTCAGCACCTTTTACAACCACATCATCAGATAATGTGAATTGTTGTTGAAATGCTCTTTGAGCAATCCCTTGATAAATAAGATCATTGCTACCATTTACTACTTGAGTATTTGGTCCAGCATATGAAATTGATAGAATTCCATCAGCTAGCTCTATGTCTAGATCTTCTTTAGAAAGACCTGCGACAGCAACTTCTACAAAAATATCATTTCCTTCTCGCCTAATATTGTAGGGCGGGTATGACGATCTTGAAGAAGATTCTGATAGAGTTTGTAGTCTATCAAAAAGGGATTCAAATCCTAGAACTCTAGTTGAGAAAAATGGATCAGTAAAATTTAACATAATAGTCCTCCTTAGCGACTAATTAGCATCCTAAAAGGCATGCTTGGTTAATATTGTGTAAGCCCTTATGGCACTTACAATTTATTAATTATGGTTAAAAATCAAAAATTCAATAAAAATGTGGATTTTTTATTACAAAACTTCAAGAAAAAACTACAATAAATGGAACTAAATTAATTTTTTTTTATCTATATAAATATGAAAACTAAAATCAAACTAACTAAGCTTTTGCTAGCCCTTCCATTATTCCTCAGCCTAAATTCGTTTACAGATAGTGATTCAATTGAGGTGGGTCAAGTGTGGAAGTTAAACGTTAGGAGCAGTGCATCCCTGAATGGTTCGGGGGAGGTTCTTTACCAAATTGCTTCTGATGCGTATCACACTCATAGGGTCAGAATATTTAATGATTGGGATGTGTTTTCAGTAGTTGATTCAAGGGATCTTGTAAGATTAAGAAAAGGATATGAAATTGAAGTTACAGAAAAACTTTATTCAAATGAAGTCTTAAAAGTAAAGCTTCTTGATGGAAGAAATAAGGGCAGATTTTATTATGCAATAGCTGAGGATTTAACTGAAAAGTATTTGTTAGAAGAAAAGGAAGAAGAAAATGAAGACTCTTAAAAGCATTAACTTAATATTTATTCTTATTATTGGGACTGCTTGCTCCATGGCAGATTATAAACCTGAATCAATTTCAAAATATCAGGCCGGCGAGATCGAAACAGTTCTTTTAGGAACAATTCTTCAACTAGAGTCAGTAGTTATTGAAGGAAATAGAGACCTTGGGGCGGCTGCTGGAGCTGCTGTAGGAGGTGATTTAGGCTCTGATAATGATAAAGCGCCTGTTGCTGCAGGTGTAATTGGAGCTTTAATTGGATCAGCTGTAGGAG
Source organism: uncultured SAR86 cluster bacterium (assembly GCA_902605165.1). GTDB lineage: Bacteria > Pseudomonadota > Gammaproteobacteria > Magnimaribacterales > D2472 > CACNXK01. Next base: position 120,885 of record CACLBJ010000002.1, on the reverse strand, counting down.
CAGAGATAGGGTCTAAGGTTAATGAGAAAAGGGCTATTGAGCTAACAATACAGCTTGATAATGAAAAAATCATATCTATTGTTCAAGAGGTATCAGATAAATATAGTTTTTTTGAGGGACAAAGAGTTAAAGTTGTTAAATCAAACTATAGAAGTAGAGTTCAGCCATTTAATAACTAATGGCGCCAGCCGAAATTTATAACAAAGCACTAGATCTTTTATCAAGAAGAGAGCATTCTCGTAAGGAACTTTTTCTAAAATTAACTAAGCGCTTTGAATCAAAAGAGGGTATTAATCTAACTCTAGATAAATTAGAGGGAAAGAATCTTTTAAGTGATTCTCGATTTGCAGAGGAATACGTTCAGGCAAGAAGAAAAAAGGGCTTTGGTCAGATTAAGATTTCAGCAGAGCTTGAGAAAAGGGGTGTAAATGAGTCACTCATTTCTAATGAGATCGATAAGTTTGATGATTGGGAAAACTTAGCTGAATTATCTTTCAAAAAAAGATTCCCGGATGGCCCTAGCAAAGACTTCCAGATGCTTCAAAAGCAAAAGAACTTTTTATCTAATAAAGGATTTACTTTTTATCAAATTGAATCAGTTTTAGACTAGTACATGTTATTATTTGGTACTTATGTCTTATCAAGTTCTTGCAAGAAAATATAGACCTAATTCCTTTGATGAAGTAATTGGTCAGGACCATGTTGTTCAAGTAATTAAGAATAGTATTGAGCAAGAAAGAGTGCATCAAGCCTTCCTTTTTAGTGGAACTAGAGGAGTAGGTAAGACAACAATTGCAAGACTCCTTGCAAAGTGTCTCAACTGCATGTCATCTGATGCTCCAACTTCACAGCCATGCAATAAATGTGAATCATCCATATCTATTCAAGAGGGAAAAAGTATTGATTTTCTGGAGATCGATGCAGCTTCAAGGACTGGAGTCGAGCATATGAGAGAACTTCTCTCGTCTGTTCATACATCACCAAGCGTTTCAAGATTTAAAATCTTTTTAATCGATGAGGTTCATATGTTATCTAAAGGAAGCTTTAACGCTCTTTTAAAAACGCTTGAGGAGCCTCCAAGTCATGTCATCTTTCTTATGGCTACTACGGATCCTGAAAAAGTTCCTAAAACAGTAATTTCTAGATGCCTTCAGTTAAATCTTAAAACTGTATCTCGAAATAATCTTCAAGAACATTTCAGAAAAATTTGTGAAAAAGAAGGAATTAATTCAGATGATGAGTCTTTATCCTTGGTTGCAAAGTCTGCTGAAGGATCAGTTAGAGATGGCTTAACTCTTCTTGATCAGGCTATTGCTCATGGTAATGGAAAGTTAGTTGCTGATGATGTAAAAAAACTTTTAGGCACAATTGATGATAGTTTAATTTATGAGTTACTCGATTCTATAACTGATGGAAGAAAAGAAGATGCATTTAAAACCTTAAATAATATTGAAAAACTTAACCCAGATTATGAAGCTCTTTTAAAAGATTTAATTTCAAATATCCATGAAGTTTCTTTGCACCAAGTTCTTAAAAACTCAAACAAAGAACCCGTTGCCAAAATAGCATCTAAAATGGATGAACAGTATTGCCAGCTCATATATGAAATTGGCCTTAACTCTTTCCAAAAGATTCATACTCACCCATCACCAAGAGAAGCAGTGGAGATGTGTTTATTAAGAATGTTAGCTTTTCAGCCTGTTCAAAACATGAATACTGGCGAAGTCAAAACTCAAAAAAAAAAGACTAATAAAGCCCCAATAAAGAGCGCAAAAAAAGAAAAAAGTTTGATAAATGAAATTGCTCAAGAAAGTCATGAAATAAACTCCTCATCTTGGCCTGATTTATTCAACAATATGCAGCTTTCATCTTTTGCTAAGAATTATTTTGGTAATCTTTCATTTGGAAGATTTAATGACCAAAAATTATTCTTATGTGGATCAAAAGATCAACTTGATATTCCTGAAAAAATAATTAGTGAGTTTGAGGGAAAGGTTAAAGAGAAATTTGGTAAGATTGAGGTTTTTCTGGAAGAGGGTATTTCTTCATCTTCTCCAAATAAAATCAATGAAGAAAATAAAATTAAAGATATTGAAAACACAAAAAATGAACTCTCAAATGATTCTGAAATTAAAAACTTTCTAGATGAGTTTGATGGAGAAATCGAGGTTGTAACTAAAATAAAGAATTAAAAATGAGTTCCGATTTATTAGATAAATTAATAAAAGCATTAACAATTCTTCCTGGCGTTGGAAAGAAATCTGCACAAAGAATGGCTTTATATCTTCTTGACAAAAATAAAAGCGGTGCCAGAGAGATATCTAGCTCTCTGAGTGATGCGCTCGACAATATTCAAAGATGCAAGTCATGCAGAATGTTAACAACAAATGATTTATGTCATGTCTGCCAGGATGAGACAAGAGATTCACAATCTATATGCGTGGTTGAAAGTCCATCTGATCTTTTAGCGATAGAATCTACTGGTGGTTATAAAGGAAAATACTATGTCTTAATGGGCAGGCTCTCACCACTTGATAACTTAGGTCCAGATGATCTAGGAATACCTCAACTTTTAGAGAGGATTGATAAAGAAGACATAAAAGAGATAATTCTTGCGCTAAGCTCTACTGTTGAGGGCGATGCAACTGCGATATTTATCAAGGATCATGTTGAGAATATTAAGGTTTCAAGAATCTCCTATGGTATTCCAATCGGAGGAGAGTTAGAGTATGTTGATAGTAATACAATAGCTAGATCAATCATTGGAAGGGTTGAAATAAATGACGATTAAATCAGATAAGTGGATAAGGAAAATGGCAGTTGAGCATGGCATGATTGAGCCATTTCAAGAGGACCAGATAAGGTATTCTGATGATAACTCAAGACTTATATCATACGGTCTTTCAAGCTATGGATATGATGTTAGATGTGCAAATGAATTTAAAGTGTTTACTAACATTCATTCTGCGATAGTTGATCCTAAATCATTTGATGAAAAAAGCTTTGTAGATATTAACTCAGATGTATGTGTAATACCCCCCAACTCTTTTGCTTTGGCAAGAACGGTAGAGTATTTCAGGATACCCAGAGATGTGCTAACTATCTGTCTTGGCAAATCAACTTATGCAAGATGTGGAATTATAGTAAATGTTACTCCCCTTGAGCCTGAGTGGGAAGGTCATGTCACTCTTGAGTTTTCAAACACAAGCAATTTGCCAGCTAAAATATATGCAGGTGAGGGCGTAGCTCAAATGATATTTCATCAATCAGATGAGCAATGCGAGGTAAGCTATAAGGACAGAGATGGAAAATATCAGGGCCAAACCGGTGTGACGCTACCCAAAACTTAGTATTTTTTCTGCTTCGATTGAAAGCATTCTCTCTTTTCTTTCATCTTCTACTTTAATTAAAATAAAATCCAAGGTTTTTGCAACGTAGTAAAGAGTTTTTCTCTCATTGGCTACCCTTTCAAGAACAATGCAAGGGTACTTGGTATCCTTAATCTCAAGAACTTCCTCTCCAACGACTGAGTAAGAACTTTTATAAATTAGACCCTCATCGAGCTTAATTAGATTTATATCAAAATTAGTGAGACCTTTCTTAACATTTTCTCTAATTTGGAAGCCACTAGAAACGGGATCAAGTGGAGTTGATTCGCCTAAAAAGTCTATGACCCAGTTTACATCTCCAGTTGATGCAATTTTTTGGTTTTTAAAGTCATATTCAATGGTCTGCTTCAATACTCCTCTTAGAGGAACTTTTATTTTTTGAGAGTAATATTTAGGAAAGACCTTTGAATTAAGATACTTAAACTCTGCTTCCTGATTGAGCTCTGCATTTAGCATTCTATTTTTACCAGTAAAGACAATGTTATAAGTATCATTACCTTTGCTAGTAAGCTCTTTAATTCCATCAAGTGAGATTACATTCTTTATTTTGAACCTAATCTTATACTCATAAATATTTTCACTTGCTGAAAGAAAAGTTACTAAGCTTAGAAATATAATAGATAGAAAGTATTTATTTAAATTTTTCATAGATAATTTTTTCTGCATTAATTGTTCCATCAGCAAACTTTGAGACTACCATCGGAAGCATAACATGTTCTATTGCGTGAATTCTTGTCTCAAGTTCTTCCGATGTTTCATTTGCATTCACGGATATTTCTCCTTGAGCAATAATTTGACCACCATCTAAAACTTCATTTACATAATGGATTGTTACACCATGTTTTAAATCTCCATTTTTTATAACTGAATTATGAGTATCCAGACCAGGATATTTTGGTAATAAAGATGGGTGTATATTTATAATCTTATTCTTGAAGGCTTCGATCATTACAGGAGTCAGTATTCTCATAAATCCTGCAAGGACAATCAAATCGGGATTAGAATCTTGTAATTCTTCTGCAAGAGCTCGATCAAAATCTTCTCTAGTGTGAAATCTATTGTTATCAATGATCTTATAATTTATAAAATGATTTTTTGCTCTTTCAATACCATATGCATCTGGATTATTGCTAATTATGATTTCAACCGATCCATTGATAAGATTCTTTTTGCAAGCATCAATAAGAGCTTCAAGATTTGATCCATTTCCTGAGATTAAAACAGCTATTTTGAACATTAAAGAAAAGTTATTGCTGATGATGATTTATTTATAACTCTTCCAATCATGTACCCTTTAAATTTATGCTTGGAGAGCACCTCCATAGTGGAATCTAAATCCTTAGGCTCAATAACTAAAGTCATTCCAATTCCACAATTAAATATTCTCAACATATCACTTTTTTGAATCTTTCCTAATTTTCGAAGGTTTGAAAAGAATGGTGGCATTTTCCAGTTATTTAAATATATTTCAGAGGATAAGGTATTAGGAATTGATCTAGGAATATTTTCTGTAAGACCACCTCCAGTAATATTAGCAATTGACCTAACTTTAACTTTTTTTATTAAATCCAAAATTACATTTGTATATAAATGAGTAGGCTTTAAAGCAAGCTTAACTAATCTCTCTTTTTCACTCTTACTTAGTTTTGATTCCTTAATTAATTTATTGATCAATGAGTAACCATTAGAGTGAGCTCCGCTAGATTCAATCCCAATTATGATGTTATTTTTTCTTACTTTTGAGGAGTCAATAATTAACTTTTTTTCAACAATACCTACTGAAAATCCAGCTAAATCAAAATTCTTACCGATATAGTGATTTGGCATTTCAGCAGTCTCGCCACCAATAAGTGAACAATTTGTTTTTTTACATGCTTTTGCAATCCCTTTTATGACTGTTGCTGTTTCATTAACATCTAGTTTTGAGGATGCAAAATAATCAAGAAAGAATAGTGGATGCGCCCCAGAAGTAATCATGTCATTTACACACATTGCAACTAAGTCTTGTCCAATTGTTCCCAGTGAAGAGTTCTTTTGGGCCAAGGCGACTTTAGTGCCCACTCCATCTGTACAAGCAACAAGAACTGGATTCTTAAAACCTTTAGGGAGAGAATAAAAACCTGAAAAGCTTCCAATTCCGCCCAAAACGTTTTTATCGAAAGTACCCGCTACATCTTTTTTGATTTTGTCGACTAAATCATTTCCTGCTTTTATATCAACGCCTGCTTTCTTGTAGGGATCATTTTTCATTATTGCTCTAGTACCTTAAAATAATTATATGAAGATGGCCATCGTAAAAAGTATTTTCTTAATCATTATCTTTTCTAATCAGATTTTTGCAAAGGATTTTGATGATCTTTTTAAAATTACTATAGAAATTAAAGATGAGTCTATAGATAAATCCATTGATGAAGCATTTAATAACCTTGTTTTTAGACTCATAGGTTATGAAGACTTTGAAAAAGCAAAAATGATTAGAGGAAACTTCAACTCAAAAGATTTTCTGAGGAGATATGCCGTTGTAAGAAATAACGAAAGAAATTTTCTTCAAGCTTCTTTTGAAGAGGATATTGTAATGAGTCAATTTGTTGATAGTAGTATTAGATTTATTGGAAGAAATAGACCAATTATTTTTTTAGATATCCAAATTGATAATGGCTTCAATAAACCCTTTAAAATTGAGTCAGTGCCTTACGAGACAAGACTAGAGTCTTCAATACAAGAAATTTTTAATGATATTTCAGAAAAACGCGGACTATTTTTTGAATTCCCTCAAAACACAATAAACCTTGAAAAAAAAGATTATTTTTTTGAGATCAAGGATGATAATGAATTCGAGCAATATAAGTATGATTATTTTGAGTCATTTATTATTTCAAGATCAGGAATCAATAATTGGTCGATGAGCTATAAAGATCAAATATCATTTTTTAAAGATTCTAATGAAATTATTGAAAAGATTAGACTTTTATTTGAGGATTTATCTACAGACTACCTTAGTAACTTTATTTTGGATAGCTCAGAAAGGAAGTTAATGATGAAGGTTACTAAAGTTTCCTCAGCTGAACATTTAGATAATCTTTTAGATGCTCTTGATAAAATGATCTCAATTAAAGAATACTCAATTAAATCATTTCAGCAGAACGAAATATCCTTTTCTTTAACAATATTTGGTACAGAAGATCAATTCATGAAATCTGTTCAAACACATAAAGATTTTTCACTTGAAAGCTCTGCGACAAAACTAATTCAGGCATCATTAAATTCTATATGAAGCATTATTTAAGATTTATACCTAACCTTATTTCTTTAATAAGAATATCTTTAGTTATTCCAACAGTTCTAAATCTCCTCGCTGGGAAATATATTTTTGCATTGATTTTATTTGCTATTGCATCAGTTTCAGATGCAGTTGATGGTTTTCTAGCTAGATTTTTCAAATGGCAAACAGATTTAGGAAAAATCTTGGACCCAGTTGCTGACAAGCTTCTTATGATTGGTTCAATAACTGCGCTTTGGTTAAATCAAATTGTACCTCTTTCAGTCTTTGTAATTTTTGTTTTTAGAGACCTACTTATTCTGCTTGGAGCAGCATTTGAGATGTCAATTACCGAAAAAACTCCATCTCCAAATTTAATTGGTAAGATAACTACAACCTCTCAAATAATTTATATTTTAGTTTTGATAACTTTTGCAATCTTTAATGTGGTTATAAATATACAGATTTTCCATATTTTAATTGGTTTTATTTCATTACTTAGTCTTATAAGTTATTTTAGATGGTGGCTTAATAATAATTTCATAAAACAAAATGTCTAATCCTCGCCAACTTGCTCTGCAAATTCAAATTAACGAGAGAGCATCTTTAAATAATTTCTTTGTCTCAAAAAAAAACAATAAAACTATTCAAATCCTTCAAAATATTCTACTCAGCTCCGATAAAGGGGTTCAGATATTTATAGACGATCTAGGTAGTAATGGAAAAAGTTACTTGCTTCAGGCTATATGCAATGATTTTTCTAATTCTAATAATTCATCAATTTATATCCCTATGCAAGAAGCAATAAACCTTGATCCATCTATACTTGAAGGTGTAAGTGAACTTAATTTAATTTGTATTGATGATATAGATCTCATAAATAAACGAAGAGATTGGGAGATTGCGCTTTTTAATCTCATTAATGAATGCTATGAAAAAGAGTGCCTTCTTTTATTATCAGGCAGCATTAATAAGCTTGAAGCAATTCCTGATCTTGTCTCTAGGATAAAAAAAATGGAAATATTAAGATTGAAGGCTATCAATGATGATGAGCTGTTAGAAGCCACCCAAGCAATCTCTAAAAATCTTAACATAAAAATTTCTGATAAAAATTTGAATTATCTTATGAATAATTCTAGAAGAGATATTAAAACTATATTCAGGACTCTATCTCAGCTTGAGAAAGAGTCCCTAGAAAGAAAAAAATCTATAGGTCTAAATCTTATAAAAGAAGTTATTCGAAATTCTTAAAGCCACAATCAAAACAATAGGCCACCACATATCTATCTTCATCTGATAAAAGCATCCTATTAAGACCACTAATTTCATTTAATAAATCCTGAATCTGAGAGGGGAGTTTATTTTGAATTAGTAAATTAAAATCGAACTCAAACTCAACTTCAGTGTTGTAAGAAAATACTTTATAGTCCTCTAATTCAAGTTTTGTCACCATAGAGTCAATTGCATCATCTAGTGAGCCCAATTTATCGACTAAACCTAGTTCAAGAGCAGTATCGCCTCGCCATATTCTTCCACCCGCAAACTTAAGAACTTCTGAATATTCCATATCTCTATTATCGGCAACTTTTGAAACAAATTCTTTATAGAAGTTCTCAGTATTTTCCCTGAATTGCTTATTAAGCTCTTCATTCATTCCTCTACTTAAATCATAAATATCACCGGCCTTTGTCATGCTCACGCCGTCATAGTTGATGCCAGCCCAATTCTCAAGGGGGCTTACATCAGGAACAATACTATATACTCCAATTGAGCCAGTAAGAGTGGTATCTTCAGCCCATATCTCCTCTGAAGTTGTTGTTACCCAAACACCGCCTGATGCAGCAATGTCACCCATAGATGTAAATACAGGCCTTCCAGTAGATTGAAATTCTTCTAAAGCATTTGTAATCATCGAAGAAGCATAAACATCTCCGCCAGGGCTATTAACTCTTAAGATAATTCCTTTTACATTTTTATCATCTCTGGCTTTATTAATATTTTTAACGATACCTCCTGAACCAGCGGTATTGAAGTCTATTCCACCTGTAACAATTGCTCCCTCGACATGGATAACAGCAATCTTATTTTTATCCTGTGCTCTTTGTTGTTTTTTACTAATTTTTTCGTCTTCCAGAGTTGAAAGATACTCTCTGCCAGTTATTCCCTCAGGCCACTCATAATCATCATCACTGCCAAACTTTTCAATCATATAGTTTCTAATCTCTTGTTTTGTCATTAATTTATCAACTAAGCCAACTGATAGAGCAGTTTCATTATCATCGCCACCATTCTCTGAAGCTAGCAAGTGATAATTATCTCCAATATATTGAATCTTTCCAGATTCAAAACCTCTTGCAGCTTCGATTTTAGTCTTATATTTTTCCCAAACTGGCGTCACAAATTCTTCCCAAGCCAACTTATCAGTTTCTGACATATTATTTCTGGTATAACCTTCAGGGCCTGATTTAAAATCACCAGCTGCATAGACATTCATATCAACTTTAATATTTTCAAAAAAATCTTTTTGATATTGTCTTACTCTGCTAAATCCAAAAGGAGTAACTGATCCATATGCATCTTTTTCAAGAATTACCTCATTTGCTTGAGAGGCTATAAGATAATTAGTAGTTCCTAAGCCGCTAGTAAAAGCAATTATTTCTTTACCATTTTCCCTTGCTTCAAAGAGAGCATCAGCTATTTTCAATGCAGAAGTGTAATAAGCTCTCAAGCCATCAACATCAAGATAAATAGCTTTGAGATTATCATCAGTCCCAGCATTGTTAATTACTTTAAGGATATTTTCTAACTCAATCTGGTTGGCAGAGCTTCCAAAAATTTCAAATTCTTCAAATGGATCATTTCTGCTTATTGCTTTATCTACAATTACTCCATTAGGCTCTAGATAGAGGATTTGATCTTTTGTTTCTATTTCATCAGACTGGAATAATGAATCTAAACTTCCAAATATGCCTAAAGTGATGAGCATTAAAAGAAGAACTGTAAGAATATTTACAAACACTCTTCTAAATTTCCCTAGAAGATTGTCCACAAACGCCATTATGCTTTTAGCTTTTTCCATAATATTTCCTATTTATTAAAGTTACCTGTCAAAAAAATTTGCTCAACAGGTGTGTTAAAGAATTTACCTAACTTAAGTGCCAAAGGTAAACTTGGATCAAATTTACCATTTTCGATTGAATTAATTGTTTGCCTACTAACATCAACAGAATTCCCTAAATCTGCCTGACTTAAACCCATTTGTTCTCTTAATTGTTTGATCGAATTATCCATTAACCAATAAATTTATTATGAAATCTATATCCGCCAATAATTGTTCCAAGGGCAAAACCAAGAAAATACTCATAAAAAGTTACTTGATAATCAATATACGGAGACAGAATAGAAATAAGAAAACCAACAAAAAGAAAACCGATAGCCCCATTACTAAGAACAAATTCATTATATCTGTTAAGGAATTCATCTTGTGTTGCAAAAAATTCTTTGTATAGCCATGCTGCTATTAACATAAAAGTTAATGAGAGAACTCTTACGACAACTAAGGCTGGAGATGGCGAAACTTCGTTCGATACTTCAATACCTAGTCCACCCACTGCTGCAAGATGAACACCAAAAAGAAGAGCCCCTGCAAAGAGAAAGATATTACAAAGTATGTATTTGCTTTTTGCTTCTTTATCTAGAGACTTAAGCTCTATCCACATTCCTTTATGCGTAATCTTGGCCATATCTATATATAAATATTAAATTAAGCTAATAAGAAGTGGTAAAAACTTCAGAGCAAGTGCAGAAAAGCACCATATTGTTATAGTTATTAAAATAATCATGTAATTATGTTATGTCAAGTTTGCTTGACATGTCAATTGCTATTTATATTTTTTGGCCCAAACAAAGCATTAATGAAAGCTAAAACAACTAATATCAATTCAGTTATATCAAAAGGTAATGGATTTGGAACACCAAAAACTCGCAAGCTTGAGAGCATAAAATAAAGCAAAAGTATAAATGCATAAGATTGATAACCTTTTATTGACTTTTTATGAAGAAAAAATGAAAAAAATATAAGTGGAACTGCCCAAAAACTGAATATCAATAGGGGCAGTTTATATAGAATTAAAATAAAAAATTTATTAATAATTAAAAGAAAAATTATCAATAAGCTAGAAGATGGGTATTGAAAAAAGTTTAACATGTCTCAAAATAGGTCTGATGCGAAATTTTATAAAATTATTACCACTTTTTGTACTCTTTTATTCTTGTAGCTCAGGCGATATCCATTTTAATAAAGTAAATAGCAAATTTAAGAACAATCTTGATGAAAACTGGATAGTTATAAATTATTGGGCTGATTGGTGTCCTCCATGCTTGAAAGAAATGCCAGAATTAGTTAATTTTGCTGAATCTAATCCTGATATTGAAGTATTTGCATACAATTTTGATCGTCTCGAACCAGAATACTTAGATCCATTAATATTAAGATTTGGTGTTGATATTCCATCAATAACATCTCATCCAAGAGAAATATGGGGCATAGAATCTCCAGCAATTTTACCTGCAACATATTTTATTAGTCCAGGAGGGGAGGTTGTACTAAGTCTTCTTACTCCTCAGACAGAGGAAAGTCTTCAGGGACATCTTGATAGTTTGCAAGAAGATTCATAGGGAAATCTTTATTTAAAACTATTTCTGGATTGATTCTGTTTCCATTCATATAAATTACCCAATGCAGGTGAGGTCCGGTAACTCTTCCGGTAGAGCCAATTTCTCCAATTAAATCACCTTTATTTACAAAATCTCCAACCATTCTATGGCTTTTGTTCATATGACTATAAGAAGTAAAAACATTACTTCCATGATCTAAAACTATAATATTGCCACTATAAAAAAAGTTATCGACCAGAACTACTTTTGCATCTAAGGGTGCAACAATAGGATCTCCATTAAATCCATCTAAATCTAAAGCCAAATGAGGAGCTCTTGGAAGATCATTTATAAATCTCTTTTTACCAAAACCGCTAGTTACAGCCCCTTCGACTGGTCTTAAAAATCTCAAATCATTCAAATTAAAATTACTTTTTTTTGAAAGAACTAATTGCAATAATTTTCTTTCTTTAGCTGCTCGCTCTTGGTCTGATGAGGAAGGGTTTACAAGACTATCGTTCGCGATTGTAATTCTCGACTCTCCATAATTTACAGGCAAAACTTTTATTTTTTTATCATCTATTTTTATAACTTTTTCTTCTAAGACATAAGGCATACCTGCAACTACATAGCTTTTTCCATCTATTTCAAACAAAAGATATTCATTTGTTTTATATTCATTGGAGACAGGTAGTGCAAAAATACCTCCAGAATCTCCCTCGTACGCAACAGCAAAAATAGGGCTTGAGAATAAAAATAAGGCTATAAACTTAAACATTCTTCTTTCCTACTTTTGCTGCAAAAGAACCCTCGGCTAATTTAGCAGTTATTTCATCGCCCTCGCTAACTTGTGCAGAATCTTTAATCACGCTTCCTTCCATATTTGTTATCAATGAATATCCTCTTTCGAGGATATTCTGAGGATCAATTGATTTAATTACTTTTTCAGAAGTAACAATTCTTGATTGCGATTTATTTATGAAAGATTGAATTAAATTTTTCAAAGACTGATAGTTTTTTTGCAAAGAATTCTTTCTGTCAAGAATTAAGTATTTAGGATTTTCTATGTATAAAGTATTAGTATTTTCCTTAAAAGACAATTTAGAATCCGAGATTTTTTGCTTAATAAGCATTTCTAATTTTTCATAAGTTGAAACAAGGATCCTATTTTGCTCTTTTATCACATGAGCTGGATGCTTTAGATGGGAACTTTGATAATCAAGAGTCTGATTTTTATCCCTTAAGATATTTTTTATTTTAGATACCAAATCTTTTGATATCTCTGAAAGCTTTTCAATAAGATTAAAATTAAACTCACTTACAATTTCTGCAGCTGCAGTTGGAGTAGGAGCTCTAAGATCTGATACAAAATCAGTTATAGTAAAGTCTATTTCGTGACCAACACCAGAAATGATAGGAATTTCAAAGCTAAATATTTCTCTAGCTAAATCTTCGTTATTAAAGCACCATAAATCCTCTATTGAGCCACCACCTCTGCAAATAAGAACACAATCAATCTTGTCTGAGGAGTTATTGTTATAATTTTGTATTCTTCTAAGGGCGTCAATGATTGTATCTGATGCACTTTCACCTTGGACTGTTGCAGGACTTAAAGAAATCCTCATATTTGGGGCTCTTCTTTCAATTGTTGATAAAACATCTTGCAATGCAGCTGTAGATGCAGAAGTAATAACAGCAACATGTTTTGGTGCTTCAGGAATAGGAAGTTTGTTTGCATCATCAAAAAGGCCTTCATCTTTAAGTTTATTTTTAAGTTTTTCAAACTCCTGCATCAAATTTCCTTGACCAGCAAGAATCATTTTCTTGGCAATTAGTTGATAATTGCCTCTTTGAACAAATAGACTGATATTTCCTGAGACAATGCATTCATCGCCATCCTTGGGATTGAAATTAAGACCAATATTGCTCCCCTTAAACATTGCACACTGAATTGAACCTTCATCATCTTTCAGAGAAAAATAAATGTGACCAGATGCAGGCCTTGCTAAATTGGAGATCTCTCCTATAACTGAAACAGCAGGAAAGTTACTTTCTAAAAGGTATTTTGCAGATCTGTTTAATTCCCCAACCGAGATTATTTCATTATTCTGCTCTACAATATCTTTGTCCATGAACAGAGTATAGCTAGATGTTAAAAAATTTACAGGCAGCAAATTTCTTTTTAATTCTATCTCTAGGTGCAATGCTAATAGGTTTCGCACCAATATTTGTTAAGTGGAGTGAGCTTTCTTCTTCAGCTATATTATTTTGGAGAATGTTTCTGGCTTTACCAATGCTAGCCATTCTTAATTATTCACTAAACAGGACCTTTATTTTTAAGGTCAAAAATAAAAATACTATTTTATATACCGCAATAGCTTCTCTTTCATTCACAACTGATCTAATTCTTTGGCACTACAGTATGAATATAACTTCAGTTTCAAATGCAACGATAATTGTAAACTCTGCTCCGATATTTGTAGCTCTCTTTGCTTATATGATTTTTAAAGAAGCACCCGCAAAAGGTTTTGGAGTATCTTTTTTAATAACCTACTTAGGAATAACTGGCCTAATTATCTTTTCTAGCAATTATGCAAATGGAAAAATAGTTGGAGATTTATTATGCATCATAGCCGCTATTGGATATGGAATATATCTATTGATAATTGCAAAGCTTGGAAAAGAAACATCCCTGAACTTGATATTTTATACAACTCTTTTCTGTTGCCTTTTTTCAATTATCCCAATGATGCTTGACTCAGGGATTAATTTTCCTAAATCAGATTTTGAATGGATTAATTTATTTTTGCTAGCTCTAGTTTGCCAATTTGGTGGTCAGTTTTTAATAACATTTGGTATAGGCAAGATCTCACCATCAAATGGTTCAATTGGATTGCTAATGCAGCCCCTTACGGCAACAATTTTAGCTGCCTTCATATTTTCAGAATGGCTTAATCTTGCCCAAATAATTTTTGCTGCTGTTGCTCTCATTGGTATATATTTTGCAAGGCTGAGCATTGTAAAATAGCCTATTTGAAAATACTGAAACATTTTTAATGCAAAAATAACAAAATTTCTTTTGTATAGTCTTAAATAGCCAATATAATACAAACCCGTGGGTGATTAGCTCAGTTTGGTAGAGCATCTCGTTTACACCGAGAGGGTCGGCAGTTCGAGCCTGTCATCACCCACCATTCAAATATACTTGCAGAATTATTTTAAAAAGATATTATTCGCAAACATATATTTATGCGGACCGGTAGTTCAGTTTGGTTAGAATGCCGGCCTGTCACGCCGGAGGTCGCGGGTTCGAGTCCCGTCCGGTCCGCCAGTTATTATGGATACTATTGTTGTAATACTTTTATCGATAACCTATTCATTAATTATAGGAATTATTTTTGCACAAGCATTACTTACAGCTCCTGTTGTATTTAAAGTTCTTGATAATGAGACTGCTTCAAAGTTTTTAAGAAGGATATTCCCAAGGTACTATTTAATAATTTTCTTATTTTGTCTTCTAGCGGTATTAATTTCTTATCTTTTTTTAGAAAGAAGTTTTTTGATAATGGCAGTTATAAATAGCAGCCTTGCATTCATAGGATACATAATTATTCCTATGACAAATTCTGCAAGAGACAGGTCATGGGATAGACTTTTCACCTTTCTTCACAGGTTAAGTGTCTATATAACAATCTCTATCTTTATTTTCTCAATTACAGAAATAGTTAGGATTTCGCTAACATAAAGCAATTACAAAACTTGAAATATCATAATTTATTATTAACTATTAGCAGGGGATAAACTTATGGGGAAAAGTAAAACAAAAAGTTTCCAGACTGAAACTAAGCAGTTGCTTCAGTTAATGATTCATTCTCTTTATTCAAATAAAGAGATTTTTCTAAGAGAATTAATATCTAATGCATCTGATGCCCTTGATAAGCTTAGATTTAAATCTATAAGTAGCTCTAAATTAGCAAGTCTCTCTGATGACTTAAAAATCAAGGTCATTGTCGATGAAGAAAATAAGACTTTAACCATATCTGATAATGGTATCGGAATGTCTGAAGAGGAAATAATTGAAAATATTGGGACAATTGCTAGATCTGGTACTGCAGAATTTCTTGGAAAACTCACTGGCGATAAAAAGAAAGATTCAAATTTAATTGGACAATTTGGAGTTGGTTTTTACTCTGTTTTTATGATTGCAGAAAAAGTACAAGTACTCTCTAAATCAGCACAAAAGAAATCATCACAACCAATTCTTTGGGAAAGCAGTGGTGAAGATAAATATAAGCTTACTGAAGTTGAAAAGAAATCACATGGGACTGACATAATCATTTACTTGAGTAAAGAAAATCATGATTTTGCTAACAAGCAAAGAATAAGTTTTCTCGTTAATAAGTATTCACAATATATTAATTTCCCAATCTATCTTTCAAATATTGATGAGGAAGAGGAGATTATTAACGAGGCAGATGCATTGTGGCTCAAACCCAAAAGATCAATTAAACAAAACGAATATAATGAATTTTATAAATTTATAAGTTTTGATCAGGATGATCCCTTGCTAACAATTCATAACAAGGTTGAGGGTAAACAGGAGTATTCTAATCTTTTATATATTCCAAAAAAGCCGCCTTTTGATCTTTGGAACAGAGAATCTCCAAGAGGAATAAAGCTTTACATACAAAGAGTTTTTATCATGGATGATGCTGTTCACTTTTTACCCCTTTATCTGAGATTTATTCGAGGCATTATTGATTCAAGTGACTTACCTCTGAATGTATCTAGAGAAATCCTTCAAGATCACCCTTTAGTGGAATCAATAAAGAAAGCTCTAACCAAAAGAGTTGTTGATGCTCTCAAAAAACTCAAAGACAATGATATAGATGCATATAAAGAATTTTGGAAAGAGTATGGCCTTGTTCTTAAAGAGGGGCCTGCAGAAGATTCTGAACATAGGGAATCAATTGCAGAACTTTTATTATTTGCTACATCAAATAAAGAAACACACGATGTGGATCAAACGCTTGACGACTATATTTCCAGAATGCCCTCAGATCAAAAGGGTATTTACTATTGCGTTGCTGATACATTTGAAGGCGCCTTAAACTCCCCGCATCTTGAATCACTTAAATCTAAAAATACAGAAGTACTATTACTGACTGATAGAATAGATGAGTGGTTGATGTCTTCTCTTTTTGAATTTAAAGGTAAGAGTTTTATAAACGTCGCAAAAACCAGCAATGAAGCCGAAGTAAAACCAAAAACAACAAAAGATCAAAATGAGCTGTTAAAAAAAGTTGCAAACCATTTAGGAGATAGAGTCTCTGAAGTCTTACCAAGCTCACGATTAAAAGATTCTGCTTGTTGTTTAGTTCTGCAAAGCAATGAACCAGGAATACAACTTCGCAAGATTCTTGAAGCTGCAGGTCAAAAAATGGGTGATGTAGTTCCAATATTTGAGTTAAATATGAAACATAAGCTCATTAAAAAGCTTTCTAAAATAGACGGCAAGGATTTCAAAGCATTCGTAGATTTTCTTTATGACTATGCCGTAATTGCGGAAGGCGGATCTCCGAAAGATCCTTCCAAATATCTACGACAGCTAGATAAATATCTTTCTAAATAATGAGTAAAAATTATAAAATTTGTGTCCTCGGTGGGGGCAGCTTTGGAACTGTACTAGCAAACTTAGCTGCATCAAAAGGCCATGATGTATCTCTGTGGGTGAAAGATTCTGATAAAGCTTTGAGAATAAATTCTGAAAGTAAAAATACTCAATATCATCCCGAACTCAAACTCTCTAGTAATATTTTTGCTTCTGAAAAGCTTGAGGAAATTATTCCACAATCTGAAATAATATTCGTAGCTACACCAAGTAAAATTATTAATGATGTCCTGGATAGGCTCACAAATTTCTCAATAGATAATAAGATGATAATTTCATGCACAAAGGGCATCAATGAAAATCCTTTCATGACAATGTCCGAAGCAATAGAAAAGCACTTTAATAATTCTAGTATTAAGGTGGGTGTTTTGAGCGGCCCTAATTTAGCTAAAGAAATTGCAGATGAAAAAGTTGCTGGAACCGTCATAGCAAGTAAGCATGCAGACCTTTGCCATCAAGCAAGGGAGATTCTATCTTCAAGCACTTTTAAGATATATACAAGTGATGATATTAAGGGTATAGAACTTGCTGGGGCTCTAAAAAATATTTATGCAATTATATCGGGATATTGTCATTCTCTAGATGTAGGTGAAAACGCTATAGGACTTATATTGACAAGAAGTATGGCAGAGATGAGCAACTTTGCCGTAAATAAGGGTGCAAATCCAATTACTTTTTTAGGCCTTGCAGGAATGGGCGACTTGGTTGCTACGTGCTTTTCAAAGTTATCAAGAAATTATCAGTTTGGATGGGCAATTGGAGAAGGTCTTAATATTGAGGCTGCAAAATATAAGGTAGGTCAGGTAGCAGAGGGATTAAATACTATTAGAATCATTCACAATGAGATTTCCTCTTCTAAAATTAAGATGCCTCTTGTATCAGGTATGCATGAAATACTGTTTAACAGCGGAAGCAAAGAATTACTTTTGGAGCAGATTATAAATAGTGATATTTATGTTGATGTGGATTTTGATGTAGAATCATAGCTATGGAACAAATTAATAGAGAAGAAATTACAAAAACTAGTAAGTGGGCAAGACTTGTCTATATGCTTATTTATGCATTCATTTTTAATTTTAGTATTCCTTTTCTTTTTGGTTTTGCTTTAATTCAATTTGTCTTCTTCCTATTGACTGGAAGTGTTAATGAACCTTTATCAAGAGTATGTTCCTGGCTGTTGAAGTTTTATAATCAAATTATTTCTTATCTTCTTTTTCAAACAGACCTGCCTCCATTTCCTTTTACAGATATTGATGGTGAATCAAGCTCAGATGAAATTATTGTAGATTCAGAAATTGAAGAAGAAGTTACTGCAGAGGAAAAGGAAGAAACTAGTTAAGAATTTTCCTAGCAGCCTCCATAGTATTTAGAATTAAAGTATTAATTGTCATTGGGCCCACTCCGCCTGGGACAGGGGTATATGATGAAGCTATTTTCTCGATTCCATCTAGATCAATATCACCACATTTTTCAGGATGATAGCCAGCATCAATTACAATAGCACCTTTTTTAATCCATTCTTTTTTTATTAACTTCGGAACACCAACCGCACCAACAACTAAATCCGCATTTTTAACATGATTCTCTAATTCCCTTGTTTGCGAATGACAAATTGTTACAGTTGCATTTTTGTTAAGAAGCATCATGGCCATAGGTTTTCCTAAGATAGGACTTCTTCCAACCACAACAGCATTCATTCCAGATATGTCTATATCATAGAAGTCAAGCATTCTCATAATACCAGCAGGAGTGCATGATCCGTATGCAGAGAGATCCATAGACATTCTTCCAAAACCTAAACATGTAACACCATCAACATCTTTTTCTATAGAAATCCTCTCAAAACATTCTCTTTCATTGATTTGATTGGGAACTGGATGCTGCAACAAAATACCATGAATAGTTTTATCATCATTTAGTTCATCAATCTTTGATAGAAGTTCTTCAGTAGATGTCTCTTTTGGTAAATTAATTGCTACTGATTCCATGCCAACTCGTTTACAAGTTTGTTGTTTCATTCTTACGTATGTTTCAGATGCTGGATCTTCGCCAACAAGAATAGTTGCTAGGGTCGGAATTATTCCACTTGCTTTTAAGAGCAATACAGATTCTAAGATTTCTTTTTCAGATTCATTTGCTAGTTTCTTTCCATCAAGGATTTGTGCTGCCATTTCAGTATTTTCTCATCTTAAAATAATTATTCCAATGAAGATTGATTATTTATCTCTAAAACTTTAAGATTCATTTCACCGGGGTATAGCGCAGTCTGGTAGCGCACTCGCTTTGGGAGCGAGTGGTCGTAGGTTCAAATCCTACTACCCCGACCAAGCGCCTGTAGCTCAGCTGGATAGAGCAACTGCCTTCTAAGCAGTGGGTCGGGAGTTCGAATCTTCCCAGGCGCGCCATTTTTTGCTTTAATTTGATCATGTTTAAAGTAGCTGCCTTATATAAGTTCTCTGAAATAGATAATCCTTTGGAAATTCAGATTTCTTTAAAGAAAACTTTAAAAGAACTTTCTATTTATGGAACAATCTTGGTTGGAAGCGAGGGCATCAATGGCACCATTGCTGCAGAAGAAAAAGAAAATCTCAATAGAGCTTTAATTTACTTAAGAGGCCTTAAAGGGTTTGAAGATTTAGATATCAAATTCTCAGACTCTAAAAAGAATCCTTTTATAAGATTAAAAATTAAATTAAAAGACGAAATAGTTACTATTGGAGATAAATCCATTGATCCTGTAAAAACAGTAGGAGAATATGTTAAGCCTGAGGATTGGAACTCTCTTCTTCAAGAGGATGACATTCTTTTAATCGATACCAGGAATGATTATGAGTATTCCATAGGAACCTTTCGAGATTCAATTAATCCAAAGACAAAAAAGTTTAGAGATTTCCCAAAATGGTTAAAAGAGCAGGATTTTACAAAAGAAGATAAAAACAACAAAAAAGTTGCAATGTTTTGCACCGGAGGAATCAGATGCGAAAAGGCATCGTCACTCATGAAGAATGAAGGATTTAAGAAGGTTTATCATCTGAAGGGAGGCATTTTGAAATATTTTGAATCTGTTTCGAAAGATAAATCCCTTTGGGACGGAGAATGTTTTGTTTTTGATGATAGAGTTTCAGTAAAACATGATTTATCTTCAGGGGATTATGATATGTGTCATGGTTGCAGGATGCCCATTACTGAGAACGATAAAAAAACTAAAAAATATATTCGAGGAGTTGCATGCCCAAATTGCTTTGACCAAACAACAGAAGAGCAGAAATCTAGGTATAAGAGCAGACAAAAACAAATGGAATTAGCAAAGCAGAGAAATCAGAAACATCTTGGGCCAAAAGAAGAAGTTCTCAATTAGCCTTATGAGTTATCCAATTTTATATTCATTTAAAAGATGTCCTTATGCAATGAGGGCAAGAATGGCTTTGCAGCTTGCTGAAATCAAATGCGAAATTAGAGAAATCAGGTTGAGTAATAAACCAGAGCATATGTTGGAGATATCTCCAAAAGGAACTGTCCCAATCCTTATTCTGGAAGATAAAATAATTGATGAAAGCTATGATATTGTAAATTGGGTAATAGAAAAGCGTAATATTTTTAATAATAATTTGAGATCAGATCAAATAAATTTAACAGAATCATTAATTAAAAAGTTTGATGAAGCATTTAAACATCACTTAGATAGATATAAATATGCAACAAGATATGAGAATGCAGATTCAGAATTCCACAGATCTGAATGTTTAAAGATATTAATTGATCTTGAGGCCATTGCTTCTAATGGTAAGTGGATATTTGGAGAAAACTTAAACAAACTAGATATCTCAATTTTACCATTCATTCGCCAGTTCAGAATTGCAAATCCTGGATGGTTTGATTCGCTTGAGGAGATAAGCAAAATTAAAAAGATTTTAAATAATTATTTAAATTCAGAAGAATTTAAAAAGATAATGTTTAAGTATGATGAGTGGCAGTTAGGATCAAAGCCTGTCTACTTTCCATCAACTTAATATTTGTAAATAATTGTTGATCTAAAGAGCAATCGTATCGTAAGCTCCAGCAATCTTTTCTAAGGCAAGCTTAAAAGCTGCTATTTTTAAATTTGGTAATTTGCTTCTAAGCATCTGCCCTCTGATGTTTTGATAAGCATCTACCATCATGTCATTAAGTCCTGATCTAATAAGATCAATTTCATCAACTCCATCAAATAGCTTTAATTTATCTACTTTAGGCATCTTTTGATTGGTCATTTTTTCGACAGCTTTTATGAGTTGCTCTATTTGAGCTTTATCTCTTCTTTTTTCCAGTCTGCCAAACCTCATTTGAGAAATATTTCTAACCCATTCGAAATAACTAACAACCACACCACCTGCATTAAGATACACATCAGGAATGACTAAAACTCCATTTTTACTTAGAATCTTATCTCCATTGTATGTAACTGGTCCGTTTGCTGCTTCAGCTACTACTTTAGCTTTAATATTTTTAGCATTTTTTTGATTAATAACATTTTCAACAGCTGCTGGAATTAAAATGTCACATTCTCTTTCAAGTTCTTTTGCTGAGTCACTAAAAAACTTTCCATAGGGGCATCTTTTTAGAGTTTTACCTTCATCAAGCCATTTCTTAACTTTTTTTACTGGAAGACCATCCTCATTGAAGAGAGAGCCACTTTTCTCGACAATTGAAATTATTTTACATCCATCATCCTCTGAAAGACATTTCGCAGCATGATAGCCAACCTTACCAAGACCCTGCACAATAACAGTCTTCCCTTCAAGACCAGTTTCAATTTTTTTTGTATCAAGGAGTTTTTTATCTTGAAAAAACTCACGAAGGCCAAACTGAACTCCTCTTCCCGTTGCTTCATTTCTTCCAGCTATTCCTTTTTTATGAAGAGGCTTCCCAGTAACACATGCTTTGCCATTAATATCATTGGGATTTAATTTTTGATATTCATCAGCAATCCATGCCATTTCTCTCTCAGAAGTCCCCAAATCGGGTGCCGGAACATTTTGACTAGGGTTAATAAGATCTCTTTTAATGAGTTCTTGTGCAAATCTTCGTGTAATTCTTGCCATTTCTCCGCGTTCATATTTCTTAGGATCAATCTTTAGGGCTCCTTTAGATCCAGAGAAGGGAACATCAACAATTGCACATTTATAAGACATTAGAGCTGCCATTGATTCAACCTCATCTTGATTAGCATCTATTGAGTATCTTATTCCTCCTTTTGCGGGCATGATGTGGTCCGAGTGAACAGATCTCCAACCAATAAAGTTATGAATCTTTTTACCTAACTGCACTCCAAATCTTACTGTATAAGTCGAGTTACAAATCTTAATTTGATCAGCTAAATTAGAAGGAATTTTAGAATAGGATAAGGCATCATCAAGAATTGATTCAGTGCTCTCCCAAAATGAATAGTTTGAACCATTTTTACCCATTTAATTTGTCCTCCCAAACAAATTTTACTATTTTTTTATCAATGTATCATTATAATACTTAGTTCGCGGCGGGCGTAGCTCAGTTGGTTAGAGCGCTGGATTGTGGCTCCGGAGGCCGTGGGTTCGAACCCCATCGCTCGCCCCATGAAAATAGGATAAGAAATGACAAGCAGCTTAAAAAAACTTAAAGATCTGGAAAGAAGTCTCACAGTTTCAATTGAAAAAGATTTATATAAATCAAAATTTGATGAAAAGATTTCAAACCTAAAAAAAAATGTAAAACTTGATGGGTTTAGAAAAGGTAAAGTTCCAAATGATGTTATTGAACAAAGATATGGAGGATCTGTTCACGCAGAGGTCTTAAATGAACTTATTCAAGATTCATATCCAAAAGAGATTGCTGAAAAAAAGGTAAGACCTGCAAACACTCCAACTATTTCAATGGTTGAAGATAATCCTGAAAAAGGCATTAAATACAACGCTGTATTTGAAGTTTTTCCAGAAATTAAGCCGAAAGTAAGTAGCTGGAAAACTTTTGAAAAACATAAAATAAATATTGTCGATGAAGACATTGATCATGCTATTCAAGATATTTTAGAGAGATATGGCGATTGGAAAAAAGTTGATAGAAATTCAGCTGAAAATGATCAAGTAATTATTGATTTTGAGGGGACTATCGATGGTGAGCCTTTTGATGGCAATACAGCTAAAGACTTCAAGTTAGTTATAGGCTCTAATTCTATGATTCCAGGTTTCGAAGATCAATTAGTTGATAAAAAGATCAATTCTGATTTTGAAATAAAGACAAATTTTCCTGATGATTATTTCAAGAAAGATCTTGCAGGTAGTGAGGCAGTCTTCAAAATACACTTAAATGAAGTTCAAGAAAATGTGCCATCAAAAATAGATAAGGATTTATTTGAGAAGCTTGCTATGGAAGTTAAAAATGAAAATGAATTTCGCGATGAAATTAAAAAGAGAATGGAGAATGAGTCTGTAACCCAGGAAAAAACTCTTTCAAAAGATTCTATGTACGAACTGCTTTTAAAAATTAATAAATTTTCTGCACCTAAATGCACTATTAATGACCAGTCAGAGTTAATGAGAAAAGAAGCACTCTCTAGAATAGGAAGAAATCCTGAAGAGGAGAGTGATAATGATCTTTTTCCTTTAGATACCTTTAAAGAAAACGCTGAAAAGAGAGTTAAGTTAGATTTATTATTCACTGCTTTATTAAATCACTATGATTTAAAAGTTAATCAAGATGAACTTAAAGAATTTATTGAAGATGAAGCAAAAAAATACAAAGATCCTAAACAATTTGAAACTTGGGTATATAATCAACCTAATCAATTAGATCAATATAGAATGATAGTTCTTGAGAATAAGTTGGTTGAAAAACTAGATAATGATCTTAAATCAAAAGATAAGGTTATTAATTTTAAGGATTTATCGAAATACTAATGGAAGAACATAATTCAGCTTTAATACCCATGGTGGTTGAACAAACTGCCAGAGGTGAACGTGCTTTTGATATATACTCAAGGTTACTGAAAGAGAGAGTTATTTTCCTCTCTGGACCCATAAATGATCAAATCTCAAATCTAGTTGTTGCTCAACTATTATTTCTAGAATCTGAAAATCCCAAAAAAGACATAAGCATTTATATTAATTCTCCAGGCGGTGTCATATCATCTGGCTTAGCAATTTATGACACGATGCAATTTGTTTCACCGTCCATATCTACTTTGTGCATAGGTCAAGCTGCCTCAATGGGAGCTTTGCTTCTTGCTGGTGGTGAAAAGGGGAAACGATTTGCTTTACCAAACTCAAGAATAATGATCCATCAGCCATTAGGTGGTTTCCAAGGCCAAGCTTCAGATATTGAGATACATGCCCAAGAGATATTACTAATGAAGAAAAAAGTTAATGAAATATTATCAAAACACACTGGTAAGAATCTAAAGACCGTTGAAAGTGATACCGACAGAGATAACTTCTTAAATGCTAAAGAAGCAAAAAAATATGGAATCATAGATGATATATTGGAAGAAAGAGGATAATGACTGACATTAAAGATCAAAAAAAACTTCACTGTTCCTTTTGTGGTAAAAATCAGGATGAAGTTAAAAAGCTAATTGCCGGCCCAAGTGTCTATATCTGTAATGAATGTGTTGATTTGTGTAATGACATAATAGAAGAAGAAGTAAAGCATGAGGAATCAGATAGCGAGGATACTCTTTTATCACCATTAGAGATTTATCAGAAACTTGATGATTATGTTATTGGTCAGGATAAAGCTAAGAAAGTTCTTTCAGTCGCCGTTTACAATCATTACAAAAGATTAAGAAATTCAAAAGCAGATGATGTTGAACTTCAAAAGAGTAATGTTCTTTTACTAGGACCAACAGGAAGTGGAAAAACTCTTTTAGCTCAAACACTTGCAAAAATATTAAATGTTCCTTTCACGATTGCGGATGCTACAACCTTAACAGAGGCTGGCTATGTTGGTGAGGATGTTGAAAACATTATCCAAAAGCTTCTTCAAAAATGTGACTATGACCCTGAGAAAGCTCAGCTTGGTATTGTTTACATTGATGAAATAGATAAGATTGCTCGCAAAACTGATAATCCTTCAATTACAAGAGATGTTTCGGGTGAGGGAGTTCAGCAAGCTCTTCTAAAGCTTATTGAGGGAACAATTGCATCAATTCCTCCTCAAGGAGGTAGAAAACACCCGCAGCAAGAATTTATTCAAGTTGATACCTCAAACATTCTATTTATTTGTGGTGGGGCCTTTTCAGGTCTTGATAAAGTCATCAGGGATAGAACAGACAAAACTGGTATTGGATTTTCTGCTGAGGTAAATGCGGTTAATGACAAAGAAGCAGTAAAAATGAATATCGATAATGTTGAGCCAGAGGATTTAGTTAAATTTGGTCTAATCCCTGAATTTGTAGGCAGGCTTCCCGTTATCAGTACACTTCATGAACTCGATGAAGGTGCGCTTGTTAGAATTCTTCAAGAACCTAAAAATGCACTAGTCAACCAGTACAAATACCTATTTGAAATAGACTCAGTAGACCTAAGCTTTAGAGACGAGGCCCTAAAAAGTATTGCAAAAAGAGCTATTGCAAGAAAAACTGGAGCAAGAGGCTTAAGATCAATACTTGAAGATATACTAATGGA
Organism: uncultured SAR86 cluster bacterium; assembly: GCA_902605165.1. Taxonomy (GTDB): domain Bacteria; phylum Pseudomonadota; class Gammaproteobacteria; order Magnimaribacterales; family D2472; genus CACNXK01. The sequence goes on along the minus strand of CACLBJ010000002.1, from coordinate 95,274 downwards.
TGTGATGTTCGAGTTACCCAACGAAGATTTAGAAAAAGTTATCATTGATGAGAACTCTGCTGATAATGGCTCAGAGCCTATAAAAGTCTTTAAAACACCTAAAAAGAAATCTTCTGCAAGCTAATTGATAAAAATTAATTAGTCCTTAAATATTAGTAATGGTTAAAGTCATCAAAGATTATCCAATAATTCCTTTACGAGATGTTGTTGTCTTTCCTGGAATTGTAACAACTTTATTTGTTGGAAGAACAAAATCTATAGAAGCTTTAAATTCGGCCATGGCTTCAGATAAGAAGCTAGTTTTGGTTGCACAAAAAGATGCTTCAAATGAAGATCCGACGTTTAAAGATATATATCACTTTGGAACTGTAAGTAACTTACTTCAACTTATAAAACTGCCAGATGGCACAATGAAAGTATTAGTTGAAGGCTCTAAGAGATGTAAAATTGATAAGATCTCTGAAAGCAAAGGTCTTACTAAAGCTGCAGTAACAGAGATTGATGATGATGTTATTAAAGTTTCCGATTCAATGAATCTTGTTAGATTTATAAAAACAAAGTTCAATGATTATGTCTCATCAACAAAAAAGATTCCTCCAGAAATTCTATCCACTATTGACGCTATTGACGATCTTTCAAAGCTTATTGATAACATCGTAAGTCACTTAAATATAGATACTTCTCAGAAACAAGAAATTTTAGAAATATTTGATCTTCAAAAAAGGTCAGAAAGTATTCTTACATTTATTGAATCTCAGCTTGATGTCATAGATGTTGAGAAAAGAATAAGATCAAGAGTTAAGAAGCAAATGGAGAAGTCTCAGAGAGAATACTATTTAAATGAAAAGATAAAAGCTGCCCAAAAAGAGCTCGGTGAAATGGGAGAAGAGGGTGATGAATTTGAGGTATTAAAAAATAAGATTGAGGATTCTGGGATGACAAAGGAAGCTATGAAAAAAGCTAAAAGTGAATTCTCAAAATTTAAAATGATGTCACCAACTTCAGCAGAAGCTTCAGTGGTGCGGTCATATCTTGAATGCTTAATTGATGTTCCATGGAAAAAAAGGGGAAAAGTAAAATCAGATATCAAGGCTGCTTTAGAAACCCTTAATGATGATCATTACGGTCTAGAAGAAGTTAAAGATAGAATATTAGAGTACCTTGCAGTTCAAAAGAGAGTAAAAAATCTAAAAGCCCCAGTTTTATGTCTTGTAGGACCTCCTGGCGTAGGTAAAACATCTTTGGGAGAATCTATTGCAAGGGCAACTAACAGAAAGTTTATTAGGATGTCTCTTGGCGGAGTAAGAGATGAGGCCGAAATAAGAGGCCATAGAAGGACATACATTGGCTCTATGCCAGGAAAAATAATACAAAAACTCACTAAAGTCGGCGTTAAAAATCCACTTTTCCTTCTAGATGAGGTGGATAAAATTGGTATGGACCACAGAGGAGATCCAGCTTCTGCATTATTAGAAGTTCTAGATCCAGAGCAGAATACATCATTTAGTGATCATTATCTGGAAGTTGACTATGATTTGTCTGAAGTGATGTTTGTGTGTACAGCAAATAGTTTAAATATCCCAGGACCACTTTTGGACAGGATGGAAATTATTAGAATTCCTGGATATATAGAAGACGAAAAGCTACAAATCGCTCAAAACTATCTTCTCCCTAAACAGCTAGAAAGAAATGGCTTAGAAAATAAAGAATTGAACCTTAACAAAAATGTTCTTTTGGATCTTATTCGATATTACACAAGAGAAGCTGGAGTTAGAGGTCTTGAAAGACAGATTTCAAAGATTTTAAGAAAGGTTGTAAAAGAAAGACTGCTCTCAAAAAGAAAAACAGCAACTAAAATAGATTCAACAAATCTAGAAAAATATTCCGGAGTCAGAAAGTTCAAGTTTGGTGAAGCTGAATCTTCAAATACTATAGGTCAAGTTTGTGGATTAGCCTGGACTGAAGTCGGTGGTGAGCTTCTTACTATTGAGGCATCAAAAGTTTCAGGCAAAGGAAAAACGATAAAAACAGGTTCTTTAGGCGAAGTAATGCAGGAATCAATTCAGGCAGCTTTAACGGTTGTAAGATCAAGATCAGATTCGTTAGGCATCAAAAAAGACTTTTATGAAAAATTTGATACACATATTCATGTTCCTGAGGGTGCTACACCAAAAGATGGGCCTAGTGCTGGAGTTGGCATGACAACTGCATTGATATCTGCTTTCACAGAAATTCCAGTTAGATCAGATGTTGCTATGACTGGTGAAATAACTCTAAGAGGTCAAGTGTTGAAGATTGGGGGTTTAAAAGAAAAATTGCTTGCAGCAAAGCGTGGTGGCATAAAAAAAGTAATTATACCTTTAGACAACAAGGCTGATTTAAAAGAAATTCCTGATGTAATCACTGACAAACTAGATATTATTCCAGTCGAATGGATTGATGAAGTAATATTGCATTCACTAGAGTCGCAACCAAAAGCAATTAATAAATCTTCAAGCTTTAAATCTAAATCAAAAAAATCGTCAAAAAGTGTCAGCAAACACTGATCCTCAATAACTAAAAAAACCCCTCAAATACTTGACTTTTTAGGGTTTCTGGCATTTCATAGAAGGGTAAATTTTTTCAATTTAGAGGAGATAAAATGAATAAATCAGATTTAGTAGATGCAGTTGCCGGAAAAGCAGATATGTCTAAAGCAGAAGCAGGTAGAGCAGTAGATGCTGTTCTTGGTTCAGTTGGAGATGCACTTGGAGGCGGTGATTCTGTTTCTTTAGTAGGATTCGGAACATTTTCAGTAAGACATAGAGCAGCTAGAATGGGTAGAAACCCTCAAACTGGAGCTACAATGCAGATTGCTGCATCAAAAGTTCCTGGTTTCAAAGCTGGTAAAGCTCTTAAGGACAAAGTCAAGCACGGCTAATAAGTCTTTAAAAATTAATAAGGGTGCTTATTATGCACCCTTTTTTTTATTATAATAACCTCGATTATGGACGCACTAAGATCATTTTTATCAGGAAGAAGGCTCGCTATCATTGGCATTCTTCTTGCAATCCCATTTGTTTTTTTTGGCTCAAGCTCATTTGGCACCGTTTTTACTAACTATGGCAAGGTTAATGGACTTACGGTTTCAGCTCTTGACGTAAGTATTGCTATCAATACAGTTACCTCAAGATTGCAGCAAATATATGGTGAAGAATTTAGTGTTGATGGATTAGAGGATGGATTATTAAACAGTCTTGTAAGAAATGAGATTATTGGTCAAAAGGCTCTTCTCTATCAGGCACAACAGATGGAACTAGTTAACTCTGAAGAAGAAGCTAAAAGATTTATAATGTCTGAGCCATCCTTCCAAACAGATGGAAGATTCGATCAAAATATCTTTGAAGCAACTATTAGAGCTAATGGCATTCTGCCAAATGAGTATATTGAAAATGTTCAAAATACTATGCTTGTGAATGACTTTTTATCAGCAGTATCAGATTCAAGTTTCCAAATTGATGCTGAATTAAAAAAGCAAATAAAGCTCATTGAACAGGAGAGGGATATAGATTTCTTTAAAATAGATTTTGATTCGCTAATGCGAGATATAAATCCAACTTTAGAGAGTGCGGTCAACTATTATGAAGAAAACAGATTGCTATTTATGGATGATGAAAAGAGATCTTTCAATATATTATCTATAAATCAAGATCAGTTTAAAGAATCAATTGAGATCCCTGATGGCTTTATTGAATCTGAATATCAAGATTATCTTAATAGAATAAATGCCGCTGCTGAAAGAAGAGTCTCTCATATTATGATAAATGTCTTAAATTACGATTCTAGAGAAGATGCATTTGATACTCTTATAGGAATTCAAAGTAGGCTAGGAATTGATTTAACTTTTGAAGAAGCTGCATCCGAGTTAAGCGAAGACTTAACGTCTGCCGAACTTGATGGCGATTTAGGGTTCTCAAGCGGAGACAGTTTTCCTCGTCAATTTGAGGAAGCTTTAGACTCAATGGCTGTTAATGATACTTCAGAGATAATTGAGCTTGATGAATCATTTCATATCATTAAGTTTACTGAAGAAAATAAAGAAACTCCAAAGACAAAAGAGATAATGGAAGAGCAATTTATTGATGAGCTTATTGAGGCTGAATCATATGCTTTAATGCTGGACCTTAGAGATGAAATGGAGGACCTTTTGTTAAATGGTCTTCCTGTTGAAGCAATAGCAAATGCAGTTAACCAAGAGGCCATGGTCACAAATCCAACTAGTTATAATGACTTTAGTATATATGAGAGCGTGAGTGTCAAAGATTTTCTATATGGTATTGATTTTTCTAGTGACTTCGCTGAGATTCTAGAGCTTGATAGTGAAATAATAATTGCATCAGTATCTGAGGTTATAGAGCCCTCGGTGCTACCTTTTGACAATGTTACTGATGAAGTATTTGATCGTTTAAGAGAGGATCAAGCAAATCTTGAAATTATGGATCTTGAAAGAAGTCTTATACTGGCAATGGATGATGAATCATATGTTCTAGAAAATAGTAATGTTCTTAAAGATAGCTTCATTTCTGTAAAAAGAGGGTCAAAACTTTTCCCATCAGATGTTCTTAATAATATTTTTTCTTCTAAAGTTAATTCTGTAAATACCAAGAAAACTTTTAACTCAGACATATACATTTTTAAAGTAAAAAAAATAAATGAACCAAATGAGGATTTTATTAATGCAATCATGTCTGATTATGAGGAATTTTCTTTAAGTACATCGCTTGTAAAACTTAATTTAATTCTTGAAAAAGAGATAAATAAAGAAATAAGAGATAATATTAAAAACTTAAACATTTAAATAAATATGAAAAAAATAACGTCTATATTTTTGGTTGCCATTCTATATGGTTGTGGCTCATCAGTTTCTCCAGTTGATCAAGGCTTAATTGATCAAGTGATGCACATTGGCAATGGATCTGAGCCTCAAGGCCTTGATCCACACATCGTAACCGGAGTGCCTGAACATCATCTTCTTATAACTATGTGTGAAGGACTAACAACCTCAAATCCTAAGGGTGGAGCAAATCTTCCAGGAATGGCAGAAAGTTGGGAAATAAGTGAGGATGGTAGAATTTATATTTTCAACATAAGAAAGGATGCAAAATGGTCTAATGGTGACGACTTTGTTGCAGATGACATTGTCTGGTCATGGATGAGAGTCCTTACTCCAAGCTTAGGTTCGCAATATCCAGATATGCTTTACTACGTGGAAGGTGCTGAGGACTTCAACACAGGTGTCATAACAGATTTTACTAAAGTTGGAGTCAAAGCAATAGATGATAAAACTCTAGAGGTAAAATTAAATAATCCAACTCCATTTTTTCTTGGACTTCTCAGCCACTACTCAACATGGCCAGTTCACAAAGAGACGGTCTTAAAGTTTGGTGAAATTGACGATAGACAAGGTTTGTGGACTAGACCTGGTAATTTTGTTTGCAATGGACCAATGAATTTAAAGTCATGGGAGCTTAATAAGAAAATCATAGTTGAAAAGAATCCTTTATATTGGGATGCTGATAAGGTAAAGCTTAACCAAATGCATTTTTATCCTGTTTCAGATATTAATACTGAAGAAAGAATGTTTAGAGCAGGACAACTTCATTTAACATCAACTGTTCCTTCTCAGAAGTGCGGTGTTTGGAGAGAGGAAGGTAACCCTAACCTCAGAATTGATCCTTATATGGGAACTTATTACTATCGCGCTAATGTGAATGTTAAGCCGCTTGACAATGTTAAAGTAAGAAAAGCTTTAACTTATGCAATTGACAGAGAAAAACTCACGGAAAAAGTCACCCAATGTGGACAAATTCCTGCATACTCATTCACGCCTCCAGGAGCAGCTGGATATAACCCAAACACTGAAATTCCATATGATCCTGAGCTTGCTCGACAGCTTCTTGCAGAGGCTGGTTATGAAAAAACAGAAGACTTCCCAGTTCTTCAGATTCTCTACAATACATCTGAGGATCATAGAAAAATAGCGTTAACAATCCAGCAAATGTGGCAACAAAACTTGGGAATTAGTGTAGAGCTAGAGAATATGGATTGGAAAGTTTATTTAAGTAGACAAAACTCAATGGATTATCAGATTTCAAGAGCTGGATGGATTGGTGACTATGAAGATCCAAATACCTTTTTAGATATTATGAGAACCGGGAGAGGAAATAATAGAACTGGATGGAGCAATCAAGAGTTTGATGAGTTAGTTGGAAAAGCTAATGCAACTGCAGATCAAGAAGAGAGATATAGGCTTTTAGGTGAAGCTGAGAAAATACTTATTGATGAATTACCAATAATTCCTATTTATACTTATGTTCGTTCATATCAACTTTCGCCTGATGTAAAAGGATATTCACCAAATTATTTAGATCATCATCATCCGAAAACACTTTATCTAGAGCGAGACTAAAGAATTAATGCTTAATGTTTTAATAAGAAGGGTATTAATAGCAATTCCAGTTCTACTTGTGGTTGCTAGCCTAACATTCTTTTTCATTAGATTGGCTCCAGGTGGACCATTCGATGCAGACAAAGTTGTTTCACCTCAAGTAATGAAGAACTTAAATGCAGCTTATAACCTCGATGCACCTCTTTATCGGCAATACTTTGATTATATGTCAGGAGTTATTGTTGGCGATTTTGGACCATCCTTTAGATATCCGGGAAGATCTGTATCTGAAATGATATATACAGGACTTCCTATAACCTTTGAGCTGGCATTCTATGCTTTAATGATTGCAGTTGCGCTTGGAATATTTTCTGGTGTTCTGGCTGCTTTAAAAAGAAATACTTTTTTAGATTACTTCCCAATGGCAATTGCGATGCTAGGAATATGTGTTCCTACATTTTTAATGGGCCCAATTCTAGTTTTAGTTTTTGGTATAAATCTTGAATTATTACCAGTTTCTGGTTGGGATACTTTATCAGGAGATAAGCTCTTACCCTCAATAACCTTAGGCTTTGCATATGCTGCATATATTGCAAGGTTGAGTCGAGGAGGTATGCTAGAGGTCTTAGGTCAAGATTTCATAAGGACTGCCAGAGCAAAGGGTCTCAGCGAACTAAGTATTGTAACAAGGCATGCCATGCAGGGAGGATTATTGCCGGTTGTCTCATTCATGGGTCCTGCAATTGCAGGACTACTTGGTGGCTCATTTGTTGTAGAAACAATATTCCAAATTCCTGGATTAGGAAGATTCTACGTTGAAGCTGCTTTCAATCGAGACTACACAATGATTCTTGGAACAACAATTTTTTTCTCAGCGATGATAATCTTCTTTAACCTACTATCTGATTTAGCTGTGCTTTTATTAAATCCAAGAGCTAGGGAAAATTTATGAACAATTCCTCTCTTTGGCAAGATGCAGTAAGGAGACTTATCCAAAATAGGGCAGCCATGATTGGGGGTATCACGGTACTTGTGCTTATTATTCTTGCTATATTTGCTCCTTGGATTGCTCCATATTCTTATTCGTATCAAAATTTAGACCTCGGGGCCTCTCCGCCCTCTGCAGAGCATTTATTGGGTACTGATGTACTCGGAAGAGATTTGTTAAGCAGGCTTTTATATGGAGCTAGGATCTCATTATTAGTCGGTTTTGTTGCAACAGGAGTAGCTTTAGTTATTGGAGTAAGCTGGGGCATTATTGCAGGTTATTTTGGTGGAAGAGTTGATTCAATAATGATGAGAATAGTTGATGTTTTATATGGACTCCCATTTATTATTTTTATTATCCTTTTAATGGTTATCTTTGGACGAAATATATGGCTCCTATTTGCAGCTATCGGAGCTGTTGAGTGGCTGACAATGGCAAGGATTGTAAGAGCTCAAGTAATTGGGTTAAAAAATCAGGAGTTTGTTCAGGCTGCTCAAGTTATGGGAGTCAGTAACATTTCTATGTTCAGAAGGCATATACTTCCAAATATTCTTGGACCAATAGCTATCTATGCAACACTGACAATACCGCAAGTAATGCTGTTAGAAGCTTTTTTAAGTTTTCTCGGCTTGGGCATCCAACCACCAATGAGTAGTTGGGGGACCCTAATAAGATATGGCGTTGAATCAATGGAAGAGTATTATTGGCTGCTGATATATCCCGGATTAACTTTCACAATAACTCTTTTTGCTTTAAATTTCTTTGGAGATGGCCTGAGAGATGCTCTTGATCCAAAGACCTCAGATAACTAGAAAGCTTTTATTGTAATTTTTAAGATTTGGCCTGGCCTTAAAATATCCAGATTTTCATTATCTTGCTTGATTGTTTTGATAGATACATTAAAAAGCTTAGAAATCTTTGACAAGTTATCACCTTGTTTTACTGAGTAGAGAATTGTTCTTTTCTTTGACTCTATATTTCTATAGATATTCTTATTGCCTATATTTAGGACTTGTCCAATTTTTAATACCGAGCCATCAGAAAGGTTGTTTATATCTACTATCTTTTTTTCGGAGACACCAAACTTTCTCGCTAAACTCCAGAGAGTATCACCTTCGCTAACAACATGAGCTTCAAAGGGAATAAGAATATTTGATGATGCTTGCCCAACAGGAATTAGCAATACTTGATTGATTGACAATGTATCTGACTCAAGCTGATTCACTTGCCTAATAATATCGATCCTTGTTCTATATTTTTTTGCTAATACCCACAAACTCTCACCTCTAGTAACGTCGTGCGAAATCCAGTTTATTTTTTGAGATTGAATATATTCTTGTCCATTTCTTTCATATTTAATCTTATTTTCAATTGGGATATAAAAGGTGCTTACCATATTTGGGTCAGTTGCCCATTTTGTGTAACCTGCATTTAGCTTGTAAAGTAGTTCAGGTTTTAGATTAAGAAAATCACTAAAATTCAAGATCTCTATTTGTTCTTCAAAAGAAATTTTATCTACGACCTTTGAATAGGGAATCTCTGGAAGATCAATATTATATTTTTCATTATTATTTATAAGCTCAATTAATGCTAAAAACTTCGGAATATAGTTTCTGGTTTGAGCTGATAGTGGTAAATCCTTATAAGAAAGAGTGGAAGTTCTTCTTGTATTTCTTTGAATAGCCTTTGAAGTAAAAGTTGGCCCAGCATTATAGGCAACTAGAGAAAGATAAATATCTTTATTAAATCTTTTATACAGGTAGTCAATATATCTAATAGCAGCATCTGTTGATTTATAGGGATCATGCCTTTCTTCAATCCACCAATTTTCTCTCAACCCAAGCAACTCTGCTGTTTTCGGCATTATTTGCCATAATCCAACTGCTCCAGAAGAAGATATAGAGAATGGATCATAGCTACTTTCAATAAATGGTAAAAAAGCAAGCTCAATTGGCAAGTCGTTTCTTTTGAGTTCCTCAATTACATAATATAAAAAATAATAAGAGTTTCTTAAGTAATTTTCGAAAAGGTCTACATTTTTAAGATGTTGATTCATGTAATAAAGCGTTAAATCATCAATCTCATAATCTTTTACTGTGGCTTCACTTTTTAAAACCTCCCAAATACTAATAATTTCTGGAGTAGGTGGGTCAATATTTGCAACTTCAATTATTTGATTGGCCTCAACAATCTCTTCATTTTTTGGTACAGAGAGATCAGGGATCAATTCGATAGATTCATTATCGGTAACCTCTACAATCTGACAGCCAGGTAGCAGTAGAATGAGAATCAGATATTTTATGTTGAGTCTTTCCATTCTCGAATGTGTTTGAAGATTTCATTTTCAGACGGTATATCCAATCCAAATTTTTCCATGAGTTGAATATTATCACCTAACAAATCACATCTTAAAAAAGGATTTGTTTTTTTTTCAAGCTCAATGGAAGAGGGAAGTGAGGAACCGTTTGTCATAATAAGATTGTCAATTCCACTATTTCTCATTATCAGGTCATTATTTTCTGGCTCGACTTTAATTGAGAACAATAAGTTGTTCTTTGTATACTCATGTCCACAATAAATTTGTGTGCTATCTGGTAATTGCTTTAATTTATTAAGAGATTCAAACATTTGATCAAATGTGCCTTCAAAAACTCTTCCACATCCACCTGCAAATAAGGTATCTCCGCAAAAGAGAATATTATTTTCTTCATTATAAAAAGCTATGTGATCAAGAGTATGCCCAGGAACCTCAATGACTTCAAATTTTATACCCAAACTTGAAAGGGTATGCCCTTGGGTAACTTCTTCTTGAATCAGTTTATAACTATTTTGAGGTCCATAAATAGATCCAGAAATTATATTTTCTAATTCAGGAACTCCAGCTGTATGATCAAAATGGTGATGAGTTATAAGAATATCCTTTAAATTTTTGTTGGTTTTATTTAAATAATCCAGAACCGGTTTTGCATCGCCTGGATCAACAACAGAAACCTCTTCATTACTTTCAAGCAACCAAATATAATTATCAGTGTATGCCTTTAATGGTTTAATATTAATCACATGCAAATTTTACAACTAACGAGATGAAAACTGTAATTATTTACACTGATGGAGCTTGTAGAGGCAATCCAGGACCTGGTGGTTGGGGAGTACTTATTGAATATGGCGAATTAAGTAAGCAGCTTTATGGAGGAGATGTTTCTACTACTAATAATAAGATGGAGCTAACAGCAGCGATTATGGCTCTTAAAGAAATAAAAGAACCTTGCGAAATCATCCTTTACACAGATTCAAAATATGTTCTTCAGGGCATTGAAGAGTGGATACATAACTGGAAAAAAAGAGGCTGGAGAGGCGCAAACAAGAAACCAGTAAAAAATATTGATCTTTGGAAAGAATTAGATGAACTTAGAGATAAACATAATATAAAATGGAACTGGGTCAAGGGTCATTCAGGTGATCCAGGAAATGAAACTGCAGACATGCTTGCAAATAGAGGCATAGACGAACTTTAAAATGGAAAAAAGACATATAGTACTCGATACAGAAACTACTGGTTTGGAGGTAGAAAAAGGACATAGAATAATTGAGATAGGCGGAGTAGTAATGAATGGTAGGAAAAAAACTACCGAAACATTTCATGTTTATGTCAATCCACAAAGAGAAATTGATAAAGAAGCTCAAGAAGTTCATGGGATATCTAATGAAGACGTTCAAGATAAACCTCTTTTTTCTGAGATTGCAGAAGATCTTTTAGAGTTTATCGATGGCTCAACACTGGTAATTCATAATGCAGACTTTGATGTTGGTTTTTTAGATGCTGAATTTAAAATAGCATCATCAACTTATCCAACAATATCTGAGATTTGTGAAGTTAAAGATACACTCGCAATTGCTAGAAATAAGTTTCCAGGACAGAGGAATTCCCTTGATGCGCTATCAAAACGTTTTGATATTAATGGCTATGATAGGACTTATCACGGAGCCTTACTCGATGCCAATATATTAGCTGATGTTTATTCAAACCTTACAGGCGGTCAAAGCAAGATTAATTTCGCAAATGATTTTGATGCTGATCTTCAGGAGGATAATAAAAAGCAAACAAGAAATCTTTCAAATGATTTTGAAATTACTAAGATTATTACTTCTGAAGAGGATCAACTTTTGCATTCCAAAAGGCTTGAAGAGATTGAAGAAAAGATTGGTAAAAAAACATTATGGAATTCTTAAATGAAGGTAACTAGATTTGCCCCAAGCCCTACAGGCAATCTTCATATAGGAGGAGTAAGGACTGCTTTATTTAATTATGTTTTTTCTAGACAATCTGGTGGCTTGTTCTTAATAAGAGTTGAGGATACTGACAGAGAAAGATCAAAAAAGGAATATGAAGAAGATATAATTTCTGGATTAGAGTGGCTCGGGATATCTCCTGATAAGGAACCAATAAGACAATCAGAGAGATCAGATATTTATCAAAAAGCTGCTGAAAAGCTTATTAATTCTGGAAATGCCTATTGGTGTGATTGTTCACCAGAAGATTTAGAAGAAATGCGCAAACAGCAGACAGCAGCTGGAGCAAAACCTATGTATGATGGTCGAAGCAGAGATCTTGGCCTAGAGAAATCAGACAATACAGTTCTTAGATTAGCAACTCCGCTTGAAGGAGAAACCATTGTGAAAGATTTGATACGCGGCGAAATAACTTTCCGTAATAGCGAATTGGATGATCTTATTTTAATGAGAAGTGATGGAACTCCTACATACCATTTCTGTAATGTTATAGATGACTTCGATCAAGGCGTAACTACTGTTATTAGAGGAGAAGATCATATAAGCAATACACCAAGACAAATTCATATCCAGAAAGCGCTTGGCTATCCAGACCTTGAGTATGCCCATTTGCCTTTGGTTCTGGGTGAGGATAAAAAAAGACTTTCCAAAAGGCATGCTGCAACAAGCCTAAATGCTTACAAAGAAATGGGATTTACCAAAGAAACAATTATAAATGCCTTAGCATTACTTGGCTGGTCAACTGAAGATGAGATCTTTTCAATTAATGAATTAATTGAATCATTTAAGCTAGAAAATGTTCAAAAAGCTGCAGCTGTATTTGATCTAAAAAGATTTAACTGGGTTAGCTCCCAGCAACTATCAAAATTGAGTGAAAATGATTTTTTTGAAGCAATCAAACCCTTTATGGAAGACGAAAATATTAATGAAAACTCTCCAAATTATAAAAAGATTCTTCTTGCAATGAGAACTGCAAAGACTAATCTTAAAGATATAGCTCAGGCAACAAGACCATTCTTTTTTGAATTAGATGGCTATGATGAAAAGGGTGTTAAGAAGTTTCTAAATGAATCTCTTGAAACACTTACATTCGCCTCAGAAGTGCTTTCAAAAGTTTCTGAATGGAATGAAACAGAATTGGATATGGCATTAATCAAAGTTAGAGATTATTTTAATCTTCCCATTCCCAAAGTAAATCAACCAATGAGAATAGCGCTTGTTGGTTCTACTGTTTCACCATCACTTGGTTTAACTTTAGAGCTATTCGGAAAAGATAAGTCATTAGAGAGGATACAAAAAGCAATAGATTTTATTAGTTAGACTTTTCTATTGAAACTCCAGCATTTGGTCTTCTTAGATCAGCAAAACCATAATTAATTCCATCAATGATCTGAATCGATTGAGTGCTTCCAATGGTATCTGACAATTCTAGTTGATGACCAATCCTGTCTAAAAGGTTTAAATTATCCTGACTTACTGTTGACTCAAAATCAAGACCATCATAAGGCCAATCCTTGTGTATTCTAGGAAGCATAGTCGCATCACCTACATGTAAATTAAAATCTATCACACCTGTTACCACTCTCAGATTTGCAGCTGGTATCTGAGAGCCACCAGGAGATCCAGTAATTAAAGACAACTCACCTTTTTTATTGAATACCATAACAGGATGCATTGTACTCATTGGTCTTTTACCTGGCTCAAATCTATTCCCAGGACTTGAAGCTCTGCTTGAAGAGGATTTATCACCATATTTATAGGCAAAATTTCTCATCTGGTTATTCATTAGTATCCCTGTTCCTGGAATCGTCACTCCTGATCCAAATGAATATCCCAAGGTATAGGTGTTGGAAACTGCATTTCCATTTCGATCTACAATTGAATAGTGTGTGGTATCTTTGCTTTCTTCAGCATAGTTATACTTTTGAATTGCAGAAGCTCTAGATGCTTTATCAAAATTAATATTTTTGGCTAGCAATTTAGCTCTGCCTTTTGATATAAGTCCTTTTGTAGGCACTTCATAATAGTCGGGATCACCAACATGGTGAGACCTATTGTTATGTCCACGCCTTAATGCCTCTGCTAAAAGATGATAAGTTAGCGAAGAGTCCTTCCTATATTTTTCAAGATTATAATAACTTAGTACATTCAGAGCAGTTAGAAATGTTATTCCTCCTCCTGATGGAGGTCCTTGAGTATAAACACTGTATCCTCTGTAATTAACTCCAACCGGATCTCTAAATTTAGAAGTATATTGCTTAAGATCATTGCTATCTATAAAGCCACCATTGTCTTCCATAGAAGATTGAATTTTTTTGGCAACCCATCCATCATAAAACCCATCTTTTCCTTCCTCAGCTATTGCTTCAAAAGTTTTTGCCAAATCAGGTCTTTTCATAATAGACCCAATAGCTACAGGTTTATTATTTTGAAAATATATCTTTCTTGATTCAGGATCTTCTTTAAGCTGATAGGAGCTCCCAATTGCATTATGTAAGTCGTAGGAAACAATAATTCCATTTCTAGCCTGATCAATAACAGGTTGTAAGACTTTTTTAAGAGGAAGTTTCCCAAATCTTTCATGAGCTTCCAAGAGACCATACACGGTCCCAGGAACAGCAGACGCTTTGTAATCATATTTAGTTAAATCATAATCATCATCTTGTATTTGCGCTGGTGATTTAGATCCAAATAAAGCTTTTAAATTAGAATTTAAAGATGACCTACTTCTATAGTCAATTGAAAATAATTCCTCTGACTCTTTTATATAAACTAACATAAATCCGCCACCACCTATATTTCCTGCTCTTGGTAGAGTCGTCGTTAATGAGAAACCAACAGCTACTGCTGCATCCACTGCATTACCTCCTGATTCCAAAATCATTGATCCTATTTCTGAGGACTCAAGATTTTGAGAGACAACCATGCCATTTTTTGAAATTGTAGGATGGAAAGGTGACTTATAGTCGAGGTAAGCATCTAGATGAACATCTTGTATTTGAAATAGAAAAAGAAAAAAGAATATTCTTGAAAATTTCATTAAAAAATAACTTTCGCAAAGTAGTAAGCAAAAACTGTTACTACAAAAATACCAGCTACATTAATTAAGAATCCCGCTCGCATCATATCAATAATTTTAAATTTATTGGCTCCATATACAATTGCATTTGGGGGAGTAGCTACTGGCAACATAAACGCGCAGCTTGCAGCGAGAACAACTGGAACAGTTAAGACTTCTGGAGCAACACCAACAGCAACTGCAACTGCTCCAAAAACTGGCAAGAAAGTTGATGTTGTTGCGACATTGCTAGTCACTTCTGTCAAAAATATTATTAGCGCTGCAACCGCCATTACAAGCATTATTAGTGGAACTGTTTTAAGGCTTACCAGGCTTTGACCTATCCAAAGGCCCAAACCGGTGTCATTAATTTGTACACCAAGCGATAAACCTCCACCAAAAAGAAGTAATAAACCCCATGGTAGTTTGCTTGATTGCTCCCATGAAAGTAATTCTCCATTTCTTCCGCTAGATGGAATTATAAATAAAGCAATTGCAACAAGGATTGCTATGCCAGCATCGGTGAGACCAATTACGTAGTTATCAATAAGGCTTCTAAACATCCATAAACCTGCTGCGATGAAGAAGACTATTCCGACTCTAAATTCATCTTTAGACATAGGACCCATATCAGCCAACATTTTTGAAAGAGTATTCTTTGTTTCATCTGATGAAGCAAAATTAACAGGATAAACAACTTTTGTAAGAATTAACCATGCTAAAGCAAGCATACAAACTGAAACTGGAACACCTAACTTCATCCAGTCAATCATAGAAATATCCAGACCATAGACTTCCAGCATAAAAGAGCTAAAAACAATGTTAGGTGCTGTACCAACAAGTGTAGACATTCCTCCTATAGTTGCAGCATATGCGATTGAAAGTAATAGCGCTTTATCAAAATTATCTTTGTCTTTTTCAGACATATTTGGAACGGTTTTGGCTACCACTGAACATATCGCAAGCCCAATGGGTAAAAGCATCAATGTAGTTGATGTATTCATTACCCACATACTTATTAATGCTGAGACAAGCATAAAGCCTCCTATTAGCTTTGGACCATCTGATCCAAGACTTCTTATCATTAACAATGCAAGGCGTTTATGAAGTCCTGATCTTTCAATTGACAAAGCAATTAAAAAACCACCAAGAAAAAGATAAATATTTTTATTTGCATAAGGAAGGGCAGCTGTTTCTATTGAAGTTACTCCAAGTATTGGGAAAAGAGCCAGTGGTAAAAGAGAAGTGACGGGTATGGGAATTGCTTCAGTCGCCCACCATGTAACCATAAGAAGTGCAACAGCTGCAACTAGCCAAGCACTTTCAGTTAAACCAGATGGAGAAGGAAGAAAAATAATCCCAAAAAATAGAAGTACTCCTATCCAAAAGCCTCTCTTCTTTAATGCCATTAATATATTATAGGATAAAAAAAGGGAGCATTAAGCTCCCTTTAAAAATTAAAATTCTAATTAGAATCTTTGATAGAATTCAATTGCATAGCTTCTTCCATAATCACTATGGACGTCACCAACAAAACCCCATGTGTACTCATCAGCTAAAGGTGCTCTAGTATCCTCAAGGTTTCTTATTTGTCCTCTTACTCTTAAACCATTCTTAAATTTATAGCCAAGAGTTAAGTTCATCGTCATCATTGATTCCACTAACCAATTTTCTCCACAATTTCCACCAGAATAGGATGTTGTTCCTGAACAAACATAGTTTCCTGATGAATCTTTTGCATTATTAGTAACTGCAAGTTCTCTGAAGCTCGCTATTTCTGTACCTGATAGGTATGCATTCCAGCCATTATGATTCCATGAAATTCTCATAGAATCTTTGTATTCAGGATATGCTCTTCTATCATAAGTTCCAAGAAGATCTCCAAAACCTGAAGGAGATATAAGACCTTCAAGAGCTCCGCCAGGACCAGCAGCATCAAAAAGCTGTTGTGTTAATGCACCTGCTTCTTGTTCAAATGAATCAAACTGAACACTCATGAATTTTGCTGAAAAAGATCCATAATCAGTATCCATAGAATACTCAATCGCATAGTCAGTTCCCTCGAGAGTTCTGTCATCAAGGTTTACGTAGACATCTTCAACTCTTTGAACAGTTCCTACCTGACATAGGCTTGAATCCCAAGTTGCATTGTATGTTGGAGATTCTGGATCATCATCAGGAATGAAGTCACCTCTAATCACGAATGGATTACCAACACACTCATTAACTCCACCATTGACTCTGATTAAAGTATCTAAGAGCATATGATTTCTTTCACCAAATAGACCTACAACACTCTCTTGATCAATTTGCCATTTATCAATTGTAATAATCCAGTTATTGCCTGGAGTAAATACTATACCAAGAGATGTATTTGTTGATTCCTCACCTTCCAAGGCGTCATTACCTCTTGCAACTCTCTGAATGGAATAGTTCTCATAGTTTTCACCAATTGCTTTTGTATACAACGGGTCTTCTTGTGAATTATTTCTAACAACTAGACCTTCATTAACTGTAATTAAGTTTGGTGCTCTAAAAGAAGTTGAGTTTGAGCTCCTCAACTTGAACCAATCAGTCGGAGCATAACCTATAGCTACTTTTCCAACAGCATTAGTTCCATAGTCATCAGCATTTTCAACCCTAACAGCAACCTGTGCATCTAAATTTTCCATTAGGGGGATTGCAGCCTCTGCAAAGATTGAGGCAACAACTCTATCTCCAGTTGTGTTAGGAGATGGACTACTATTCACAATATCAGATATGTATGGGAAAGTAGATTGATTCGCTGCTTCAGGAGGTGTTGAATAGACAAACGTACCGTTAATTCTTGGATCTCTGAGATCTTCCATAGATTCTGCTCTAATTTCAGCACCAACTAGAACACCTACATCACCAGCTGGCATAGAATATACAGACGGATTAGACATTTTGATGTCTGCCATATATAAATCAGTAGTGTTATTCCTAAATATACTTACAGTAAATGGTTCTTCATTACTATTAAGGCCAGCATTGAAAGGGTTATAAGCATTTGGTGTAGAATCTGCTAGCGCAGCATTAAGTAAAGTCATACTTTGCCTTCCATGGTTATCCATATCAGAGCTTGCTGCCGACGCAACTAATCCAGCATCCCAATCCCAATCACCATAGGTTCCTCTGAAACCTTGAACTATTCTCCAAGTTTCTCTTGTTGAATCCCAACTTCTTGGAGTATTGAATCTAAAATATCTAAACCATAAAGAATCACCTTCTCTATCAACAAAAAGGTCTCCATTTGGTCTCTGAAGCTGATTTAACCAATAGTTTGTTGATGGAACTAATATTGGCTGAGTATTTCCACCATTTCTTGAGGATGAACCCATTCCAAGGGGAGCACCTCCATAAAGCTGTTTATTTGAAGTTGATTTGTAATAACTAACTTCACTATATGCTTCAACTCCATTATCTAAAGTAGTGTTATAAAACATTACAAGATTATTTCTTAGTAATGGGCCTCTTTTATCATAAGTTTGGCCATAACTTGCTCTACTCTCAGCTCTTATAGAGCTTGAATCATAAAGACACATATGGTCTAAGCCTGGAATGTTATAAAGGTTGCTTGATGAATTACTTAAACAGTTTGAGTCATCAGGTCTATAAATTGTAAAAATGTTACTACCTTCATAGAATTGGCCCCATACTGAACTAGCACTTGCATTTCTCCAAGTTGTATCATTAAAAGCACCTAATCCTCCTTCATCTGGATCAGGCAGCAGTCTTCTCATATCTCCATCAGACCATTTAGGATCTTCAATACCTCTAATTCTTTCTCTGTCATATCTATCAAAATAAATTGATAAATTAGAGCCATCACTCATAGTTTTACCCCATTGAATGCTGACTTTATTGTCTTTTGCATCAAAGCTGTCATACCAGTTTTGTCTTACTCTCATGGTAAGACCATCAAAATCATCTTTTAACACTGTATTAATAACACCGGCAACTGCATCTGCACCATAAATAGCCGAGGCACCATCACGAAGAATCTCAACTCTCTCTGCGCCGTAAACAGGTATTGTGTTTGAATTAACACTTGAAACTGGAACAAAACTACCACCAACCCACTCAGTTGCATATCCTGGCGATTGAACTAATCTTCTTCCGTTAAGAAGGGTAACAGTATTACCTGTTCCGATATTTCTTAGGTCCAGTGATCCAACATCACCTCTTGAGGCGTTGTATCCACCACTAAAATCAGTTTGGTTAAATCCGTTATTACCATTTTCAGCTAAATCAGCAAAAAGTTCCTCACCAGATTCTACTGCTAGACTTTCGATGTCCTCGGCAGTTATAACTGTTACAGGCAAGGATCCGGTAATTTTGGCTCCTTTAATTTGCGATCCAACTACTACAACCTCTTCCACATCAGATTCATCTTGAGCAAAAAGAAAAGTTATAGGTAATAAAAGTAAAATTGAAAAAAGTTTAAGTAACTTCATGTTTCCCCCATTAATTTTTATAAAAATCCCTTATTTTATATATTAAAATGCGGTTTAAATCAAATAAGATACATCTTTGGAATTAGTTAAAAAACTTACTTATTCAATCGATATTCTAATGGTGGCTTGCGATCACCAAGAAGAGGATAGTAAGAAAAATCATCACCTTGCTTCATTTTTAACTCTTTTTTTGAATCTTCTATTATTTTAGGATCTAAAAAGATATCTTTTGCAGAGTTTGTTAAAACTTTTGCAGCTAGTTTGGCGCCTTTCAATCCTATTGAAGTTCCTCCAGAAGCAACTGCTTGCCAAGAATGAGCAGATGTTCCTGGAACCCAAGTAGCTGTTCTAAAGCCGCCTGTTGGAACTAACCATGTTAAATCTCCCACATCTGTAGACCCAGAAGTGTGAGTAACAGAATATTCTTTGATCTTTTTTTGAGATCCAAGCTCTAGGGAAGGGGAAACTAAGGTTTGATAAATTTCCTTAGCAAACCTTTCCTCTTCATCGTTGTAGCTTATTCCTCCCAACTCAGAAAGATTCTTGTGTATCATTTTTTGAAGAGTTTCATTTGGTAATACAGCATAGTTTCCATGCATTACTTCATATGACACTGATGTTTCTGTTCCTAAAGCAGCACCTTCTGCAGCTTTAACAACTCTCTGAAAAAGCTCATCAACTACATTCATTCTAGGATGGCGAACGTAATAGTAAACTTCTGCTATATCTGGAACAACATTTGGAGCAAGGCCACCCTTTGTAATGACATAATGAATTCTTGATTCTTGAGGCACATGCTCCCTCATCATATTCACCATCATATTCATTGCTTCAACGCCATCCAAAGCAGACCTACCTTTCTCAGGAGCGCTAGCTGCATGAGCAGAAATACCGCTGAATGTAAATTTGCCTGATTTATTTGAATTACTTGATTGTGCATCCGCTGAATTACCGCTTGCTGGATGCCAATGAAGAACTATATCAACATCATCAAAATAACCATCTCTTGCGATATAAACCTTCCCAGATCCTCCCTCTTCGGCAGGAGTTCCATAAAATCTAATAGTTCCAGGTGTTCCAGATTCCTCCAACCATTCTTTAATTGCTACAGCTGCCCAAGCTGAAGCAGCTCCAAAAAGATGATGACCGCACGCATGTCCATTGGCGGAACTCAAACCCTCAGCTGTTTTAAAAGGAAGATTTTGTTGAGAGAGTCCTGGTAAAGCATCAAATTCCCCCAATATGCCTAGTACTGGCCCACCATTATTATATTCAGCAACAAAAGCAGTGGGTATTCCAGCAATACCTGATTGGATAGTAAAGCCACTATCCTTAAGTTCTTGCTGCAAAAGGCTTGAACTTTTTTCCTCTAAGTATCCGAGCTCAGCATATTCCCATATTTTGAGAGCTACATCCTCAAATCTTTCTTGATGGTGATCAATAGGGGACGATATTAAGTTTTGTGAGACTAAGACAAAAAATATTATCCCTAGCGAACGACTTGTCCATCTTTGAATTTTATTCTCTTTCCTACCCATTCTTCCTCCATTAATAAATTTATAAAGATTTTGTCAAAAGAAGAAACAACTTTACGATGTTTCTTTTCATCATCTATATATAAAACCGCCTTTGGAATACTTTCACTTCCCTCAATTATAGTATAACCAATTATCTCACCTTCACCCTCTGTAATACTCGACAACTCAATAGGGATTTCATTGAGCTCTGCTTGGTCAGTTATATCATTAAAAATAAATTGCTCTTGATATTTTTTTCCCCAGACGCAAAAAGATTGTTTTGTCATCATTCCCGATACTCCGGTCACAAGTCCATGGCTTAATTCTGAGGTTCTTATTTTTTGAATCATTTTTACTGTTGAGTGAAGAACAAAGCTATTTAGAGGGCCCCCTGCATATGCCATAGACCCTGTAATTGTTTTAGATATTTCATTATCAAGCCCTAAAGATTTTGAAAACATCTTTATAGCAGCTGGGAAGCAGCTATATAAATCATATGCATCTATTGTGATATCAAGTCTCTCTATCTCCTTGATTATAGAGTTTGCAGCATATTTCATTCCAAGTGAGTCAAAGATTTTTGGTCTTTGCTGAATAGCAATCATATGGTTGTTCTCAGATGATGTAATTGGATAAACTCTTTTATTTTTATCTATTTCTAATTTATTGGCTAATTCTTCACTACAAATTATTAAAGCAGCAGACTGATTGACATTCCAACTTGTGCAGTGGAGCTTATTATATGGATATGCAAGCATTTTATTTTTTTTGCTGCTATCTAAAATTTCCTCTTTTGAATATGGGTTATCTATCCAACCATCTTTATTATTTGATGCAATCTTCGAAAACTCTTCGTACATTGATGCAATATTATTTTGATGGTCATTAATTTTTTCACCATCATTTTTTCTTATGGCCGTCTCCATAGCAGCGTAATAACCAACTGCCATAGCTCCTAACTCTTCAAGTTCTTCATCCCCATATAGATCTTCTTTTGCCTTTATATAAAAATCAGGATTTTCATCAAGCTCAGTTTCAGAGTACTCTTTTTTCTCAATAATAGATCTTAGCTGCTTATACCTTGCTTCGCCTCCAAGAATAATTGATGCATTAATTTCACCGTTTTCAATCTTAAAACAAGCATCATTTATGAGATTTTGCTGCAGCACACCAATCTTTGTTACATAAGTAATTGGAATGCTTTTAAAATCATTATTCTTTGCAATCCATTTTCCAGGATCTCTATATCTCCAAAAACCCTTTGGGATCCTTATTTCATCAATATAATCTTTAACTAATTTATTTCCTGAATCAGATAGTGCTGCTTTAACAGCATGGTCCATAAGAAGAAGTGCCTCATCCAGATTCTCAAATTTACCTTTTTGCTGAATGGCAGAGACACCAATCACTACCGATCTATGTTTCATCTACTTTATTCTTCTGAGGGAATTAAGGACATTGCAGAAGTATTAAAACCAGCATCAACATATGTAATCTCACCAGTTATTCCACTTGCTAGATCTGAGCATAAAAAAGCAGCTACATTTCCGACTTCTTCTGTAGTAACTGCTCTACCTAAAGGAGCTCTATCGGCATATTCTTTAAGCATGCTTCTAAAATTCTTTACACCAGATGCTGCGAGAGTTTTAATTGGGCCTGCAGAAATAGCATTAACTCTAATTCCTTTTTTCCCTAATGATGCAGCAAGAAATCTTGTATTAGCCTCAAGGCTAGCCTTTGCAAGACCCATAACATTGTAGTTTGGAAGTGACTGGATTGATCCTAAGTAAGTTAAGGTAAGAAGGGCAGCATTTTCACTAAGAATAGGTAATGCTCCTTTTGCGAGAGCAGTAAAGCTATAAGAGCTTATATCATGAGCTATTTGAAAACCTTCTCTGGTTGTAACTTCGGTAAAATCTCCATCAAGCTGATCTGAAGGCGCAAAACCTATTGAATGAACAATTCCATCTAAAGTTCCCCACTCATCTTTTAACTGTGAGAAGGTTTGCTCAATGGATTTATCGCATGCAACATCACATTCAATGAGCGTTTTTACTCCTAAATCATCTGCAATAGGTTTGATTTTCTTTAATAAACGTTCATTTTGGTATGCAAAAGCAAGTTCAGCCCCATTTTTGCTCATACTTTGAGCAATTCCATTAGCTATAGAGAACTTATTTGCAATTCCTGTAATTAAGATTTTTTTATTATTAAGCATTTTCAAAATGTCAAGTCAGAATTATAAGCTAATTACACAATTGTTTACATGAATTAAAATTTTTGATTATATTTATATTATAAATGGCAGAAATGCTGTATTTATAACGTTATATAACTTTTAAAGGGGAAGTATATGAAAATAAATAAAATAACTTTGTTATTTGGTTTAGTATTTTCTTTTGCCGCCATTCCTTTTTCAGCTCTTGCGCAAGATGATGTTGAAGAAGTTGTGGTTACAGGTACAAGGATTACTGATCCAAACGTAACAAGTTCATCACAGATCACAAGTATCGATGGTGAGGAATTGTTAGTCAGAGGGATTACGAGAGTTGAGGATTATCTTAATGATCTTCCACAAATCTCACCTGGACAATCAATTACTAACTCTAACGGTGCTTCTGGTACTGCTACTGCGAACCTAAGAAACCTTGGCTGCTCAAGAACTCTTGTTCTCATGAATGGTCGAAGAATGGTTTCTGGTACAACTGGTGGTGGTAACTGTGCTGACTTGAACACTGTTCCAACACTCTTATTGGATAAGGTTGAAGTTTTAACTGGTGGTGCATCATCCGTTTACGGATCTGATGCGGTTGCTGGTGTTGTGAACTTCGTCCTAGATGATGAATTTGTAGGAATGAAAACTAGCTTTTTTAATGGCTTTTATCAGCATAAAAATGACAACAGTAGTCTAAGAGACTTAGTTGCTTCATATGATTATGCTTTAGCACCAAAAGACGTAACTACAGGAGATACTGAAAAAGTTTCAGTAGCTTTCGGTGGTGAAATCGATGGTGGAAGAGGTCATATAACTGCTTATATGGAACATACCGACACTAAACCTATTCTTCAAGGAGAATATGATATAAGTGCATGTGCGCTTAGGTCTGGAGCAAGTGGATGTGGTGGTTCTTCAACTATACCTCCAGGTAGATGGGCTGATTTTGGATCTCTTGATAGCATGGGATTCACAAGAAGAGACGGTGTTGTTGATGATAACGGTAAAACACCTAGAGTGGACTGGAAGCTATTAGGAAATGAGTTTGTACCAAGAGACGGCCAAGCTTATAACTATAATCCAACAAACTTTTTCCAAAGACCTGATGACAGAATGAATGCAGGTTTCTTTGGGAAGTATGAAGTATCTGATAAAGCTGAAGTATATGTAGAGTCTTCATTTATGAAGTCTGAATCAAATGCTCAGATTGCATACTCAGGTACCTTTGGAAACATTGAAGAGATTCCATGTTATAACCCGCTTTTATCAGCACAAATTCACCAAGCAATTTGTGGTGATTATGTTGGTATGGCAGGAGGCCATGCTCCTGACTTTGCAACAGCTGCAGAGGCTTTAGCATATATTTCAGGTCTTCAATTAAGCATTGGAACTGTGGTTGATGGCGAAACCATAATTGACTATAGATCACCATTAACTTCTTTGAAAAGAAATGTTGAGGGTAATCCAAGGCAATCAATTTATAACTATAAAAGCTTTACCAATACTGTTGGTGTAAGAGGCGATATAAATGATGATTGGTCATACGATGTTTATTATCAGACATCCATTGTTAACTATGCTAATGAATATAGAAATGATCTATCAGTTACAAATATTAATAGAGCTGTTGACGTTATATCTGTAGCTGGAGTGCCGACTTGTGTGTCTGCTTTAAATGGAACCGATTCATCTTGTGTTCCTTATAACCTTTTCCAAGGTGGTCTTCCTGGCGATCAAGGTATTCAAGGTGTTATAGATGGTGGACAGGATCTTCAAAACTATATAGCTAATGGTACTTATATTAATGGTGACGGAGAGCAAACAACTTTTACTGCATTTGTAAGTGGTAGCTTAGACTACACTATTCCAGGAGCGCCTGGTTCAGTTTCAATGGTAGCTGGATTTGAGTCTAGAGAGCTTTCTTCAGACTTTAGACCTGACTTACCAAGTAGAACTGGAGATAGGTCTGGTTCAGGTGGTGCTACGCTTCCATTAGGTGGTGAGTACGATGTGAATGAGATGTTTGTTGAGTTTGGTATTCCTGTAACGGATACCGTAAGTATGGATGCAGGATTTAGATCTGCTGACTACTCAACAGGCAATGACACAACTGCTTATAAAATTGGTGCATATTGGACAGTGAACGATAAAATCTCAGTAAGAGGTTCTTTCCAGACTGCTCAAAGACATGCAAACATGGCTGAATTATATGAGGGAGTTGGTTTTGGTCTCGTAGACTTAGACTATGATCCATGTGGATCAGATCCAGATACTGGTGCGCCTCCAACAGCAACTCAAGCACAGTGTGAATTAACAGGTCTTCCTGCTTCATTGTATGGATCAGACTTAAAGTCACCTGCTGATCAATATAATATTCTTTCAGGTGGTAATGAAAATGTTAAGCCTGAGGAATCTCAGTCTTTAACAATTGGAGCAGTATTTACTCCAGTTGATGGTTTGACACTAACTGTAGATTATTTTGATATTACTGTTGAAGACGGTATTGGTTCAGTGTCTGCAAAAACAGCTCTTGATAAATGTATTGAGACTGGTGCAGCAGCTTTCTGTAGTCTTATTAATAGAAGACCAGATAATGGATCTCTATGGTTATCAGGTGGTTACATAAGTACTCAAACAACTAACATTTCAGAAGAGTCAACATCAGGTCTAGATATAATCTTTGACTATTCAGTTGATACAAACTGGGGTCCTTTAGTTGTTTCAGGTGTAACAACACTATTAGATTCCTATGAAATTATCGAGCTTCCTGGTGAATCAGCTATTGGCTGTGCCGGAAGTTGGGGTGGCTCATGTGGAAAGAATCCTATGCCTGAACTCATGGGTTCATATACTGTTGGATTAACAACAGAATTTGATACCGATGTGATCCTTGGTGTTAGATACTTAGGTGAAACTGATGACCTTAACGCTAACAATATTGATTTTGATGCATTTACATATCTAGACGCTACTGCTATCTACTCTGTAAATGACAACATGTCAGTAACACTTGGCGTAAGTAACTTGCTTGATAAAGAGCCAGGTTACACATCAGATGCTGGAACAGCTCCAGGAAATGGTAATACATTCCCAGGGTATTTCGATGCATTTGGAAGACATATTCACTTATCTATTAATTACTCATATTAATAATTAAGTAATATTAAAATGGGGGGCTTTTTTAGCCCCCTTTTTTTTAATTTTTATGTTGAAAAATCTTACATATTAATGTCTAATACCAACCTTCTTTTTTATCAAATTAGGAAATTATGTTAACTAAAGCCAAACTTCTAAGAATGCCAGCTAAGAAATATATGGCCAAAGAACAACTCGAATTTTTTACCACTCAACTTATAGAACAAAAAAGTGAAGCTCTTGGTGAAATTGAAGATGCAAGGCAAAGACTTAGAGTTCCCCCAGAGTGCAAAGATGAGGCTGATAGAGCATCCTTTGAAATGGAGTCTCAGCTGTACTTGAGAATCGTTGATAGAAAATCAAAACTAGTAAAAAAAATAGATTTTGCTTTGAGACGAATAAAGACTGGTGAATATGGCTATTGCATGGAAACGGGTGAGCCAATTGGAATAGAAAGACTGTTAATACGACCAACTGCTGAGTTCTGTGCTGACATCAAATATATAAATGATGATCAGGAAAAACACTTCGCAGAATAAACTCATCAAGTTAATTCACCTTCAATAAATAAATATTTACTTCAAAAATATACTTAGGTAAGATTTAGAATCTTTTGGGGCTATAGCTCAGTTGGGAGAGCGTCTGGCTGGCAGCCAGAAGGTCAACGGTTCGAACCCGTTTAGCTCCACCAGTTAAGTCAAAATGAAGAAATCAATATCATTAGTAGGAATGGCAGGTGTAGGCAAGTCATCAATCGGTAAAAAACTTGCAGACCATTTAGGATTTAGCTTTATCGATAGTGACTTAGTAATCGAAACCGAATACCAGGAATCATTGCAACAAGTTTTGGACAGGTTTGGCAAAAATAACTTTTTAAAAATAGAAGAAAAAGCGCTTATGTCTATTGAATTTAATAATACTATTTTAGCTACAGGTGGAAGTGCAATTTTTTCTGAATTAGCAATGAACTATATAAGAAGCAGATCTTCTATAATCTTTATTGAGGCTCCATATAACAAAATTGTTGAAAGAGTATCTAATTTTTCTGAAAGAGGATTCCTAAAAAGCTCAGATCAAACCATTCAAGAAGCATTTGTAGAAAGGCAATCTCTATATAAGCACTTTGCAGACTTTGAAGTTGAAAATGATTCTAGCCAAGAAGAGTGCTTAAAAAAAATTCTAGATCTAATTCATCAAAAGTTATGATGAAGAAACTAAATTTATTTATTCTTCTTTTTTTAATTAGTTCTTGTGGAGGCGGTGGCGGTGTATCAGAAATACCTCAGAATTATAGTCCTATCATAAATTTATCTTCCAGTTTAGATGAGCAGCTAATTACAAAAAGTATATCTCTTAACTGGACAACTCAGAATGTGGATTCTTGTTCTGCTTCAGGAGACTGGACTGGAGAAAAGTCCCTCAATGGGTCAGCTGATGTTCAAATATTAAAAATAGGCGCAAACACCTTTACTCTAAACTGTAATGGGGATAACGGGTCAATAAGCGTCTCAAAAAATGTTATTGGATATGTTGTTCAAAAAAAGATAATTCAACAGTCTATTGGCGGGGTGCTTCAAGATAGAGAGTTCTTCATAAGATATCCACTAAACCCCTCTGATAGTAGCTATCCATTAGTTTTCTTTTTTCATGGAGCTGGCGGGAATGGTGAAGGGGAGCTAAATAGGCATCAAGCTGTTATTAATTTAATAGATGAAGGAAATTTCATAGGAATCTTCCCATCTGGTTACCAGAATAAATGGAATGTCAACAATGAGACAGCAGCAAATGATGTTGATTTCTTTAAAAGTATAATTAATGACATTAGCTCTAATACAATCTTCAATCTTGAAAAAGTCTATGGAGTTGGAATCTCAAATGGCTCTGGCATTGTTAATAAAATAGGCAAGGAAACATTCACATTTAAGGGGATAGCTCCCCTAATAAGCCAACAAACTGTAGACATTGGTAACATCATCCCCGAAGGGGTTTTATCAGTTTTTCAAGTGAATGGAGATAGTGATAACTTAGTTCCAGTCAATGGTGGAATGGGGGTGGCAAATACAAACTTTATGTCTGCTTCAGGAAGCGCAGAGAATTGGGCATTAAATTTTGGTTGCTCTATGAGTCCTCAAGAAGAAATTCTTCAATGGGGCAGCAAAACAGTAAATGCATTTACCTTTTCAGGTTGCTTGCAAAATAATGAAGTGAAATATTTTATAGTCTTGGACTCTGGGCACACCATCCAATTTGATCAAGATATAGATTTGTTTATTCAAATATGGAATTTCTTTAAATCTAGAGAAAATTAGATCTAGTTTCTTTTATTCAAAATTTTCCATAACTTTGAGGTAATGTCCAAACCTAGAAATGGTTTCACTAGCTTATAAGCTAAACCAGGAATAACTGTACTCTTTCCAGCCAAAGAAGCTTTTTCAGTCATCCTTACAACCTTCTCAGCAGATACCCACATCCAAAAAGGGATTTTCTTTTCAAGATGATCAAGACCAGCCCTTTTATGAGCATTAGTTTTGACATATCCCGGGAGTGATATAGTTACAGAAATTTTCTCATTTGCCAGCTCCTCACCAATTGATCTTCCATATGCGTAAATACCAGATTTTGCGGATGCATATAATGAAGATTTAGGCATTGGAGTAACTGCTCCAATACTTGAGATGATAACGATCCTTGAAGTATCTTTTTCTCTTAACCTCGGTAGTAACCCCTCAATTAAATCAATCACTCCTCCACATAAAAGATAATACAAATCATCTCTTTGCAATGATGAGCTCTCACCAGCCTTGCTCACCATTGTAATGCCGGCATTAGCAACAACAAGATCTGGACAATCTACTTTTTCAAGTAACTCCAGAACAGAGTCTTTTCTTGAAAGGTCTAGATGATAATAATTATTGTTACTATCTTGGAAAGATTCTCTTGCTATTCTTGATCTATCTTCGCTATAGGAAACTAAATCTAAAGACCAACCATTTTGGTCTAAATGCTTTGCATATTCAAAACCAATTCCTGAGGAAGCTCCTGTGATTAATGCTTTTTTCATCTTAATCTTTTTAATTGGGATTATAATCTTTTTTATGAAATATTTTGTCTTGAGATCAATATTTCCATTTATTGTTACAATTAGTTTTATTTACTCTTGTGGTGGCGGAAGCGGATCAGATGCAACGCCTCAGATTTCAAATACCTCTCCCTTTTTTCAAAACACTATTGGTGAGGTTGAGGTTGATGAAATGCAATTATCTGTTGCTACCATTTCTGCTAGTGACAATGATGGAGATATACTTCAATATAGCCTCTCAGGGAATGACCCTTCCTATTTTTCTATAACCAATGAAGGAGTAATTACCTTTAATCAGCCCCCCAGCTATTTTGATAAGAATGAGTTCTCAATTTTGATTAATGTTACTGATAATATTGTTTCAATTACTCAAACACTTTCAGTTTTTCTATTGAGAGTTTGTTCAGATAGTTTTTTAGGCAAAACAGTTTGTTTTGAAGAGGAAAATACAACTGTTGAATATGATAGATCAAATGATTATCCAACATGGCAAGATTGGGATGGTGATTGTCAGAGTAATAGGCATGAAGTGCTTGAATCTGAGCATATTGATGACGATTCCAATCATCCCTTAGTTTTTTCTTCAGATGGATGTTTTGTTAATTCTGGGAAATGGTTTGATCCCTATGACAACCTTTATTATTTTTCTTCTTCAGAAGTGCAAATAGACCATGTTGTTGCTCTATTTGAGGCTCATAAAAGTGGAGCATGGAGCTTCCCGGCTTCAAGAAAATTAAAGTTTGCTAATAATATTGATTTTGATGATCTCTTAATTGCAGTCGGGGGTTCATCTAATGCAAGCAAGGGCTCATCAGACCCATCAGATTGGATGCCAAACAACTCCTCTTACTACTGTGAATATTTAAATAAATGGCTCAATATAAAATCTGAATTTAGGCTTAGCCTTGACTCTGATGAAAGAGAAGCAATCTTAAACCTTTATCAAGAAAATAATTGTCAAAATTAAGTTTTTTTTATAAACATAATAAATTTTCAAACAAATTGATGTATTATTTTTAAATGGAGGAAATTTTATGAATAAAAATATTTTTTACTTAACAGCATTATTGTTCGTTTTTGGTTGCTCAAATCAGTCTTCTGAAACTGAGGCTGCAGAGAGTGTAGAAGTTGAGAGCGTTCTTTTGGAGTATATGTGGTGTGATTATGGACCAAATACTTCTCCAGAAACTTTAAATGCACTTCGTGCAGATTTTAATGAAGTCACAAACAACTCTGAAAATCCTGTTGTAAGTGCATGGGCTTATATTCCAACATTTGAGACTGATAATTATGATGCAGTTTGGCTGAATGTTTGGTCAGATGAAGATTCAAGAAATGCAGGTTGGGAAGATTGGGCAGCAAATAGCGCTGAAGATTTTGAAGCTGCTCACAATGACACTCTTGATTGTCAGGAAGACAAAGTGTTTCATTTCACTGGGACTGCTGGAATGCAACCTGGTGTTGAATGGTCAGATGAACCTCCCTTTAACGCAGATTATCATTTTTGTACTTTCGCAGATGGTAATGGCTTTGATGAGCTTCGACCTGTGATGGCAAATTTTGATGCTTGGGTTGATGGTAGGGAAAAAGATAGTATGTGGTATGCATGGCATGATCCTCTTTTCGATACCTCAGGCGTAGAAGGTTCTGTTGATAGTGGATATGACTATATGATTGGATTTTATTGGCAAAACAATGATGAAAGGGAAGCTGGTTATGCTGCATATTCAGAAACTGATCTTCAATCTCAATTTGATGAGATAGAGTCTTGTCAGATAGTTGAATTTGAGGGTTATCCCATAGTTCAACCATCTTCATAAGTTTATTTTGCTTAACTTTAAAAGGGAGTTCGCTCCCTTTTTTCATTTATACTTATTAAATGTCTAAAAAACTTTTTGACCTTCAAAATAAGAATGTTTTGCTTACAGGTGCTTCTAAAGGAATGGGGCTAGCTATGGCTGAAGGTTTAGTTAATCATGGTGCTAATGTTGTTATATCTAGCAGGAAACTTGACCAATGTGAAGAAGCTGCAAATGCTATAAACGAATCCATTGGTCATCAAAAAGCATTTGCTTTCGCATGCAATGCATCAAGCAAAGATCAATTACAAGATCTTGTAGATTTTTCAATATCTAAGCTTGGGTCTATCTCAACTTTGGTATGTAATGCTGGAGTAAATTCATTTTTTGGATCAATGTCGGAAATAGATGATGAATCATATGATAAAACCATGGATACAAATGTTAAGTCTAATCATTGGTTAATAAATATGGTTACACCTTCTATGAAAGAATCTGGCGGTGGATCAATCATGATTACTTCAAGCATTGCTGCATTCCATGCCTCAGAAACTTTGGGGACATATAGTATTTCAAAGCTTGCTGTTTTGGGTTTAGTAAGAAACTATGCTTCTGAATTAGGTCCATCAAACATAAGAGTTAATGCAATTTGCCCAGGCCTAGTTAAAACAGATTTTTCAAAACTTTTATGGGAAAACCCAGAAGCTGAAAAAGCTTCAAGTCAGAGAATGCCATTAAGAAGACTTGGTGAAGCAGATGATTTTAAAGGTGTTGCAGTTTTTCTTGCTTCGGATGAAAGTTCTTTTATGACAGGCCAAGCTTTAACAATTTGCGGTGGCGCAAGTATGTGGTCTTGAAAAAGGTTTCAATCTAGTAGTTTTGTAGCTTCATTAAAGTGCTTTCTGCATAAGACTCTATATACATCATTGCCGCCAATCTGAACTTTTGAACCTTTAGTGATAACCTTTCCGTTCTCGTCTAGCCTTACAACCATTGTTGCCTTTCTACTGCAAACATTACAAACCGTTTTGAGCTCGATTAGGTTATCTGCTAACGCAAGCAGTGTTGCACTACCTTCAAATAACTCTCCTCTAAAATCTGTTCTTATGCCATAGCACATTACTGGAATTTCTAATTCATCACATACTTTGCACATTTGCAAAACATGATGCTTCTTTAAAAATTGAGCTTCGTCAACAAGGATTGCATCAACCTTTCTTTGTGAAAGTTCTTTTTTTACATATTCGTAGATTTTTAGCTCTGAATTAATTACTACCGCTGTAGCGCTTAATCCAATTCTTGATTTGATTAATCCCGAATTCTTGTCAGCATCTTCTCTTGGAATAAATAAAATTGTTTCGTTTCCGGTTTCATGATAGTTGTGAGCAGACTGCAGCAATGCAGTAGATTTACCAGCATTCATGGTTGAGTAAAAAAAGTGAACCTTGGCCATAAGCAAATTATAATGGTTTTATGAAAACTTTTGTTGAGAATGGAATCACTCATTTAGATCTTCATGGAGTTAGGCATCATGAAGTTGATGAACTTGTTCTTGATTTTGTTTTAAGAAATCAAGAATTGATTCCTCTAGTAATTATTTGTGGCAACAGTGTTAAGATGATTTCCATTACAAAATCCTGCCTAGATGTAAATGAAATAAAATATCAAGATATTAGGTTTGGATTAATCAGAGTTGAGAAAATTTAATTTATAATAATGGCATGAGCAAACTTCCAGACTTACTTCTTTTTGATCAGCAGCTTACTGAGGAGGAGCTTGCTATTCAAAAAAGTGTAAGAGATTATTGTGATAAATCTCTTATGCCAAGAATTCAAAAAGCTAATAGAGAAGAGCTTTTTGATAAAGAAATTTATAAAGAGCTTGCAGAGCTTGGATTGCTTGGGCCACATATAAAAGGGTATGGCTGTTCTGGAGTTAGTAATGTTGCTTATGGCTTAATTGCTAGAGAGATTGAAAGAGTTGATTCTAGCTATAGATCAGCTTTTAGTGTGCAGTCTTCACTGGCGATGTATGCAATTTATAAGTTTGGTTCAGAAGAGCAGAAAGAGCATTACCTCCCTGAAATGGCTAAAGGAAAAATTATTGGATGCTTTGGTCTTACCGAACCAGATGCTGGATCAGATCCTGCTGGCATGAAATCAGTTGCAAAAAAAGTAGATGGAGGATTCGAACTAACCGGATCTAAGACTTGGATAACAAATTCTCCAATAGCTGACTTATTTATTATATGGGCAAAAGATGAGCAGGGTGTCTTGAGAGGATTTATTTTAGAAAGAGAGGAGGCTAAGGGATTAGAGACTCCTTATTTGGATGGTAAATTTGCATTGCGCGCATCTGCGACTGGGATGATATTTATGGATCAAGTATTTGTTTCCGAAGATAAGGTGCTTCCTGAGGTGCAAAGTTTTAAGGGCCCATTTACTTGTCTTAATTCTGCGAGATATGGAATTGCTTGGGGAGTAATGGGAGCCGCTGAATTCTGCTGGGAGAAATCACTTGAATACACTCTTGATAGAAATCAATTTAATTCACCCTTAGCATCTAAACAACTTATTCAGAAAAAGCTTGCTGATATGCAAACTGAAATTTCATTAGGTATGCAGGCTGCCTTAAGAGTAGGCAGGTTGATTGACGAAGATAATTTTGTTCCTGAGATGATCTCGCTTATAAAAAGGAATAATTGTCAAAAAGCTCTTGAGATTGCCAGGTCAGCAAGAGATATTCATGGTGGAAACGGAATTAGTGATGAGTATCACGTTGTGAGGCACTCAATGAATTTGGAGGCAGTTAATACTTACGAGGGCACAAGTGATATTCATGCCCTCATACTTGGTCAAAAACAAACTAATATTTCAAGTTTCTAATTAAGGTGTTCTCCTAAGAACTCCTCATAATCTTCATAAAGTTCGAGGTTAGCTGTTTCATTCCTAAAGCCGTGCCCCTCATCTCCTTTAATTATATATTTGTAATCTTTATTATATTTCTTTAGTTCGTTAACCATATCCACTGTTTCTTGGAACCTTACTTGGTTATCTCGCCTTCCTGTAATAATTAAAATAGGATCTTCAACATTTTGAGCAAAGAATAATGGGCTATTTTCATAAAGATTCTTATAGTCATCCGGATCTCTAGGATCACCTTTTTCAATGTATTCCATTGGCATTCCCAAATCACTCCACCTGAGACCTCTTAAATCCATGCTTGTTAAATCGTAAACACCAACATAAGCAATAATACACTTAAAAAGCTCAGGATTTTTAGTGGCTGCCTGCATTGCAGCATACCCTCCATAGGATGCTCCAGAAATACAAACATTATCCATGTCAACATAACCTTGTTCATTTGCCCACATCAGAGCATCATATTTATCTTCTTGCATCTTTTTACCCATTTGGTGATTAGCAAGGATCATTTCTTCTCTTCCATAACCTGTTGAGCCTCTATAGTCCATTTGTATAACTCCATAACCACGAGTTGCATAGAATTGAACCTCAGGGTTATATCCCCAATAATCTCTGGCATTAGGGCCACCATGCGGGTGGATAATAAATGGAATTTTATCTCCTTCTTTATAGGTTGGAGGCAAAGTAATATAGCCATGTAACTTAATTCCGTCTCTGCTCATATATGTAAAGGGCTCCATAGTGGCTAATTGATAGTTTTTTATCCATGGTGCTGATTCGGATATTAGTGATACTTTTCCTTTTGAAAGATCAAAAAGATATGTACTTCCAGGATCCTTGTCGCTTGAAACACTAAATAAAAATCTTGTTAAATCATCACTCCAATCTCTTATTCTTACTTCATGGTCAGGAAAAATACCTTCCAACGACTTATCTACGGATGCAAAATATTCATCAAAGTAAACTTTTTCTGTCTTAGCTCCCTCATAAGAGAATCCATAGAGATCATATCCATCTGATGAAAACCACATACTCATTGAATTCATTCCATGCATGGGACTTGATAAATCATAATCAGGATCGTGGTAGATCATTTCCAGATATTCTCCTGTTTCTGCATCAACAGCCCACAAGGCATTTGTATCAGTTTCATTTTTTATAGTTCCATTTGGAGATACTGCTTGACCAACACCTAAAAGAGATTTGTTGTCTATATCAAAGCTTTGTGGAAAGAAGCAAGCAGCTTGATGCATGCACGAATTAACTTTTTCATATTCACCATTATCAGTAAATCTATAAAAAGTTGTTTCTATACCTTTATTAGGTCCTTCTTCCATAAAAGTTTCAAACCCATATGGGACTCCTTCCCAGTCTAGCAACCAACCTGTTACAAGTTCGCCAGGAACAGAAGGCTCTCTGGCAACAAGTTCAGTTCTTTTAGTCTTTAGGTCAAGCCAATATAAATCTCTTGATCTGCTGCCAGTATTAAACAAGCTAATCATTACCTTGCCAGGGACTCTTGGATATATGCCATACAAGCTTGGTATTTGATAGCCTGGTTTATTTCTAAATGCTTTTGCTTTAATTAAAAGCGTAGTATTTTTGCCATCCTTATCAACGGTATACATGCTTGCAGAATCAAACCCAGCTCTTGAATCCCTTGAAACTAAAAGCTTTTCATTGTCCAACCATCTGAAGCTTGTAACAGCGCTTCCAGGAGTTGTTCCTGAGATTACTTTAGCTTCCATTGTTTCAAGATTTGTAACAACAAGAACTCTATCAGTTGCCATCATTTCTTGATCAGTTTCATCCTTAATATCGCAAACATTTTCATCAACTGGGACCATTGCTGCTAGAAACTCTCCAGAAGGTGATAATTGTTGTTGTGTGCCTTGTCCGTAACATACCAACTTATCAAGGGGTATTGGTTTATATTCATCAGCGACTGAAATAGTTGAAAAAGCTATAAATAAGCTAAAAACAAGGCCTTTTAGACCAAAATTAACATTTTTTAAAACAGTAAACGTATTATCCATTTTTTTGTAATCTCCGATTGAAAATTTAATGATTGTGTAAAGTCTACTTTACATAGTCAGAAAATAAAAGATGTAAGTGTAAAAAAACACAAAAAACCCTTTATTTAAAAGATAATTTTATTTACTAAAACTGTTTACAATAACGTCACCTATAGGTATATTGTTTGAATCGGAACATGTTTCCGGTGTAATTTTATGCATAAATATGGGGAAAATATTATGAAAAATTTAAGTTTTTTAACTTTGTTTGCTTTCCTTAGTGTTGGATTTGTTGTCGCAGACGAGCCAGTCGATGAAGATGTTGAAGTTGTTGCAGAAGCAACAATGTCTGAATCTTCTGATGCGGCTGATGATGAGGATGTCCAAGAGCTAGGAAGAGTAAGCGTAACCGGTTCTAGAATTAAAAGAGTTGATATAGAAGGTGCTACACCTTTAATCACAATTACTAGAGCTGATATAGATAACGCAGGTTTCCAAACTGTATATGACGCAGTAAGTAACCTTACTCAAAACACAGGTAGTGTTAATGGTGAAAACTTCCAGGCTGGTTTTAATGCTTCATTGCAACCAATCAACCTTAGAGATTTTGGTCCAGGTAGAACACTTGTACTTGTTAATGGTAAGAGAACTGCAGACTATCCGTTTCCATACAATGGTGAATCAGCTTCTTTTAACTGGGGTGCAATTCCACTTGCAGCTGTTGAAAGAATTGAAGTTTTAACTTCAGGTGCTTCATCTATTTATGGTTCAGATGCTGTAGCAGGTGTTGTAAACGTTATATTAGTTGATGGATTAGAAAGACAAACTGCTAGAGTTGTTGTCGGTGGTGGTGTTAACCAAGGATCAGGCGGTGAGACACTTAACCTTGAATTTGCAGGTGGAGGATTTGGTGAGAGATATTCCTATACTTATGCATTAGAGTACTACGATGAAAAATCAGTGCCTATAAATTCAAGAAGTGAGCATGATTCCTATAAAGATGCTGCAGATGGTGGATTACCATCTAGAGGTCTTTTAATCAGAGACCAGTTTGCTGGAGCATTTAATCACTACACACCCGATGAATTTATTGATGGTTTAAACGCTGCAACAGATCCTTCATTAGGTCTTGAGCCACTAGCTGGATTTTCATGTCAAGATGCTGGAGATTATTTCGCACCTACTGAGACTGAGATAGGCAACTATGTTCCATTCGCTGTTGGTGCATGGTGTGCTATTGATATGAGTTCAAATGGTTCTTTAACAAATGAGAGAAAAAGAACTGCTGCATACTTATCAGGTACATATGAGCTAACTGATTCAGTTGAAGCTTACGCAAAATATGTTTATCTTGAAACAGATACAACTGGTACCTTAGACAACCTATTCACACCTTTTGTATGGGTTGCTGGTCCACAAAGATACGGTAGACAAGATAGTTATTGGAGACCTAATACTTCTACAAACCCAGCAACAGGTGGGTTCCAATTTGATCCAGGTTACTCTGCATTTATGGATTTCAGAATCCAGAAAATTTTCCCAGGAGTATACAGAGGTACATCTTATGTAGAAGATACTTCAACTATAGACTTTGGTTTAAGAGGAGTTCTAAACAATGGTTTTGAGTGGGATCTTTCATATACTGATAACACATATGATGTGGTTTCTAGCGGAAGAAACTTCCTTGCAAGTGCTCTTTATGACGAAATTCATAATATTGGTGGAGTAGACGGTTTTGGTAACCCTTGTGTATTGGATACTAACGATCTTATTGATGGTGATCCATCAAATGGTGAAGTTGATGACTGGTGGGGTATTTATGGTTACTCAGCATCTTACAGTCAGCCAAACTGTTATAACTGGGACTTTTATCTAAGTACTCAAACTCCTGCTGATGCAGAAGCTTTAAGAGTAGATAATGTTGAGCCTGCTGATGCTTTCAGTGAGCTTTTCCAAGCTACCTTAACAGGTGACATAATGCAATTACCATATGGTCCTCTTGCTTTTGCGGCTGTTGTTGAAAATCAAACAAAAGGTTACGAAGTTAATCTTTCACCTCTCAATAAAGCAGGTCTTCTTTGGGGTATTGGTGGTGTTGACGGTGGCGGAGAAAGAGAAAGAAACGCTGTTGGTATCGAATTAAACGTTCCTGTATCTGAAAATGTTCTTATAAATCTATCAACAAGATGGGACGAGTATGATGACGCTGTTGTTAATGTCGACAGAAGAACTGCTGGTGCGTCTATGGAGTGGAGACCAAAAGATAATCTTCTAGTTAGAGCTTCTTGGTCTGAATCATTTAAAGCTCCTGACCTTCCATATTCATTTGTTGGTGAAAGAAGATTCTTTACATCACAAACTGACTGGTACCAGTGTTGGTATGATGGTAACTTTGGTACTGGTGGTGAAGGTTGTGGTGGTGCATATGGCATCATCAACATTGATGGTATAACAACTGGTAACCTTGGTCTTAAAGAAGAAGAAGGTGATTCATATGCTGTTGGTATCGTTTGGGAACCAATGGATAGAATGGTTGTTACAGTTGATGCTTTCCACATTCAATTAGGTGATATTGTTTCTACAAAATCATTAAGTGCAATAACAATTGATGAGGCTGTATGTAGAGCAAGAGCAGCAGGTGATACGCTTGATGCATTCCCTGACTATCCAGCTTCATACTGTGCTCAAGTAATTGGTAACATTATTAGAGGTGGTAAAGACTTTACAGTTAACCCAACTCCAGAAGGTAGTATTACTGCAATCTATGAAACTCCAGTAAACATTGCTGGTCAAGAGTTCTTAGGTATTGATACTGCTGTTTCTTATGCATGGGTAACTGACAGTGCTGGTGACTTTAACTTTAGCGTATTTAGTTCACATCAAATTGATCTTAAATATGCTGAAGATGTTGGTGATCCACTGCTTTCATACATGAATAGTACTTATACACCTAGATCTAGACAGTCTGTAAGACTTGGTTGGACTAGAGGTGATTGGGGTGCTGGAATGTCAGTACTTAGAGTTGGACATATGGAATACGCAGATGGTTCAAAAGGTAGCCCATATTTCAATACTAACCTTACAGTTAATTACGATCTTACCCAGGATTCATTCTTAGCGTTTACAGTTACAAACTTATTTGACGCTATTCCGGATTCTGATGCTGTATATGATAGAGGAAGCTCTTTCTATCCTTATGGCTTTAACTCATTCAGATACCCAAGATTTGGCCCAGAAGCTTATCTTGTATATCAAATGAGATTCTAAGATTAGGAATAAAAAAAAGGAGGCTTTTGCCTCCTTTTTTTTGTCCATAAATTAAACGTTTTTTACTCAGTTAATTCCAAGAAAAAATAAGAGTTTTAGAGTATAATTTGTGGTCACTTAAAGGGACATAATAATGCGATTCAAAATGAATAAAAATATTTTTGCTATTACTTTTTTTGCAATTTCTTCTTTTGCTATTTATGCACAAGAAACAGCTGCAGTTAACGATGTTGACTTACTTACAGAATCAATAAATGTTTCAACTGATAGCCTTGCAAATTCTGCTTTAACTCAAGAACAAATAAATAAACTCGATGAGACAACAAGAATCCTGTTAGCTGATTATCAATCAACCTCAAAAGAGTATGAATCGTTAAAACTCTACAATGACCAGGTTCAAAAAATAATAAATTCACAAATTGAGGAAATTGCAAATATATTATTTCAAATAGATGAGCTTGATAAAACTAACCAAAAAATAGTCCCGCTCATGATAAAAATGATAAATGGGCTGGAAGACTTTATTAATCTTGATGTCCCATTCCTTATGAATGAAAGACAGGATCGCCTTGCCAACTTAAGAACTACTATGGATAGAGGCGATATCTCTACATCAGAAAAGTTTAGATTAATTACGGAAGCTTATAAAACTGAACTTGAATATGGAAGAACAATCGAAACTTATAGAGACACAATCAATATTGATGGTGTTGATACCAGTGCTGATTTCCTCAGAGTTGGAAGAATAGCATTAACATATTTAACAACTGATGGAAGTAAAGGTGGGTACTATGATCTCAATGATAGGACATTCTTGAAAGCATCGGGTTCCATTAAAAGAGCTACTGAGGATGGTTTAAAGATTGCCGCCAAGCAAGCACCTCCAGCTTTAATTCAGATTCCAATTTACAAGGACTAAAAATGAAAATAAGATTTTTACCTTTATTACTCATTACTTCTTTCGTTTTCGCTCAAGAAGCTGTTGAACAATCCCTTGAACCAATAATTACAGACCTTGATAGGTTGGTTGAATCAGTGAAGAAAACTGCTTCATCTCGATCTGCTGAAGACAATGCAAGACTTCAAAGATTTTTAGCTGATAAAAATAGACAACAATATCTTCTCAATCAAATGAAAGCAAAACTAAATGCTGAAGAAGACAGGAGTGTAAGGCTTACAAAAGAATATGAGGATAATGATGCAAGACTTGCTGATCTTGAAGAACAACTTACTTTAAAACTTGGTTCTTTTGGAGAGCTTTTCGGTATTGTCCGTCAAACAGCTGGCGAATCTAAAGGTCAATTTTCATTATCATTAACAAATATTGAGTATCCAGAAAGGATTGAGTTTTTAGGAGATATTGCTGAAAGAAAGAGTTTAGATTTACCAACAAATGAAGAGTTAGAAAGGCTTTGGTTCGAAATATTAAATGAATTAAATCAAAGCGGTAAAGTTAAGGAATATAGTACTCAAATTCTTTCTAAATCAGGAGAGGTTGTTGATGCTGATATTTTAAGAATGGGTGTTTTTAACTCAGTTGCTAATGGAATGTATTTAAACTTAGTTGCCGAACAAAATGTATTAGAATTCTTACCAAAACAACCAGATGGTGGAATAAGAAGGTCTGCAAAAAGATTGCAGAACTCAGAAAGCGGAACTTATCACGAGGTTTATATAGATCCTACGAGAGGCTCCTTATTAACAAAACTTATTGATAGAGCAGGTTTTTTTGAAAGAATTAATCAGGGCGGTTTCGTTGGTTATATAATAATTTTACTATTCATTATTGGAATTGTTCTTGGTTTAATGAGATATCGTTTCTTATCTAATGAATCAAAAGTCCTTGATGCAGAATTAGCAAGTGGTAATTTTTCCGAAACTTCTGTTTTAGGAAAACTAAACAGAATATTTAAAGACTATAGAGGAACAACTCCTGAAGATCTTGAGGCACAGCTTGAGGATGTTCTATCCAGAGCCGTTCCTGTTCTTGAGCAAAACCTCAGCACTATTAAGTTATTGGCAGCAGTTGCTCCTCTTCTTGGATTATTAGGGACTGTTGTAGGTATGATTGAAACATTCCAGTCAATAACATTATTTGGTACTGGTGATCCAAAGCTGATGGCTGGCGGTATTTCGCAGGCGCTTGTAACAACAATGCTTGGACTTATTGCTGCTGTTCCACTTCTTTTTGTTCATAATATTCTTGAATCAAGAAGTAGAAGTATTACGCAAGTTTATGAAGAGCAAGCAATTGGATTTATTGCCGCATTTTCAACTAGACAAAAATAACTATGTTTTATTATCTGTCTTTACCTTTTGTATCCTTACTGGATTTTTTTGATAGAGGCGGACCAGTTATATTAATTCTATTCGTTGTTGCCATAATAATGATTACACTTCTTGTTGAGAGATTAATTTTCTTTATAAATGATCTAAAAAAGCTTAGCGATGATAGAGTGATGGAAGTAAAGGAATGTCCCTCAGATAATAAATGGATTAGAAATAAGATTAAATTGAAGAATATTTCAATCTTAAATTCAGAATCTTCAAAAAATCTTCTTATGATTCAGGGCCTTATAGCATTATGTCCATTATTAGGTTTGCTTGGGACTGTAACTGGGATGATTGAAGTTTTTGATATCATGGCTATAACAGGAACTGGAAATGCAAGAGCAATGGCTTCAGGAATTGCAAGAGCAACATTACCAACAATGACTGGACTGTTTATTTCAATAGTTGGCTTATTTCTTCTTACTGCAATTAAGTCCTCTATTGAAAAAGCCACCTTGGAAGTAAAACATACAATAGAAACAATCTAATATGATTAAAAGAAGAAATAGAGTTAGGGACGAATCAACTATAGATATAACACCTATGTTAGATATTGTTTTTATCATGCTCATATTTTTTATTGTTACTACATCATTTGTAAAAGAAACTGGGGTTGAGGTTAATAGACCAAATGCGTCAACAGCAGTAAGGGATGAGAGAGGTAATATACTTATAGCTATTACTGCTAATGACGAGATTTGGATAGATAAAAGAAGAGTTGACCTAAGATCTGTAAGAGCAAATGTTGAAAGACTAAAAGCTGAGAACCCTGAAGGTTCAGTAATAATTCAGGCTGATAAAGCCTCAAAAACTGGTTTTTTAGTTGAAACAATGGACCAAGTAAGGTTAGCCGGAGTACAAAATGTTTCAATCGCTGCTGAACAGGATTAATTTAGAGAATAGGTTAACTGTTTCTATAGTTGGCGGATTTTCTATTGCTTTTGCCATCTTTCTAACCATTTATGTAATTATCTTACCAAGTGATAAAAATTTTGATACTTCAAAAGATTCTAGTCTCGTTGACTTTGTGAGATTAAGAAAAAATGATTTCTTGAACGAGAGGGAAAGAGCTCTTCCTGAAAAACCACCTCCACCAAAAAAACCACCTCCACCAAAGCTTGAAACTCCAGAAGTTGTTCAGCCTGTTCAGAACTTAAATATTAAGTTTCCTACTTTAAATACACCTGTTGATTTAAAAGGAGCATTCTTGCGAGGAGCAAATTCATTGGCTTCAAATAGCGGTCTTATACCTTTGGTTAAAATCCAACCTAAATATCCTAGAGAAGCACTAAAAGGTGGAAAGACTGGTTTTGTTACTGTCAGATTAACGGTTGATGAAAAGGGAAGAGTAATAAGTGCTATAATCGAAGAATCAAGACCACCCAGAATATTTGATGCTGCTGCGATACAAGCAGTTCTTAAATGGAAGTTTAAACCAAGAGTTATTGATGGGGTTGCTGTAAAACAAGTTGGTCTTACTACGATAGAGTTTAATTTGTGATGAAAAAATTTTTACTTTTAATTTTGATTGTTAGTTTTAACATCTCTGCTGCAGAACAGGCTATTACTCAATGGGTCTACAATACTTTAGAAAGAGCACAGGCCAACCTTGATAAGGGAAATCTTGAAGCTGCAGAAAGGATCTATTATGACTATGCTAATGACACCTGGTCTTCACGATCCTATGATCATTTTGTAATTCTTAGAACTTATGCTTATTTCTTAATATCATATGACAGAAATGAAGAAGCCCTAAATTATCTCAGGCAGGCAAGCCTAAAAAGGGATATGCCACCTTATGATATTTTTGAATTAAATTTTACCCTCGGCCAAGTTTATTATGTTAATGGTGATAGAGAAAACGCTAAGAAAACTCTTCTAAAGTGGGTTGCAATAGGTGAAAAAAATGATCTTGATCTTAAGCCAGAGGGTTATGCGATACTAGCGACAATATATGCACAAGATGAAGAGTGGGGGAATGCACTTAAATTTATAACATTAGCCATCGATAACTCATATAAATTTGTTGAAGATTGGGCGCAGCTAAAGTTTGCTATTCATACTGAAAGGAAGGAATACCTGGACGCTCTAGAAGTATCTCAGGACTTAGTTAGATTTAAACCAAAAAATAAACAATATATTGAACAAATGGCAGGTATTTATAACATCATCAAATTTGAGGAGGAATCGTTAGCTTCTCTTGAATTTAAACTGCAACAAGATCTGCTTAAGAAACCATCTGAATACATCAATTTAGCTAATTTTTATCTTTATAAAGGTTTGCCGGTTGATTCAAGCAAGGTAATTGAAAGAGGGTTAAAACTAAAAGTTTTAGACAATAATATTAAAAACAATGAACTTCTAAGTAATGCTTATATAATCGCTAAAGATTTTGATAATGCAGTTAGGTCATTGATAAAAGTAACGAAAATAACTAGTGATCCCAAGTACGATTATCGAATCGGTCAAATCCAGTTACAGAATTCTGAATATGGACAAGCTATTAAATACTTCAATATTGCCAGAGATAAAGGTTGGAATAGAAAGCCTGGTTCACTCGAAAT
Organism: uncultured SAR86 cluster bacterium; assembly: GCA_902605165.1. GTDB lineage: Bacteria > Pseudomonadota > Gammaproteobacteria > Magnimaribacterales > D2472 > CACNXK01. Next base: position 51,187 of record CACLBJ010000002.1, on the reverse strand, counting down.
GCTTTTAGGGGTCTGTTACATCGAGATAGATGATTTCAAGAATGCCCGTCTTGAATTAAAGAAAGCAATAGACTTTGGTAAAGAAAAAGAAGCAAACCCTTGGCTATCTTATATAGAATCTACAGAGGGTTTAAGAGCAGCTGCCGCTGGTTAAAACACAAAGTTTGATCATTTCATATATGTAAAGTAAACTTGACACCTATGAGCTTGATAAAAGTAAAGAATCTAAAAAAACAGTTTCAAATTGGAAGCGAAACAGTTAATGCAATCAAAGATATAAGCTTTGATGTAAATGCTGGTGAGTTTATTTCAATTATGGGTCCTTCTGGATCTGGTAAAACAACTTTAATGAATATTATCGGATGTCTTGATACACCAACCTCTGGAGAGTACCACTTAGATGATAATGAGGTAAGTCTTCTTGAGGATAATGAGTTGGCGGCAATAAGAAATAAAAAAATTGGTTTTGTATTCCAATCCTTTCATCTTTTATCAAGAAATACTGCACTAAATAATGTAATGCTGCCCCTAACATATGCTGGCTATGACAAAAATCAAGCTCTCAAAAAAGCCAAAAGTGTTTTGGATAAAGTCGGCCTTGAGGATAGAGTAAGTCATAAGCCAAATGAATTGTCTGGTGGTCAACAGCAAAGAGTTGCCATTGCGCGTGCACTTGTTAATGATCCAAGTATAGTATTTGCTGATGAGCCCACTGGTAATCTTGATACCAAGACAGGTGAAGAAATTATGAGCCTTTTTAAAGAGCTACATAAGAACGGACAAACAATAATAGTTATAACGCATGAAAATGATATTGCTGATCAAACTGACAGAGTAATAACAGTGAAAGATGGGTTAATTGAATCTGATAAGAGGAGAGTTTAATGAGATACCTATATTTTATACCTATTTTAATTTTAGTTAGTTGTGGCGGTGGATCAAATGACTCACAATCATATTCCTACTATCAGAAGAAAGATGTAGAGCCTAAACAGCTAGATTTGACTATTGAGGCATCGGGTGAGATTGAGGCGATTTACTCTGTTGAAATAAAGTCAAAAGCTTCTGGTGAAATATTAGATCTGCCTGCTGAAGTAGGAGACTTTGTTAAAAAAGGAACTATTCTTGCCAGAATTGATCAAAGAACTCCTAAAAATGTCCTAGATCAGGCTGAAGCAGATCTAAAGTTAGCTGAAGTTAGATTAGAAAATGCTGAGGCACAACTTGTAAGAGGGCAGGCCTTACACGCTGAAGGCAGTATCGCTGATAAGAACTTTGAAGAAATCCAAGAAGGTTTTGCATCTGCTAAGTCTCAGCATGTCAGATCAATTGTGAATGTAGAAAATGCAAAAATTGCTTTAGATGATACATTGGTGAAGTCACCACTTGGCGCTACTATTATTTCTAGACCAGTTGAAGTTGGTCAGGTTATTTCTTCTCCAACTTCTGCTGTTGGGGGTGGAACAATTTTGATGAGAATGGCTGACCTATCAAAAGTTAGAATTAGAGCTTTTGTCGATGAAATTGATATTGGGAAAGTTACTGTAGGGCAAGAGGTATCAATTAGGGTCAGTGCTTTTAGGGAGGAAATCTTCTCTGGCAAAGTTTCAAAGATTGAACCTCTAGCAATAGTGCAACAAGGCGTTACAATTTTTCCTGTTCTTATAGATATTGAGAACAAAGATAATCTTCTTCTTCTTGGCATGAATACCGATGTTGTTATTCAAGTTATAGATGCGGAAGTTGCAATAAGTGCACCCACCGGAGCTTTAAGAACAAGAGATGATGCATACTCTGCCGCAGAAATATTAGGAATCAGTAAAGCAACTGTTGATAATTTCCTTGAAGAAAAAGTTGATGGTGAAAACTTTACAAAATTTATAGTTTTTAAAAACTCTTCAAATGGTCCCACTCTCTCATGGGTTGAGATTGGTATTTCTGATTTAGCTAATGTTGAAATTAAAAAAGGCCTTAATAATGGAGATCAGGTATTTGTCTTACCAAGCAAGGGTTTGGTCGACTATCAAAATAGATTTAAGGAAAGAGTTAAAAATAGCTTCGGCTAGGGTATAAATTTGTTATTTTCAGAATCAATCAAGACTGCTCTCGATTCAATTAAATCGAATGCAACTAGATCTTTCTTGACTGCGCTTGCAATCATAATCGGTATTGCCTCTGTAATCGCCATGCTTAGTATTGGCGCTGGAGCGCAACAAGCTCTTGAGGACGAAATAGATGCTCTTGGTGGAAGGATTCTAAGCGTATATGCAGGTCAAACAAGACGTGGAGGTGTAAAAGGATCATATGCACCTTTAGAAATTAAAGATGCAGAATCTTTAAGGAGATTTTCTGAGTTTGCTTGGGAAATAGCGCCAGAAATGAAAGATCGTAGACAGATTCAATTTGGAAATGCTAATTATAGTGCTCAAATTGGTGGTTACTGGTCGAACCATGATTCAGCAAGAGGTTATGAGGTAGATGAAGGTAGATTCTTTTCAGAAGAAGAGGACTTATCTAGAAGAAGGGTTGCTGTCATTGGAGCGGATATTCCTAAAGAACTAAAAACATCATCAAAAGCACTCCTAAATAATGAACTTTTAATAAATGGAGTTCCTTACAGAGTTATAGGAATTCTAAAAAAAGAAGGCTCTAGAGGTTGGGAGTCTCCTGATAACGAAGTTTACGTTCCAATTATGACTGCTAGCACGAGGATATTTGGAACCAGAAATCTACGCTCAATAAATGTAAAGATACCAAATGATTCAAGCGTCGAGGAGTCTATGCTTTATATAGAGCAAATCCTAAGAGTTGCGCATGATATAGGACCAGGGCAACAAAATGATTTCAGGATTAATGATTGGAGTCAGTATGCTGATTTACAAAGACAGGCAACAGCTATTTTCACAGCCTTATTAACAGGAATTGCTTCTATAAGTTTGCTTGTTGGGGGAATAGGAGTGATGAATATTATGCTTGTATCGGTAACTGAAAGAACAAAAGAAATAGGTTTACGTAAAGCATTAGGAGCCACTAATTCAGTAATTATGATGCAATTTATTATTGAAGCAATTGTTCTGTGTATTCTAGGTGGAATATTGGGAATAATTCTAGGCGTACTCATTGTTTATGGATTTACAGTTGGTGCATCTTTTTTTGACGCTGACTTTCCCTTTTCAATACCAGTTTATGCAATTATTGGATCATTAAGCTTTTCTGCTTTGGTAGGACTATTTTTTGGTATATGGCCTGCACGAAGAGCAGCTAGACTTGATCCTGCAGTATCCTTAAGATATGAATAATGAAAGTTTTACAAATTCTTCCTCAGCTAAACATAGGCGGAGTTGAAAGAGGAACATTAGATCTATCAAAAGCACTGATTCAAAAAGGCCATGAATCCTTCGTAATTTCTGGCGGAGGGATTTTAGTTGATGAACTAATTCAATCTGGAGCAAAACATTATGAAATTCCAGTCCACATTAAAAGCTTAAGGACTTTATCCCTTGCAAAGAACTTATCTAAAACAATATCTTCCATAGATCCAGATATTGTTCATGTTAGATCGAGAATGCCAGCCTGGGTAAACTTTAGAGCTTTTAAGATGCTCCAAAAAAAACCTCTTCTTATCTCTACTTTTCATGGTCTTTATAGTTTCCCAATATATTCTCAAGTTATGTCATTTGTTGATCACTCTATCGCGATATCAAAGACTGTTGAGAAGTATATCCTTAAAAATTACAAACTTAACAAGGATGATATAACAGTTATTCCCAGAGGATGCGATCCAACAGAGTTTAACAATAGTTCAATTAATCCTGATCATAAGGCTAAGATATTAAATGAGTTTCCAGAAATAGTTGGAAAAAAAGTATTAACAATTCCTGGCAGGATTACAAAATGGAAAGGTGTAGCAGAATTTATTGAATTATTATCATTACTTGATGAAAGCTATCATGGACTTATCGTTGGACCCACTGCAAAATCAAAAATAAAATATCTTAATAAACTACAAAATAAAGTTTCATCATTAAATCTAGAAGGTAAGATTACTTTTACCGGTTCCAGAAGAGACATTGCTAATATTTACAAAATATCAGATGTTGTTTTTAACTTATCACAAACGCCAGAGCCATTTGGTAGGACAATGATTGAGGCTATTGCATGCGGTGCAAAAGTTGTGGGATGGAATCATGGGGGAGCTTCAGAAATATTATCAGAATTGTTTCCACAAGGATTGGTAAAATTAAATGATATGAATGAGCTTTTGAATACTACCAACCTTATTACTTCATCAAGCTCTTCTCCAAGAGAAAATACTTTTACAGCTAGTAGAATGACTAACTCTACGATTAACTTATATCAGAATTTAATAAATTAGTATAAATAGAAAGTAGACTATTATTTGCCTTACTAAAGGTGAAATCAGTTCGTACCTTTTCAAATGCAGAACTTTGATCGATATTTGTAATATTATTTATCGAATCCTTTAAGAGATTGCTAAGACTATCAAGGGAGTCTGGATTACATAAATACGTCTCATCAAGAATATCAGGCATATGACCAACTTTTGTGGAGACGACTTTAATTCCTCTTAATAATGCTTCCAAGGCAACTCTAGGACCGCCTTCTCTTCTTGACGAAATTATCAACATTTTTGCTCTTGAATAAAACTCATCAATGTCATTTTTAGAAACACTCTCCTCAATAAAAATCTTACTTTCCTGAGAGGTATCCTTAATTTGCTTCAAAAGATTCTTTTTTAACCTCCCACTTCCTAAAATTATTAGTTTTTCGTCTATATCTTTCCAAGCATTAATTAAAATATCAAAACCTTTCTCTTTAACCAGTCTTCCTATAGCTAAGAAGTACTCCTTACGCGATCCTGGGTCATAGCTGATAGGATCAAGCGCCCAATTACTAATAACTAATTTATTTTTACTTTTTAGCTTATCCAAATATGTTGCATTCCCAACAGTAATAAAGTCAGCTTTATCAAACTCATCAAGATTCTTTTTTGCTCCATGAATCGTTGCAACATGTTTAGCATTAAATAATTTTTTTATTTTATTTATCATAAAAGTTGGCTTAGCAGCATGCGTATGAATAATATCTGGTGAGATTTCTTTTATAAGAAAAAATAATCGTAAAAGTCCAATAGGGGAGCTCCTACCAAGCGAACTAAAGCCAATTTTAGATACGTTATTATTGAATTTATTAAGAATAGACCTGTTTGTAATTATTATTACTTGATGATTGTGAGACTGTTCTTTTGAGATTTCATCAACATACTGTTCGATACCTGCATAAGTATCGCTTGAAAGGAAATGGCATATTCTCATTTTTTAAATCTCTTTTCTATTTCATATGCTACCTTTTCTACTTCTCTAAATGTCTCATGAAGTGGATTTGGTTTATTTAAAGATATCGTTTTTATTTCACTATTTTCTAAATACTTTTCTTCAAGAAAACCTGCATATTTATTACTCTTAACTTCATCAATTAGTCTCGTTATCTTATTTTCTTTTGAAGAATACATATCAAAAAGATAAGTTTCTCCGCTTGAAGACAACGATTCAAATACCATATTTACTGAGTCAGGAGTTACAAATTTTAGTTTTGCCTTTGATAAATAATCATCAAGGGGTTCAAAGTTTTTGTGCACATCAATAAATTTCCCAATTGCAGTATTTCTTTTAATTCTCTCATTAAAGGTCTTAGGTGTTCTTCTAGAATTAAAAACTGCCCAATTAGTATCAGGAAATAATGAAACTATAAAATCAATCTGAGAAATTAGATAATCATCGTCAAAATTAAAGTGTTTGTTTACTCCGCCAACGATAATCAATCCGATATTTTCTAGATCTAGATTTATATTTACTTTAGCAATTGACCCAATATATGTAAAAACATTATCAGGAACCACTTTATAATCATGTCTTGGGGCAACAATGAGATCAAATTTAGATTCAAAAAATTGAGGCTTCATAACTGATATAACCTTTGTTTTATTTCCAGTTTTGTATCTCAACATAGGAATTGTGGTTGCTGAGCCAGCACCAATAATAATATCTGGAACTAAATCTTGTTTTGGCTTAATTTTTAATAAGTATAAAAAAAGCTCTAACCAGACTGGATTACTAACATTTATCTCCTCAATAATTAAATCTTGTGTTAAGGCCAGATTATCCAAGATTGCTTGCACCTGCTTTTCATGACCAATTTTTGAATCTTTAAACCAACAAATTTTCATAAAGCAACAATATCTTTTATTTTTAATTAAAATATACACATATATTATGTTTGTTCAAAATAAAATAGAAAGATTATTGAGAGATAACTTGAATGTATCTAAATTACTTATTAGGAATGATAGCTGTAAGCATAATGTGCCACCAAATAGTGAATCACACTTTAATGTTCAGATTGTATCTGATGATTTTATGAACTTATCTCAAATTCAGAGACATAAAATAGTTTACAAAGCAGTTGGGACTTTGCTTGCTGAGATACATGCATTTTCGATCACAGCTATGACAACATCAGAATTTAAAGAAAATCCGTCTTTAAGAGACACTCCAGATTGTGAAAATTAATGAAAGTTGGTGTTGAAAAATATATTGGCATTATTCTAAGAAATTCTTTGATTAGCTTTTCCGTACTTTTTATATTTTTAATAAGCTTGTATCCAGGTATTTCTAACTTCCAGCTTGATGCATCTTCTGACTCACTAGTATTAGAAAATGATCCAGACCTTAAAACATTCAGAGAAATGGGTAACTTATTTTCAGATTCTGATTTTCTTATTGTTACCTTGCGCTCTAATGAGGGTATTTTTAACAACAAATCACTCCAAAGAATAGAAAAGATTGAGAATGACATTCTTGAAATAGATGGAGTAAATCAAGTTTTATCGATTCTAGATGCACCAATAGTTGAACAACCAAAAGTCTCTCTATCGGAGATTGGCGATAATATAAAATATTTACTAGATGAAAGTATTGATCTTCAAAAAGCAAAACAGGAAATATTAAGTAATCCTATTTATCAAGAATTAATTATAAGTAAGGATGCTTCAACAACAGCTTTTCAGATATTGCTTGATAAGAATGAAAACTATGAGAGCCTAATTCAGCAAAGATATGATCTGCTTAACTCAAATAAGCCAGACATTTTACTTGAAGTTAATCGTAAAATTAATGAACAAAATTCATTAATTCAAGAAAAAGAAAAAAGGATTGTTGCAGAAATAAGATCTGTAATAAACAACAACAGAGATTTTGGTGAACTTTTCTTGGGTGGTCCAGCAATGATAGCTAACGATATGATTGACTTTATTAAGTCTGACCTTTCTATTTTTGGTCTATTAGTCTTTTTGATTTTTGGATTTTTACTATATTTTTTCTTTAGAGACATTAAGCTTGCATTAATACCGTTAATAAATGCAGCATTAGTTATTTATACAACAAGTTCCATTTTAGGATATGCAGATTGGAAAATAAGTGTTGTTTCATCAAACTTTATTGCTTTGCTTTTAATTTTAACTATTTCTATAAGTGTTCATGTCATAGAAAGATTTGTTGAGCTTAAAAAAGAAGATCTTGACGAACACCTAGTTATTGAAACATTCAGCCAAATGTTTATACCTTGCTTTTTTGCAGTTCTTACAACCGGAGTAGCATTTTTATCTCTTATTTCTGGAGATATAAAACCGGTTTTAGAGTTTGGGAAAATGATGACAGTTGGAATTATTGTTGTATTTATATTCACATTCACATTTGTTCCTTTGGCATTCTACAACTTGAATTTTGATTCACTGCGAGCATCATCAAAGGTTGGCAGATTGCCAATAGCAATCGGTAAAAATATTATTACTTACAAGACAATGATCCTTTCAATTTCAATATTCTTAGGCTTATTATTTATTTTTGGCATGAATAATTTAAAGGTTGAGAATAAATTCATAGATTATTTCAAAAAAAATACAGAAATATATCAAGGCATGACAGAGCTTGATGAAAAGCTTGGCGGAACAGCTACCTTGGATATTATTATTTACGAACCTGACAATTATCTTGATGATAAAGAGGAGATTAATCAGGAATTTGATGATCTTTTTGATGAAGATATATTTGATGATGACAACAGTGAATCCTCGGGTTACTGGTGGAACACATATAACCTAAAGAGGCTTGAAGAAATTCATGACTATCTTGATGATAACGAAAACATTGGGAAGGTATTGAGTGTATCGAGTGGCATTAAGCTAGCACGTAAAATTAATGATAATAACGAATTAAATGATCTTGAACTTGCATTATTAAGATCTGTCTTGCCAGAGGATATAAAAGATACTGTTTTAAATTCTTATATTTCCAATGATGATTCCATTGTGAGGATTTCTACCAGAGTCTATGAGAGCTCTGAATCTTTAAATAGAGACCTTTTATTGAAAAAAATACACTCAGATTTGCAGCAAAGGTTTGGAATATCAAGTGACAAATATAAAATTACAGGTTTAGCAGTTCTTTACAACAACATGTTGCAATCTTTATTTAGCTCGATGCTTAACTCAATAATTATTGTTTATACCGTAATTGCACTAATGTTATTAATTCTTTTTAGATCAGTAAAGATCATGCTCGCTGGATTATTGCCGAATATACTTATTGGCCTAGGAGTTCTTGGAACAATGGGCTTGCTTATGATCCCGCTTGATATTATGACTATTACAGTAGCTTCAATCAGCGTTGGAATTGCAGTTGATAATACAATTCACTATCTGTACAAATTTAAATCTGAATATGAGCTAAATAATGATTTCAATGAGGCTATGATTGGATCTCATTCAACTATAGGAAGGGCAATTTTTTATACAGCGTCTACAATATCTCTTGGATTTCTAATATTTTCCTTTTCTAATTTCATTCCTACAATTTACTTTGGTATTTTCACAGCGCTAGCAATGTTTTTTGCATTTTTAGTATCATTAACCTTATTACCAATTTTATTGGAAAAAATGAGAGCTTTTGAATAGGATTATTGTATGGGACCACTAAAAGGAATTAAGATCTTAGAGTTTGCTGGAATTGGGCCGGGTCCATTTTGTGGCATGCTGTTGGCAGATCTAGGAGCCGAGGTTATCAAAATAAGCCGACCTGGGTCTAAAGGAAATGGATCAAAGTATGATTTAAATGATAGATCAAAGTTTTCAATCACATTAGATTTAAAAAACGGTGAATCAATCAGTGAATTAAAAAAATTAATCGTTCAGGTGGATGCAGTATTTGAAGGATTTAGACCAGGAGTAATGGAAAAATTAGGTCTTGGCCCAGATGATTTATTAAGTATCAACGAAAAGCTAGTCTACGGAAGAATGACCGGATGGGGCCAAGAGGGTTTGTTTTCTGATATGGCTGGACATGATTTAAATTATTTGAGCATCACAGGAGCATTAAACGCCATTGGAAGAAAAGATGAGCGACCTCCAGTTCCCTTGAATCTTATTGCTGACTATGGCGGAGGAGGTATGCTATTGGCAGTAGGTATGCTTTCAGCCTTAATCCATTCTCAAAAAACTGGAAAAGGGCAAGTAGTAGATGCAGCAATGATTGATGGGACTTCTATGCTTATGAGCCTATTCTATTCTTTTTATGGTTCTGGAATGTGGGTCAATGAAAGAGAGTCTAACCTTCTCGATGGTTCAGCTCATTTCTATGATACTTATGTATGCAAAGATGGGAAATATTTAGCAGTAGCCTGTATAGAAGATAAGTTTTATAAAGAGATGTTAAATAAATTAGAGATCACAGATGAAAGATTCTCAAAGCAATTCAGTAAAGATATATGGCCAGAGCTTAAATCCATACTTAGAGAAAAGTTCCTCTCCAAAAATAGAGATGAATGGGCTATGATTTTTAAAGATTCCGATGCTTGTATTACTCCAATTCTTGATTTGGATGAGGCTCCAAAACATGCGCACAACAAATCAAGATCAACATTTATTGAGCGTGATGGAGTGGTTCAACCTAATCCGTCCCCGAGATTCTCAGAAACACCTCTTGAGATAAAAAGCTCTCCAAAAAAAATTGGCGAAGATAATGTCTTAATTTCTGAAAAATATAATATTAATCTTGAAAGTTAATTCCAAAGAATGACTTACTGTTATTCAATACCTGTTTATTGAATTCTTTTAGGTCTATATTCATTAAAGCTGCAACCTCATTTGCAATGTGAGGAAGAAATTGAGGCTCATTTCTATTATTCTTAGGTTTCATTTCCAAATTCCTTGGGATTAAATAAGGCGCATCTGTTTCAATCATTAGCTTATCCATCGGAATATTTTTGATGCTTTCTCTTAAATCTTTATTTCGCCTTTCGTCGCATATCCATCCAGTCAATCCTACATATAGATCTCTCTCAAGATAATCATCAAGTTGAGATTGAGTACCAGTAAAACAATGAACCACTCCTCTTGGAATATCAGATATGTATTTATCAATAACTTTTATAAAATCATCATGAGCTTCTCTTTGGTGAAGAAATAAAGGCAAATTATTTTCTATTGATATTATTATTTGTTGCTCAAAAGCATTTATTTGATTTTCATATGAAGATAGATTTCTAAAAAAATCTAGCCCAGTTTCACCCACTGCAGATGGCTGATGGATCTTTATATAATCCTTTAAAGACTTTAAAGTATTTCCATTTAATTCATTTGCATTATGGGGATGCACTCCAAGTGTAAAACATGAATTTTGTCCATATCTATCATTTAAATCTTTTACAAAATCTAATTCATTTAAAGAAGAGCATACAATATTAAAGTAATTTACATTTCGAGTAAGAGCATCAGCAATAACTTTATCTCTTTCACCTAAAAACCTGTCACTTGCTAGGTTTAGAGCAATATCGAAGTATCTATTCATAATTTAGAGTATTTAAGCTTTATCAATTACAATTATGAAGGAAATTATTGAAAAATGAGCTTTTTTAAACAATTTGAGAATTCTATTATTATTGATAAGTCAGATGAAAATATTTTTTCAATGACTCCATCAAAAGATTACTTTGTAGGTAATACTCCTCATGGAGGTTACCTGACAGCAGTAATGCAAAAAGCACTTTCATTGAGCATGCCACATCCGCATGTAATAAATTCAAACACTCTTTATTTAGATAGAACTGAGCCAAAAGAAATTAGTATCCATGTAGATAAGATAAGAGAAAGCAGAGGGTCTTCAGTGGGACGAGTTTCGTTAATACAAGATGAAAAATTAAGATGCATGATGACAGGAATATGTTCTGATTTTGATTATATGAATGGTGTAAATGACCTAGAAACACTTCCTCCAAAGATCTTTAATGAAAAAAGAGACTTATTTATTTCACTTAACTTTGATAATAAGCAAGAGGGCTTTACACCGAGTTTTATAAAACAGACTAAATGCGATATTGCTAAACAGCATGCATGGTGGCTTAAAAATGAGAATGACTTATTGGATGAAGCTAGATGTGCAGGATTTATCTCAATGGGTCAAGAAATTCCTGATCAATTTGTATTATCTTTTTACTCTGACTTTTTTCCACCAGTTGTCATGAATAAATATGGACCCCTTGGATGGGTGCCGACACTCTCATTAACAACAAATATTAGACAGCTTCCGACAACAAGTGAGCTTTTTATGGATGTAATTGCAAAAGATCTAAACAAAGGTTTCTTTGAACAAGATTGTCAGATTTGGGATTTAAATAAAAATTTAGTTGCAACGAGTAGACAGCTAACTAGAATACTAAAGTCAGAAGAAAAATTACCACATTTAATCTAACAATAAGGATAAGTTATGAAATTTAAGGGTACAAAAAAATACGTTTCTACAGAAGATCTAAGTATGGCAGTTAATGCATCTGTCACACTTGAAAGACCTTTATTAATTAAAGGAGAGCCGGGAACAGGTAAAACCTTGCTCGCTATTGAAGTTGCAGAATCATTAGGAAAAAGACTTATTGAGTGGCATATAAAATCTACAACTAAAGCTACGCAGGGACTATATGAGTATGATGCAGTTACGAGGTTAAGAGACTCACAATTAGGCGATGAAAGAGTTAAAGATATTAACAATTACATTAATAAAGGAAAATTATGGGAGGCTTTTGAAGCTGATGAACAGGTTGTTCTTTTGATTGATGAAATTGATAAAGCTGATATTGAATTTCCTAACGATCTATTGCAAGAGCTCGATAGGATGGAATTTTATTGTTACGAGACAGATCAAACTATTAAGGCTAAACATAGACCGATAATTATCATAACTTCAAATAATGAGAAAGAACTTCCTGATGCATTCTTAAGAAGATGTTTTTTCCACTTTATACAGTTTCCAGATAGAGAAACTATGGAAAAAATTGTAGCCGTGCACTATCCAAAAATAAAGAAAAAACTTGTAAAAGACGCATTAGATGTATTTTTTGATGTGAGGAAAATACCGGGTCTTAAAAAGAAACCATCGACATCGGAGCTGGTGGACTGGCTAAAACTTCTTTTATCGGATGATATACCAGATGAAATATTAAAAAATGCCGACTCTTCTAAAGCAATACCTCCTCTTTATGGAGCTCTTTTAAAGAATGAACAAGACGTTCAACTTCTTGAAAGACTCGCTTTTATGACAAGAAGAGAAGCAAATAACTAATAAATGTTAATAAATCTATTCAATACCGTTAAATCTTCAGGAGTGCCTTGTTCTTTAAGAGAGCTGCTCGACTTGATTGGAGCACTTGAAGCAAGGATTACTTACTCAGATATGAATGATTTCTATTATTTATCACGAGCAATATTGGTAAAAGATGAAAAACACTATGATAAATTTGATAGAGCATTTGAGATATATTTCAAAGGAATGGAAAAATTAGAAGACATTTTTGCAGCTCTAATACCTGAAGACTGGTTAAGAAAAGAATTTGAAAAACAGCTCACTGAAGAAGAGCTCAAAGAAATTAAATCATTAGGTGGATTAGAGAAGCTTCTTGAAGAATTTAAAAAAAGATTAGAAGAGCAAAAAGAAAGACATGAGGGCGGTAATAAGTGGGTAGGCACTGCTGGAACCTCACCGTTTGGTAATTCAGGAAATAATCCAGAGGGCATTAGAGTCGGTGGAAAAGGTGGCGGCGGCAATGCTGTCAAGGTTTGGGAGCAAAGACAGTACAAAAACTTAGATGATTCAGTTCTTATAGGTACTAGAAACATTAAGATGGCATTGAGACGTCTTCGTAAGTTTGCTAGGCAAAGTAATAATATGGAACTAGATATGTCAGGCACTATTAAGAATACTGCAAAGAATGGAGGTATTTTAGATATAAATATGCTTCCTGAGAGAACTAACGCAGTAAAAGTTTTGATCTTTTTTGACGTGGGTGGTTCTATGGATCCTTATGTGAAAGTATGTGAGGAGTTATTTTCTGCGGTAAAAACTGAGTTAAAAAATTTAGAATATTTTTACTTTCATAACTGTATATACGAAACAGTATGGAAAGATAATAAAAGGAGAAGCCAAGAACGATTTAAATTGCATGATGTTATAAATAAATATTCATCAGACTACAAAGTTATTCTTGTTGGTGATGCAACCATGGCTCCTTATGAGATTACAAATCCAGGAGGAAGCATTGAGCATTGGAATGAAGAGCCAGGAATTGATTGGCTTAAAAGAATTTCAAATCATTTTGAAAAAATAGCTTGGCTTAATCCTGTACCAGATGATCACTGGGAATATACTTCTTCGGTCTGTCTTATAAAAGAAATATTTGAAGATAAAATGTACCCGCTTACATTAAGAGGATTAGAGAATGCAATGGGGGATCTATCAAAATGAATGACACGAAAAAAATTGAAAATTATGGAGTAAAGTGGGGGCCATTTACTCTGAAGATACCATTTATTCACATCAAATTCCTCACAGCAGAATTTTTACAAGGTATGGTAATTTCAGGTGCTACAGCATTTGCTGGAGCCCCTGTTGTAATGGCGCTTGGCTTATCTTTTGAAGAAGCTGTTGCATGTTGTTTTATTGCAAGCACTTTGATAACTGCGGGACCAATTATTTTTGGAGAGCCTTTTGCTCCTGGATGGGTTACACCCGCTCTTCCTTTGGTAATAGCTTTCTTTATGTCAAAAGGTTTTTTTGATGGCACCTACCGAGTTGAAACATTTCATTATATGGCTGCTATGTGCATAGAATTTACTGCAATCATATTACTTCTAGGCGTGACGGGTTTAGGTAAAGTGATTACAGAAAAGATCCCTAATGCGCTAAAGTCAGGTATTATTCTTGGCGCAGCTTTAGCAGCATTCCATCAAATATTTTTTAGTGATTATGAAAGATACATAGGCGATGCTCCAATATCTATGATTTTAGCTCTTGTTATTTGCTCAGTTACTACTTTTTCTGAGCCTTTTAAAAGAATGGCTTTAAAAAATAAGGTTCTTCAAATTATAGGATCATTAGGGCTCTTACCAGGATTTGTAGTCGCTGCAATAGTAGGGTATTTATTTGGTGAGATCAATTTTGATATTCAGTCAGGTTTTGCAATTCCGCCAGTTGTTGAGGTTTATAGTAAGACATCACCGTTATCAATTGGTTTTCCGCCTGTGGAGTACTTCAGTGAAGTTTTCCCGCTTGTAGTCATCGGCTATCTTTTATTATTTGGGGATTTTGTTACTGGTACAGAAATACTTAAAGATGGACAAAGCTACAGACCAGATGAAGAAATAAATATTGATATTAACAGAGCTCATAATAGTGTCGGCATAAGAAACTTTTTTGGAACAATCTTAAATCCATTCTTTCCAACTCAGGGCGCGCTTTGGACAGGTGTGCATGTAATAGTTGTGGAGAGATGGAAACAAGGAAGTTCTGTTATGAGGTCATTATTTGATGGCATTGGCTCATATTATTTAATGGGAATACCTTTTTTATATTTCACTCTCCCATTTGTTACTTTTATGCAACCACTTATGATTTTAGCTCTAGGCGTAACTCTTGTTCTCACAGGACTGGCTTGCGCTTATGTAGCAATGTCTATGGTAAAAAAGAACTCTGAAATGGCGGTAACTCTAGTAACAGCTGTGCTCATAGCATTTGGTGGTGAATACATGTGGCTTGGGATACTGATAGGTTTATTATTAAGTATATTATTAGTGGATAAGGAGACTGAGGCTGCCTAATGTCAGAATATGCTCTTGAAATTATTGGTCTCAAAAAAGTCTATGACAACAATGTCGAGGCTCTTAAAGGCATTGATCTAAAAATTACTAAGGGCGATTTTTTTGCCTTACTTGGACCCAATGGAGCAGGTAAATCTTCAACCATTGGAATAATAAGTTCGATCACCAATAAAACTGATGGAAATATAAAAATATTTGGTGTTGATATTGATCAGAATTTTCCTAAAGCAAAATCTTTTTTAGGTGTTGTCGCCCAAGAAATTAATTTCTCTCAATTTGAGAAAGTTGAAGATATCGTTATTACACAAGCTGGATTTTATGGAATTCCCAAGGAAGTTGCTAAAGCAAGATGTAAGAACCTTCTAAAAAAACTTTCTTTATGGGATAAACGTAAGGATCAAGCAAGAAATTTATCTGGTGGTCAGAAAAGAAGATTAATGATTGCAAAGGCCCTGGTGCATGAACCAAAACTATTAATATTAGATGAACCAACTGCTGGTGTTGATATTGAGCTTCGAAGAGATATGTGGGAGTTTCTTTCAGATATTAATAAAAAAGGAACTACTATAATCTTAACAACACATTATTTAGAAGAGGCTGAGCAGCATTGTAATAATATTGCTATTATTGATGAAGGCTCTATCGTTGAGAATACTTCTATGAAAGAGCTTTTAAGCAGATTATCTATTCAGAGTTTTGTATTAGATCTTGAAAATGAGATTCAAGAATTACCAAATCTATCAATTTTTGATTTAAAATCTGAAGATTCCAAAACTTTAATCGCAACTCTTACAAAGGATGATGATTTAAATACTCTCTTTCATAAACTTTCGGAGCATGGAATTAAAGTGAAATCTATGAGAAATGAACAAAATAGATTAGAGGAACTATTTATTAAACTGGTAAAAGAGAAAGATGAAAACTAAAGAATTAATTTGGGCAATAATTACCCTCTCTGAGAAAGAGTTGCGAAGGTTCTTGCGAATTTGGGTGCAAACTTTAGTACCTCCAGCTGTAACAACAAGTCTTTATTTTGTTATTTTTGGATCCTTGATAGGACCTAGAATTGGAGCAATGGATGGATTTGATTACATACAGTTCATGATTCCAGGATTGATAATGTTAGCCGTAATAACAGCTGCCTATTCAAATGTTGTCTCATCCTTTTATGGTGTCAAATTTCAAAGAGCAATCGAAGAACTGTTAATTTCTCCAATGCCAAATTGGGCAATCCTATTTGGATATGTTGTAGGAGGTGTTGCAAGGGGAGTAATGATAGGAGTAATTGTTTTTTTAGTGAGTCTTATTTTTTATCCAAACTTTGAAATTCAAAATTATGGCTTAACTATTCTTGTTCTGTTCTTGACTTCTATAATGTTTTCATTGATGGGCTTTATTAATGCTGTGTATGCAGATAGTTTTGATGATATTGCAGTTATTCCAACATTTGTTCTTACACCATTAATCTATCTTGGTGGAGTCTTTTATTCTATAAATATCCTGCCGGATATATGGAGAAATATTTCTTTAGCAAATCCTATGCTCTATGTAGTAAATACATTTAGAGAAGGAATGCTGGGATCCAGCGATGTCTCAATTCCTTTAGCTTTAGGTATGATGGTTGGATTTATCTTTTTATTTACTGCAATATGTTTATATCTTCTTCATAAAGGAATTGGCATTCGTCAGTGAAACCAAAATATCTAGGAGAGCATAATTCTCTTTCAAAAAGTTTTTCGCTTGATAGGATTTCTAGGACAGAAAGTAGAAAAGATTTTAATAAATTTGAATCATATGGGCTAGATATTTGGAATGCATATGAATTTTCATACCTACTTAATGGTAAACCAAAAATTATTGTCTTAGAGATTTCGATTCCCTCAAACTCCAAATATACGATTGAATCAAAATCAATGAAGTTATTTTTAAATTCTTTTTTTAATAAGAACTATGAGATGCAAGCAGAAGTTATAAATATGCTTACAAAAAAAATTTCTAAGAAGTGTAATTCAGAGGTAAAGATTGTATCTAAAAGTAGCTTTAAAACTTTTGATAGAAATAACTTTACTAATAAGTCTGGTCTACTAGTTTATAAAGGTTTTAGATCAATTTGTCCTGTGACCTCACAACCAGACTGGGGCAATATTTATATTTATTCATCAACAGATTCCTTAAAGAAAAAAGAGATTTATGATTTCTTATTTTCTCTTAGAAATCATGGAGGGTTTCATGAGAGTTGCGTTGAGAAGATATTTTTATACATTAAGGATACTTTTTCTGTTGATCATTTAGAAATTTGTGGAAGGTTTCTTAGAAGAGGAGGCATTGACATCAACCCTATAAGGTCGTCACAAAAAAATCTATTTTTTAAAAACTTTCGCGAATTCAACCAATAAAAGCTCAAGATACTAAAGTTGCCAGTTTAATGATTCATAACGATTTTAATTACGTTTAAAAAAATCATTGACTTAGAGTAAACTCTAAGATGTATATTAAGCGATTAAAGGAGTATTTATGTATTCATATAAAGGCAAACTTGCTTTAGTAACTGGAGCCTCAACAGGAATTGGTTATGCTATTGCAAAAGAACTTGCTAGGAGAGGAGCAAATTTAATTCTCTCGGCAACTGTAAGAAGTGAAGATAAACTTCATGAGTTATCATCAGAAATAAAAGATTTAGGATCAGAGTGCCATATCTTCTTAGAGGATTTATCTAGGTTGAATTCTGGAAGATCACTATATGACCAAATTAAATTACAAAACTTACATGTAGATCTTTTGATTAATAATGCAGGTTATGGGAGATGGGGAACCTTTCATGAAGTTGAGATGGAAGATTATGCTGACATGATTCAACTAAATATAACCTCATTAAGCGAGCTATCACATTTATTTATTCCAGATATGATTTCAAAGGGCGAGGGTGGAGTTATTAATGTTGGCTCTGTAGCTTCCTTAACCCCTGTACCTTATTCAAGCGTATATGCTGCAACAAAGGCATATGTTCTATCACTTAGCGAAGGTTTAAGATATGAATATAGAAACTCTAACATAAGAATCATGGCTCTTTTACCAGGAGCAACTGTTTCAAATTTTGGTCAGGTAGCTACCGCTAAGTCAGATAAATTAAGAGAAAGACTAAATAAAAGAACCAAAAGAAGTGCTGCTGGTACAGTTTTTCAAACCTCTCATGAGGTAGCTGTGGAATGTCTTGATGGGTTTACAAAAGATAAGCAATTTATTATTCCTGGAAGGGGCAATAGAAGAACTGCATTGATTACAAAATTCATGCCAAGAACAAAAGTTCTTAATACTGTTGGTAGTTTATTTAAGAAGATAGCCGGATAATGTTAGATAATAAAAAAATTTTTTCTATTTCTGATATCTCCAAAATCAGTGGTTTTTCTGCATACACACTAAGATTTTATGAAAAGATTGGACTAATGCCTTTTGTTAAAAGATCTGCATCCGGGAAAAGGATATATGACGAATATGATGTCCAGATTCTTAAATCAATTTATATCTTTAAGAAGACCGGCATGACTAATAAACAAATAAAAGACTTGGGATATTTATATCTTGAAGGCAATAAGAAAGTGAAAGAACAACGAGATTTACTTTTATCTCACAAAGAAGATATTAATAAAAAGATTGATGAGCTCTCAGAAGCTCTTAATATTATTGAGGAAAAATTAGAAAAATCCTGTTTTTTATAATTATTAAATATGCCTGATATTACTCTACTTGGATGGTTTCATACTGTTCTAGGAATAGCCTCAATATTGTTAGGTTTCTTCTCTTTCTTTTCTTTTAAATTGCTTTCTTGGAATAAAATCCCATCAAGGATATATTTAGTTTTAACATTCATAACTGCAGTATCTGCTTTAGGCATTTATAACCAAGGTGGATTTGGTATCGCACATGTTATGGGGGTGTTAGCTGTGCTGGCTGTTCTGTGTGGGGTATATGTTGAGAGAACTAGAATATTGGGCTATTTCTCAACGTACTTTTATACTTTATGCTTTACTTCAACTTTTTTATTCCATAGTTTGCCTGCAGCTGCAGACACTTTAAGAAGATTGCCAGTGGGTAAACCTCTTGCTGATTCTTTATTTGATCCAATAATCTTATATTTCCATATTGCTTTTGTAATAATTTATTTCATTACTTTGATTTATCAATTCATTTGGATAAAGAATAATAACTTGTAGTAAAATTATGCCATTGGAGAGGTGGCAGAGTGGTCGATCGCGCTACCTTGGAAAGGTAGTATATGGGCAACCGTATCCAGGGTTCGAATCCCTGTCTCTCCGCCATTTGAATTTTTTACTTTTTTTGTTCAAAATATAGACATAAAGGGAAACAAAATGCCTGATTTTAAAAAACAGCTTACAACATTCGTTCAAATGTTAAGAAACATTGAGGATGAGTTTAAGTTGCATTCGCTAACACCAAACGAACAAGCAGTTTTTTATACTATTTTGAAATCAAATGATGTATGTAACATTTCAAAGATTGTAGATGAATCAGGTTTATCAAGATCAACTGTTTATAAGATTCTAAGAAAGCTTGAAGATAGTAATCTTATTGAGGCATTTCAATCAGAGTCAGATAAACGTGAATCAATTGTTTCACTAAAGGTCTGATTTGAATCCTGTCAGTGACCTAAAATATTTTTTAGAAGTATCAATTACTACCTTTGTATCATTTAATCTTTTATATGTAATTTGGATCTTTTTTATCATTAGTTCTGAAACCGCCTCTGGCTTTAATGGCAGCATCATGTATGTACCTCATGCAGCAAGGGTGATCACAATTTGTTATTTTGGTATTGCAGCCATACCTGCACTTTTTGCAGCCCATGTCTTTTGCACCTTTGTTATTGGAGACGCATATGGATTGAATAATCTGCTACTTATAGACTTACTTGGCACATCTTTCTTATCAACTATCTGTGTTTTTATTGCTCTTTACGCAATGGCTGGATTAGGATTTAAATTAAAAACTCTACCTTTTTATAAGTTTACAAAAGATTCTATATATTTAGATTTAAGAAATCATAAACATATAATAATGGTTACCGTTTTTAGTGCTGCAGTGCATTCTTTATCTCTTTATGTTTATAACTCCCTTAGAGCTATTTCATCAAATCCAGAGATGTTTATTAGATTTTTTGTTGGAGATATTCTCGGAACTCTTGTTACCATATTTACATTATCTTTTATGATATTTGCCTTCTTTCGTGAAAGATAATTTAAACCCATTCCATCTTGCAATACCGGTATCTAATTTAGAGAAATCAGTCATTTACTATAGAGATATTCTTGGCCTTAAAGAGGGAAGGAGTTCAAACAAATGGGCAGATTTTGATTTTTTTGGTCATCAGCTCGTATGTCACGTCTCAGATAGCATCAATGAGCAAATCACCAATCCTGTAGATGGTGAAGAGGTTCCAGTCCCACATTTTGGAGTAGTTCTGTCCATAGAAGAATTTGAAGAATTTTTATTGAAAATAAATGATAAAGAAATAGATTTTATCATTGAACCAACTATCAGATTTAAAGGAGAAGTTGGAGAACAAAGGACAATGTTCTTTAGAGATCCATCGGGTAATGCTATTGAAATTAAGGCATTTAAGGATATGGAAAATCTCTTCAGCTCATAAATATTTGACTACTGTATAAATATACAGTATATTTGATATATGAGTAACGTAATAAATTTAAATTTCCAAGATACTATTATCTCCCAGTGGGAAGAGGCTGTAGACAAAGAGTCGGCTGAAAAGACTCTTGCTTTTAAATACTTCAATGGAAACAAAGAAGATCTAAACAACTACTTGTTCCCAAGAGATAGTATTTCCACAGTTAAAAACACATTCTGTTTTGCCAATTGTCAACAATTAGAATTATTATAATTTAGCTGTTAACAAAATCTATTTGCTGTATATAATAAAAACTGGATGTCGCTATGTCGCGGTTAATATGGGGGCCGCTTTATAGTATTTAATATTACCCTCACAAGGAGGTGGTCCTATCAATATTATATTTAATTCAGGAATCGGAGGTACAGCTTTTTGACAGAAGTTAGATTCTGATTTCGTCTGATTATATTCAGATTTTAGCCCTCTTTTTTAAGGGGGCTTTTTTTAATTTATCATGGAAAATAAATACTGGATTCTTATTACTATCCTTGGAGCAGTTTGGGGCAGCGCTTTTATGTTTATTAAAATTGCAACACCTGAGCTAGGTCCAATTGCGCTAGTTAATATAAGACTTGCAGTTGCTGGCCTCATATTTACTCCTTTTCTCCTTCAAAAAAAATATTTAAAGCATTTTAGGAGCAATTTAAAAAATATTTTGGTGCTTAGCATTGTAAATACCGCATTGCCTTTTTCACTATTTGCATATGCTTCACTTGAATCAAGTTCAAACATGTTGTCAATTCTCAATGGGACAACTGCAATTATGGCTGTTGTAATTTCTACAATTTGGTTAAAAGTAAAGCTAAATCGCTTTCAGATAATGGGAGTATTTATTGGTTTATTCGGTATTGTAGTTTTAGCAAATCCCGATAATATTTATATTTCAACCAAGGCTACTATCTTTTGTTTAAGTGCAGCATTTTGTTATGCATTGTCTGCAAACTATATTCAGAAATTTGCATATAAGACAAACACAATTGTCTTAATAGGTTGGTCTCTAGTACTGGCATCAATTTTCCTTCTACCGCTGACCATCTTTAACTTGCCTTCACAATTTCCCTCCAATAATACTATTTTCTCAATCCTTTGGCTTGGAGTAATTTCAACAGGCATTGCTTTTCTTGGTTACGTTCGCTTAATTGAAAAAGTTGGTGCAGTTAAGACCGCAACTGTTGCATATTTCATACCTATTTTTGGAGTGATCTGGGGTTATGTTTTTCTTGGAGAGCAAATTACATTACAAATTTTAATAGGTATGATATTAATATTAACTGGAATAATTTTTACAAATAAGCGATATGACTAATATTAATCAACTTTTAAATGAAGCAAATGAGTTAGTTCCAAGAATTAGTTTTGAAGAAGCTAGCGCTATTCTGAATGATGCAAATACAATAATTTTAGATGTAAGAGAAGGGCAAGAGCTTAGGGAGTCTGGAAAAATTAAAGGGGCTATTCATGTACCTAGAGGATTACTGGAATTTATTTTCAGGCCAGAGGATCATGTTGAGGATTCAGAAAAAATGAAAATTCTAATTTATTGTGCTGCTGGCGCACGCGCAGCATTGGCTGCAAAAACGCTTATGGACATAGGATATAAAGATGTATTTAATTTAGGTGGTTTCAAAGAGTGGGTTGAGAATGGTGGACAAATTGAGGTAATTTAGTTTGCTGTTTTTAAATATTCATTTAATCGTAATTTAACATTCTTACGAATTGACCCCCAGAATAAACTATAGTCAACAACATGCAGATTGCCTAAACCAAACTCCACTGAATCAAATCTTTTTAAAAAATCACCTTTAACTTCCGCTAGACCTTTTTTGCTTAGACGGACATGGAAATTAGCATTTTTAAACAAGGATATTTGTATAGGTTCTCCAGACGGTCTTTTTTTTGTAAGGCCCTTAATTGATTGATCCCAAATATCAAGATTTAGAACAGAATTGATTTTTTTTGTTGATATCCATTCATTGTCTATAGTCCAGCTAATAGGATTGGTTCCAAATAAGAAGTCATCTCTATTTAATCTCTTCCAACCACTTGGATCCCAAGTCCAGCTTTCACCCTCCAGATTTGCCATTTCATCTACTGTACACCAAGCAATAACACAGTTAATTTGTTCTGGACTTTTGCATATCTCAATCTCTTTAAAAAGCTTTTTAATGTCACTTTTAAGAATTGGATAACCAATCAAATAAGCTGCAATCATTCTTTGAGAGAGTTTTGCTCCATCTATATGTTTAGAGATCAGCTGTTGGGCATGAAGTGTTCCTTGGCTATGAGATGCTATAAAAAAAGGTTTATCACCAATTAAATCTAAAAATGCAAAAAAAGCACTTTCTACATCTTCATAGGCTCGCGCTAAAGCCTTTTGTCCATCTCCAGTTTCATCAAAAAAAGAAAAGAATGTTGCCTGTCTATATTCAGGAGCATAAATATCGCAACTATTGTTAAAAGCTGAAGCTTGACCAGCTAACATACCTTCAGTTCTTTCATAGTGAGACGTATCTTTATCAATTGTTGCATTCCATGTTTTTCCGAAATAACCAGTTGGATGTACGTAAAATACAGCAGCTTCTTTTAAACCATTTAAATTTTCATTATTAGGTGTGAGTTGATCTGGCCCATTTTTGTAATCAGGATGAGCTGCCCATGAGTTAAGATCATTATAATTTGGTTTAGGAGGTGGCTCAAAGGTATCAAAGGTCATAGTCGGCTTAATCATTCGACCAATAATCCAAAAAAGAATAGTTTTTCTAAAATAGAAAACTAATAACAATAAACTTAAGATAACAATTGTAAATATAATATTTACCTCCCTTATTGGCGCGCCCGGGAAGATTCGAACTCCCGACCCCTTGGTTCGAAGCCAAGTACTCTATCCAGCTGAGCTACAGGCGCAACCTTCAAATACATTATATTCCTTTTTATTTTTCTAAAAAATTATTATGTTAAAATTCTAGGATCAGGATTAAGGGAGAATAAATGAAATTTACATCAATTTTGAAATACTTTGTCTTATTACCAGTATCTCTTTATTTAATAACCTTCATATTTATATCTTTTGATCTAAGAGAGACAAGACCAATTATCTCTTTATTTAAATTACTTCAAACTAACACTTCGCTTAATGTCATTGATTCAACACTTGAACTAGAAAGCGAAAAGCTTGAAACAACCATAACAAGTAATCCTAACAAAAATGTCTACTTCGGTGATTTACATGTTCATACAAAATATTCTTTTGATGCATATGTCTTTGGGGTAACAGGAACACCTGATGATGCTTATATGTATGCTAAAGGTGCAAGTGTAAAACATCCTCTGGGGTATGATCTTCAGTTGCGTGAGCCACTAGATTTTTATGCAGTCACTGATCATGGTTTCTTTATGGGCATGATAAACAATTATGCAGATACTACTTCAAGAATTTCAAAAAAAGACTTCACAAAGCCATTTCATAATATGAATGCAGATGTAGCTACCAATACTCCAGAAGAAAATCTAGATACCTTTCCAGCAAGAACTGCAATGTTCAGTGATGTCGTTGCTTCAACTATAAATATGCCTTACTTTGATCTTCATCCTAAAGTATTGGCTGCGTATTTCACCAGTAATGTTCAACTTGCATTAAAGTCTTTTGATTATAAAGTTCATAAATCAGCATGGGCTGATATGGCTAGAGCTGCAGAAGAGCATAATGACCCCGGAAATTTTACAACTTTCTTAGCATATGAATATACAACCTCCACAGATACTGAGGGAGGTAACCTTCACAGGAATGTTTTTTTTGAGGGGTCTAAAAGACCGCTCAGGCCTTTTACCAGGATCGACTCTCTAAATCCTGAGGATTTGTGGACATGGATGGATGATTTGCGAGAAAGAGGTGTTGATTCAATTGCCGTTCCTCATAATGGAAATGGATCAAATGGAAACATGTTTGAGATGGAAACCTTCGAAGGCGGTCCTATTAACAGGAACTACTCATCAAAAAGAATGAGAAATGAACCTCTTGTTGAAGTTACTCAAGTTAAGGGAACTTCAGAAACTCATCCCTTGCTCTCACCAGATGATGAATGGGCTGATTTTGAGATTATGGATATTAGGGTTGGAAGCAGACCTCCTACATATAGCATGCCACAAGCTGGATATGTAAGAGATGCATATTTAAGGGGCTTAACTTTAGATTGGTTTGGTCAAGGGAACCCCTATAAGTTTGGATTAATTGGATCGACGGATACCCATGTGCTTGGAGGATCTTTTGATGAATCTAATTATTGGTCAAAAGTTGGTATTTTAGATGGCTCACCAGAAGCAAGAGGTACGATCCCTCTAACTCAAGAAAGAATTAATACGGTGACTCAAGGATTAATTGATGCTAATCAACCTGTACTGTTGATCGATAGAGAGCAGGGTACATATATGGATGTCGGCTTTGATCAATGGGGAGCCTCAGGTCTTGCGGCTGTTTGGGCAGAAGAAAACACAAGAGAATCTATATTTAAAGCCCTGAGGAATAAGGAGACTTATGCAACTTCTGGATCAAGAATTAAATTAAGGTTTTTTGCAGGCTATGAAATTTCATCAGTGGATCTATATTCATCTGATCTGATTTCACAGGCTTATGAAAAGGGTGTTCCAATGGGTTCAGACATTAATTTTGATAATGGTAAAGAGCCCCATTTCATGGTTTGGGCTGTAAAAGGTAAGAACGGAGCACCGCTGCAAAGAATCCAGATTATAAAAGGTTGGATTGATACTAACTCAGGAAGACCTAAAGAAATGGTTTACGACGTTACCTGCTCTGATGGTCTAGCGGTAGATCCTGTCACACACAGATGTCCTGACAACAATGCAAAAGTAGATATCAACACATGCAAAATTTCAGATAATGTTGGTGCAGTTGAGCTAAAAGCTAAATGGCAAGACCCAGAATTTAATCCCACAGATAATGCTTTTTATTATGTTAGAGTTCTCGAAAATCCAACATGCAGATGGTCATCATGGGATGCCATTAAGAACGGCTTTGAGCCCAGAAAAGACCTTCATAGCACCATTCAAGAAAGAGCATGGTCCTCTCCCATCTGGTACGTTCCAGAAGACGATGGTTTCGAAATTATTCCTCTTGGTGGATCAATAAATTTAAGAAATTAATTTTTTATGAAATCAAGGATAGGTTTATTTATTCTTATAGGTTTATTTCTGTACATAGTTGATTATAGATTCTCATATGATGAGAACTTAAATCAAATCATAATCCCTGACGATGAAATACTTGGTCTAATAGATACTTGGCGAGATCAAGTGGGCAGGGATCCTTCTGATGAAGAAATTGTGAGGATAATAAATAATCTTGTTAATGAAGAAATTCTTTATAGAGAAGCATTAAAACTAGAATTGGATAAAAATGACAGAATTATAAAAAGACGCCTAGCTCAAAAAGTTGAATTCCTTAAACAAGATGATATTCAGCCCTCACCAGCGGATTTAGAAAATTTTTATGTTGAAAATAAATCAAAATATATTGTTGAGGATCTTTTTACCTTTAGCCATCATTTTTTTTCTGAACAAGATAATTCAGACATTAGAGCTAAAGAAAGTTTAATTAAAATCTCAAATGGTTTTGCATTAGATTCAGATCCTTTTATATTGGGAAATGACCTTAACTTAATGTCAAAAAGTGATCTTCAGAAAAATTTTGGTAATTCTTTTTACGAAAGCCTCACATTAATAAATGAAAATCAGTGGTCTGGACCGATTTCTTCTGATTACGGGCTACATATTGTCTTTATTAAAAAGAAGATTGACGGATATATTCCTAGGCTAAATCAGATTTATCAAAAAGTTTACAGTGATTATCTTATTATGAAGAGAAGAGAGAACGTAAAAAATTTCTTAGATGAAATTAAGCAAGAATATGAGGTTATTATAAATCCAGACTTAAGTTTTAATTAATGAAAAAAATATATTTTTTCTTTTTATTGTTTTTTTCATTTTATAACCATAGCCATGAATTCAATCCTGCTCACTTAATACTTAATGAGGAATCTGACTTTTCCTATTCTGTAAAATTATTTTATCCCCAACAGTATAAATATAATTCTCCTAAGATCTTTTATCCCTCAAATTGCAATTTTTCTAAAGTATCTAAATCAAGCAACATAAAAAATATTATTGAAAGTTATAAACTTGTATGTGCCGAAGATATTAAAGGTAAAGATATTAGATTTGAAAATCTGGACTTCCTTACTGACGCTCTTCTTTCAATAAATTTCATTGACGGTTCGTCATATGAATCGATAGCAGGATCAAGGGATCTTGTAATAACTATTCCGCTTGAACAATCTGTTTATCCAGTTGCTTATTTTAATTTAGGCTTTGATCATTTATTAAAAGGAATTGATCATATTGTTTTTTTAATATGTCTTATTTTCTTAGTTAATGGATTTATAAACTTAATTAAAGTTGTTACTGCTTTTACTATTGCACATAGCATAACTTTATCTCTATCATTTTTAGGTATTGTCACAATTAGCCAATCTGTTATTGAGGCACTGATTGCTTTAACTATTGTTTTTGTTGCTTTAGATGTTGTAGAAAACAAAAATAAGAATTTTCCTTGGTACTATGCTTTTGGTTTTGGGCTTTTGCATGGATTTGGTTTTTCGGGGGCTCTTTCGGAGATTGGAATCAATAATAATGAATTAGCTCTGTCACTTTTATTCTTCAATATAGGTATTGAGATAGCTCAGCTTGCAATAATCCCAATTCCTTTTTTGATAGTTTACTTTTTAAATAACAATAAGATATTTCAAAATATACAGTACTTAATTGCTATGAGCATTGGCGGGATTGGCGTATATTGGTTTATAGATAGAGTAGTTAGTATTTTTCAATAATTAAAATTCCTTAAATCTCCCTAGCTGCATACATTTTTTTAATAGATTAAGATGACTCTATGAGATTACTGCCAATTATCATATGCTTCTTAATATTTTCTTGCACTGTTGAAAAAGAACTTTCAACAATTGAAAATCTACATATTCTCATCGAATCTTTGTCATCAGATAACATGCAAGGTAGAAATCCAGGAACAGAAGGCGGACAACTTGCCAAAAATTATATCTCAGAGCAATTTTCTCTAACAAATCTTAAAACCTTTGATAATAGTTTTTTCCATGAAGTCCCTGCAGTTTCATCAACAGTCCAAGATTCATCTTTTTTTACAATCTCTTTTAGAGACAGAGATAGAAAACTTAATTATGGAAGTGAGGTAGTATTTTGGTCTAAGAGGAATATAAAGAATCAAAAAATTAATTCAAGCGATTTAGTTTTTGTAGGATATGGAATTGTTGCTCCAGAATATAATTGGAATGATTATGAAGGTATTGATGTTAGCGGAAAAACTGTAGTCATGCTTATTAATGATCCAGGCTTTGATACAGGAAGATTAAATTTATTCAATGGAAGGGCAATGACTTATTATGGAAGGTGGACATATAAATTTGAAGAAGCTGCAAAACAGGGTGCTGCTGCTGCAATCATAATTCATGAAGAGGAGGCTGCTGCTTACCCTTGGTCTGTTGTGGAAAATAGTTGGACAGGTCCTCAATTAGACTTACAAAGAAAAGATCTAGGAATGAGCAGAACGATTCTTGAAAGCTGGATTAGTATTGATGTCGCAGATGAAATTTTCACTTTTACTGGATTTAATTATGATTTGCTTAAAGAGTTTGCTCTAGATAAAACATTTCAGGCTTTTGAAATGAAGGGATTATCATTAACTAGTAATATCAATAGTGATATCTCATATTTCAGCTCGCATAATTTAATTGGATATAAAGAAGGGGTTTCAAAGCCGGATGAATATCTAATTTTTATGGCACACTGGGATCATCTGGGAGTTAATAAAGATCTTACTGGAGACCAGATATTTAATGGAGCAGCAGATAATGCAGCTGGCGTGGCTGCTGTTATAGAGCTAGCCAGGAAATTTGATCAAGTCCAGACAGAAAGATCAATTATATTCACAGCTCTGACTTTAGAGGAATCTGGATTATTAGGATCTGCTTATCTTGCTGAAAATCCTCCTGTAGACTTAGCAAATGTTGTTGCAGGATTTAACTTCGATAGAATCCTCCCAACAGGTAAAACTAAAGATATGGCAGTCATTGGTTATGGAGCATCAGAGCTAGAGGATATTCTTGAAGCAGAGCTAGAAAAAGAAGGTAGATACATTAACCCTGATCCAAACCCTGAGAAAGGATACTTTTATCGCTCTGACCACATTAGCTTTGCAAAAAAGGGAGTGCCTGTCTTATATGCAGATGATGGTTTTGATTTAGAGATTGGCGGTATTGAAAAAGGGTTTAATGAAATATATGACTATACGAATTATAGATACCATGGTGTAGATGATGAGTATGATCCATCGTGGAATCTTGAAGGATTTGAACAAACTATAAATACATTATTTAATATTTCTTTTGAATTAAGTAATTCAAATGATTGGCCTAATTGGTATGAAGGTAATGAATTTAGAGAAATAAGAGATGCCCAACTTATGTCAAAGAATTCACCTTGAAAAAAACTTCACTTTTTTACATTTAAGTGTTGACACTTTTGAAAAAGAGCGTAATATTAACTTTACCTAACGGGGACCGATAAGAGAACAACTGCAGACGGGAACTTAAGAGAAACCGAAGGAAGAGCCCTCAGGGTGAAAGCGTTTTAAAGAGTATACAATAAAAAATAGCTTTAAGACCCACCAAGGATGAAGAGATAGCATCCAAGGAGCTAAAGAGAATCTCACTTTAGACACCTGGGGAACTCGAACTGAAAGACAGAGCGAAAGCTCTGTTTTTTTTTGTGCTGAAAAAAATAAAGAAAAAAGGCCGGATAAACCGGCCTTTTTGATTTTCAACTTAAAGGGAGGTAGTTGAAAAATGAATAAGTACAATATCGCATAGTACTTATTAAAACTAATAAGTCGTAGATTTCACTCCTATTTCACTGGCATCTAGACCAAGTTCTTGTTCTGCATCTGTAGCTCTAATCGTTATGAATCTGTCAATAAATAATATTGTTAACAAACTCATTACATATGTGAAACCTGCAATTGCAACAACACCTACAAACTGATGAACTAAACTACCACCAGTAAAGACTACAGCCATAACGCCCCATATTCCCACAACGCCATGCGCAGATATAGCTCCTACAGGATCATCGATTCCAAATCTTCTATCAAGAATAATGAGTGAAAAATATACAATGATACCGCCAACTGCACCTATCAAAAGAGCAGCTCCAGCAGTGGGAGCACTTGGAGCAGCAGTAATTGCTACTAATCCAGCAATCGCTCCATTCATTGCCATAGTAATATCCATCTTCTTTGTCGCTACTTGGCTTGTAATTAAAGTCGCGACAACGCCGCCAGCAGCAGCAATATTAGTATTTAAAAAGACTTGAGAAACTGCAATAGCAGCAGCTTCATTACTTACTACAAGTTCTGAGCCTCCATTGAATCCAAACCAACCCAACCACAGAATCCAAACACCCAATGCTGCCATTGGAATATTTGAACCAGGAATTACATTTGAAGATCCGTCAGAGTTATATTTACCTTTTCTTGGTCCAAGAACATTGACTACCGCAAGTGCTGCAGCAGCTCCACATAAATGCACAGTTCCTGATCCAGCATAATCTGAGTATCCCATTTCGCTTAAGAAACCTCCGCCCCAATTCCAATAACCTTGGATTGGATAGATAAATCCTGTTAAAACAACAGCAAATAAAAAGAATGGAACTATTTTCATTCTTCCAGCAACAGCACCAGAAACAATAGACATGGCAGTTGCCACAAATACCACCTGGAAAAAGAAATCTGCTTGTTGAGAGTAGTCCATTCCATAAGGGATTCCAATATCAGCATTGTCCATACTAGTAGAGAGTCCCAAAGAGGTTCCAATTGATGGTATGACTCCTTCAATTAAAGCACCTCCAGGGTACATTAATATAAATCCACACATCAAATACATGATGCAAGCAATGGAATATAAACCGAGGTTTTTAGTCACAATTGCAGATGCATTCTTACTTTGTATCATTCCTGCTTCAAGCATGGTAAAACCAGCTGCCATCCACATCACTAAAGCACCAGCCATCACCGCATAAAAGGTGTCTAGTGCAAATTTTATTTCTTCCATAATTTAGCTCCTAAAAATAAAATAAAATTAAAAGCTTGCGCCAACTGCAAAAACTAGTGCATCTTCATCCATTAAGTCTTCTGAATCTGAACTAAAGTCTGAATAGGCAAAACTGCAGTCATAACTGCCACAGCCAAAACCATAGCTTATTAGGAAATTTGTTCCATAAGTATCATAGTCACCATATGAAAAAGATATATCACCAAATGCATATGAAACATCCATATAATCTGGAGCACCACTTTGGCCTGAATAATACCCAAGCCCTAAATCTCCATAACTTAATGCGATACCAACTTCTTCAAAATCAAGATTAGAAGATCCAGGATATGTGAAATCCACATAGCTTATATCAATTCCAACACCTGATTCTGTCTCAAATGCATATCCAAAATAGACATCTAACTCACTACCAGCACCGTCAATATTGAAATTTACATTAGATCCCCAAATACCTGCATAGAAACCAGCATCACTAGCATAGTCAAAGCCACCACTAATTGCGGGCTCATCACCTGTTTGTGTCATTCCCCTCCAGATATAGTCTGTAGCAAAACCAACGTTAGCACTAACACTTGCAAATGCTGGAAGCGTAAGTGCAGCCATTAATGAAAAACATAGAAATAATTTTTTCATTTAATTCTCCTTTTTGTTAAAAACAATTCTTCTATAAAAAAAGCATATAAATACTTAATAAACAAAAAAATGCTTAAGTTAATAATATTTATGCATTTTTTGTCTGCAGGATTCTTGAAGTCAAACTCGATAGGGTTTAACGGTTGCGTTCCTTCAGCTTTCGCTTACTTCCGACTCAGTTAAGAGTTGAACGATTAACGTTTTCCTGTTAACGGCGCGTTCCTTCGGTTTTCACCTACTTCCGTCTCCTAAGAGATGAACGATTAGCGCGTTCCTTCAGCTTTCGCTTACTTCCGACTCTGTTAAGAGTTGAACGATTTTAACTTTAGTGCAAAACTAAAATGCCCCTATAAGATATCTTTATAAATGGTTATAAGCAATACTTTTATTAAAAAAAGTTAAAAAAGTTTCATTTTTGTTACATTAATCATTTTTGAATAATGTTTTTTCACTCCTGTTACATTAAAATACATATGCAAACATTTTTTGGAGAACATTTATGGATCTTAATAATAAAGTTGCTTTAGTTACTGGTGGTGCATCTGGTTTGGGACAAGCAACTGTTGAAAACTTTGTTGCTGGTGGAGCAAAAGTAGTAATACTTGATATCAATGAAGATAATGCAAACAAAATAATAGAAAGTCTTGGTGCTGATAAAGTTTCCTTCATTTCAACAAATATTATGGAAGAAGATCCAGTTGTATCAGCTATAAATAAAATTAAAGATGAGAACGGAGCACTTCATGTTGCAGTCAATTGTGCTGGAACAGGATACCCTGGAAGGATTCTTGGCAAGGAAGCACCTCATCCCTTGGATGCTTTCCAATTTATTATAAATTTAAATCTTGTTGGAACATTTAATGTAATGAGAATAGCTGCAGAACTAATGGATAAAAATGAAGCTGATGAAGGAGGAGAAAAAGGTGTAATAATCAATACTGCCTCAGTTGCTGGATATGAGGGACAAATAGGTCAATCTGCTTATAGTGCTTCTAAGGCTGGAGTTATTGGATTAACTATTACTGCTGCTAGGGATTTAGCAAGACATTCAATTAGAGTTTGTACTATTGCGCCTGGCATATTTGATACACCTTTAATGCAGCTTGCACCTGATAAGGTTCGTGATCCACTCCTTGAGTCAACACAATTCCCACATAGGTTTGGTCAACCAAGTGAGTTTGGTCAATTAGCTACTCATATAGTTGAAAACTCTTATCTTAATGGAGAGACTATAAGACTAGACTCTGGCATGAGAATGAAGCCAAGATAATGGAATATAAAGCTTATTATGTTGAAGAGAGTGATGGAGTTTTCTCATCATCTATTCAACATCTTGAAATACCTGAACCAAAAGATGGTGAGCTGCTCATAAGTGTTTCTTATTCGTCTCTAAATTATAAAGATGCTCTATGCGCTAAAGGCGTTAAAGGTGTAGCTGCCTCTTATCCATTTGTTCCAGGAATTGATGCTGTTGGTAAGGTAGCCAAATCTAATTCAGATGAATTTAATGAGGGAGATAAAGTTATTTGCTCAGGTTACAAGCTTGGGATGAGTGTTAATGGTGGCTTTGGAAGTTTGATTTGCGTCCCTGCAGATTGGGTTGTGCATCTTCCAAATGCTATGTCAGATTTAGAGGCCATGTCATATGGTGTAGCTGGATTAACATCAGCGGCATGTGTTAAAGCTATTTTAGATAAAGGCGTCATTGATACTCTGCCAATTGCTGTATCTGGTGCGACTGGTGGAGTTGGTTCAGTTGCAGCGGGAATTTTAAGTAAAATCGGTTTTTCTGTAACAGCCATAACAGGCAAATCGTCCGAAGAAAGCTTTTTAAAAAAAATTGGTTGCGATCAGTTTATTAATAGAGATGACTTTCTTGAAGGTGGTGTTCGCCCCTTAGATAAAACTGCATTCGGCGGAGGTGTTGATGCAGTTGGTGGAGAAATCCTTGCTAAAATACTTTCTCAAACCGCTCAAAAGGGTTCAATTGCATGTTGTGGTAATGTTGCTGGCGCATCTTTTCAGTCCTCAGTTTTTCCATTTATTTTAAGAGGTATTTCTTTGATCGGGATTGATTCAGCTGAATCATCAATTGAGCTTAAAAAAAATCTTTGGGAGAAATTAGCAGATGAGTGGAAATTAGATTTATCTGAACAAACAAAAACTATACAATTAAACGAGTTAGCTTCTGAGATTGAAAAGATATTAGAAGGACTTCAGCTTGGAAGAGTAGTTATTAAACACGGAGATTAATATGTCGGACGATTTTGAAGAATTTTATGAAGATAAAGAATCAAATGAAGATTCAAGATCTGATGCGAGGGTTGCTTTGGTTTTAGTAATTTGTTTTGTTGCTGCAGCTCTTTTTTGGGTTTCTGGACAATAATTTAATCAGATAGAAACTTCTCAGCATCTAAAGCTGCCATACATCCAAACCCTGCAGAAGTAATTGCTTGTCTGTAAACCTTATCGGCAACATCACCAGCAGCAAAAACTCCAGGTACAGATGTCTGCGTAACTGAACCATCTAAACCAGACTTAATTACAATATATCCATCTTTCATATCTAACTGACCATCAAATATTTCAGTGTTTGGATTATGACCAATTGCAATAAAAACTCCATGTAAATCTATTGATGATGTTGAACTATCTTTATTTTTAAGTTTAATACCTGTAACACCGCTAGTATCTCCCATAATCTCTTCTAGTTCGCTGTTCCAGTGTATTTCAATTATTCCTTCATCAGCTTTCTTAAATATTCTATCTTGAAGTATTTTTTCCGCCCTTAATTCATCTCTTCTATGAACTAGGTGGACTTTTGCACAAATATTTGCAAGATAAAGCGCCTCTTCAGCAGCAGTATTTCCACCACCAATTACAGCTACCTCTTGACCCTTATAAAAGAAACCATCGCAAGTTGCACATGCGGAGACACCTCTACCTAGAAACTCTTGCTCTGATGGAAGACCTAAATATTTGGCAGATGCACCAGTAGCTATTATCAATGTATCAGCTTCGTAAGAATTTGTTCCATTTAGAAGAAATGGTGACTGTTCAAGATTTACTTTTGAAATATGATCATTAATTATTTCAACACCAAATTTTTCAGCATGTTTTTTCATTCTTTCCATTAAATCAGGCCCTTGAAGATCATCACTATCGCCAGGCCAATTCTCTACTTCAGTAGTTGTTGTTAATTGTCCGCCAGGTTCTGCTCCAGCGATAATAATAGGATTTAATCCTGCTCTAGCTGCATAAATTGATGCTGCATAGCCTGCAGGTCCTGATCCAAGAATTATTAGTTTATTATCTGTCATACTTTTAGAAATAAAATTATAGTTCAATTATGAAGAAATTATATTAAAGAACTAATATAATTGATATTTCGGAGAATAATAATTGCTATTAAAAAAGTAAATACTGATAATCAACCAGTAAAAATACTTTCCAACTTCTTAGGCTTTGGCCTTATTGGCTTTTCGATTTATATATTAATTTCATTGATTTCTTACAATGCTGCAGATTCAGCATATTTTTATCAGACGAATGATCCGAATGTTTTGAATCTGGGTGGTCCTGCAGGAGCAGTTATTTCAGATGTCTTGCTATCAACTATAGGGTTAGGCTCTTATCTTTTGCTGCTATTTATTTCTTTGTGGTCACTTGAGTCACTAGCTCCAAGAATATTTAATTTATCAAGTCCAAAGTTTTTATTTAGGGTTATAGGAGGACTTCTCTCATTAATATGTTTTACTGCTTTGTGTGAGTTTTATATTGCAGGCCAGTCTTTTCCTCAAGGGTCATCAGGCGGCTTCCTTGGCAAGTCTATTTTTTCAAACTTAGTGTTAATTTTTGGCTTAATTGGGAGCCTATTATTTCTATTAATATTCTTAATACCCTCAGTCACACTTGGTCTAAATATTTCTTGGTCATTACTTTTTACATATGCTGGTAAATTAATCTTAAAGATGTCTTCATTAACTAGATCATTAATTGAAAATATCTTTAAATTTTTAGAAAAGCTCATTTCTAGTTCTTTTGCTAGTATTAAAAGTTTAATAGGAAATATAAAAGATATACAAAAAAATAAGCAGATTGAGTCTTCGAATTCAAAGCCTGTTAAAACTCCAACAAAAAAATCTCCTGAGATAAAAGCTGTCCCTAAAACTCAAAGTGTAATAAATCTTAAAAGTGATAAATCCGAAAATAAAGTTGATTTATCTGAATCGGATATGGGTAAAGATGAGGAGCCTGTTACAAAAATGCCCAGCACTGAGCTCTTAGATAGAGCACTAGATGATGGAGACTCTCTAAGTAAAGAGGATCTCGAATCCTTATCGGAGCTTCTTGAGATCAAGTTAGATGAATTTGGAATTGAAGCAGAGGTTGTTTCTGTTTTACCAGGTCCTGTTGTTACTAGATTTGAGATTCAGCCAGCTCCTGGTACAAAAGCAAATAAAATTACAAATATTGCTCAAGATATTGCTAGATCCCTAGCTGTGAGCAGTGTAAGAGTAGTTGAAGTTATTGAAGGTAAATCTGTTGTGGGTATTGAGATACCAAATACAAATAGAAAGATGGTTCGACTTAAAGAGATTCTTGCATCTGCAGCCTTTGAGAACTCAAAGTCACATTTATCTCTTGCCCTCGGGAAGGATATTGCTGGTAAAGCCGTTGTTGTAAATTTAGAAAAGATGCCTCATCTTCTTGTAGCAGGAACAACTGGTTCAGGAAAATCAGTTGGAATTAATGCAATGCTATTAAGTTTATTATTTAAATCTGATCCCGAGGACGTGAGACTCATATTGATTGATCCAAAAATGCTAGAGCTTTCTGTTTATGATGGTATTCCTCATCTTTTGACGCCGGTTATTACAGATATGTCTGATGCAGCAAATGGATTGCGATGGTGTGTAGCTGAGATGGATAGAAGGTATAAATTAATGTCTGCAATGGGAGTAAGAAATCTAGCAAGCTTTAACTCAACAATTAAAGATGCTTCAGAAAAAGGTGAGTCTATTCAGAATCCGTTGAAGGAAGATGAGGAAGACTACCTAGAGGAGCTGCCGTCAATTGTTGTAGTTGTTGATGAGTTTGCAGATATGATGATGTTGGTTGGAAAAAAAGTTGAACACCTTATTGCAAGAATTGCTCAAAAAGCGAGGGCTGCTGGAATTCATTTAATTCTTGCTACCCAAAGACCCTCAGTGGATGTAATTACAGGATTAATTAAAGCTAATATTCCAACAAGAATTTCTTTTCAAGTTTCAACCAAAATTGATTCAAGAACAGTTTTAGACCAAGGAGGAGCTGAACAGCTCTTAGGATATGGCGATATGCTATATCTTCCTGCAGGACAAGGCGTTCCTGCAAGAGTGCATGGCGCTTTCGTTGGCGACGATGAAGTGCATAGAGTTGTCGATGACTGGAAAAAAAGAGGAACTCCAGATTTTATAGATGAGATAACATCAGATCTTCAGGATACTGGCCCAATACCGGGTTGGTCTAATGCATCTGGATCATCTGGTGAGGAGGATGATGAGCTTTATGATGAGGCTGTTAATTTCGTTATTGAATCGAGAAGAGCTTCTATTTCAGCTGTTCAAAGAAAGTTAAGGATTGGATATAACAGGGCAGCAAGAATTATTGAGTCAATGGAGGCAGCAGGATTGGTTTCCGAAATGAGTTCAAATGGGTCAAGAGAAGTTTTAGTCCCAAAAAGAAATTAGATGTATTTGAAAGCTTTCCTTCTTTATTTTCTTTCTTTTAATATTTATGCAAATTCTCAAATTGATAATATTAATAATTTCCTTAACGAAAACAGGTTTTCATATGAGCAGGTTTCAGAAAATTCAATTGAAGTAATCTCAGGTAAATTAATTTTAGATACACTCCAGATTTATTTAGAAATTGTTTCTCCTTATAAAGAAAGCTATCTAATTAGCAAAAACTTCATTACTTATAACGACATTGATTTCGCACAACAAAGAACATTTGAATACTCTAAAAATGATTTCCCAATAATTAGCATTATCTCCAAAAAGAAAATACCTCAAGATGATGACTCTTTAAATGTGATCATTCTTGAAGACTTTGTGTATGTTACCGACAAATTGACTAAACAGGTTTTCAAAATCTTTTTGATAGAGGAAGAGACTTTAATTATTCAATTTAAAGATAATTTTGGGGTCGGCAATTCAATATTCCTTAACAAACTATCATGAGTATTTTATACATTGCTTTAGGAGGCGGGCTTGGAGCCGTATTAAGATTTTTGTTAACCGAATATGTAAACAATAATATTTCCAACTTAATACCCCTTGGAACACTTTCTGTAAATGTTCTTGGTTGTTTTATTGTAGGGTGTGTTGCAGGTTTTTTTGCTAGTAAATCTTCACCAATGTATTTCTTTTTTGTAATTGGCTTCCTTGGTTCTTTTACGACGATGTCAGCATTTTCAATACAAATAATTGAATTATTTAATTCAAACATCCTTAGTGGCATTACCTATGTTATTTTAACTTTTAGTTTTACAATAGTTGCTACATATATAGGCCTTACAGTTTTTTTAAAATGATTGATATAAATTTACTTAGAGCAGATCCTGAAAAGGTAAAGAATAATCTAAAAATTAAGAACTATGATTTAAACACTGAGCTTTTTAATGAAATTGATTTAAATAGAAAGACCTTACAGACCGAAGTTGAAGACTTTAAAAGCCTGAAGAATAAGTTATCAAAAGACTTTGGAGAACTTAAAAAAAACAATCAAGACACAACTGAACTATCTAATCAACTGGATAAAATTAAAGGAAATCTTTTAGAAAAGGAGGAGTTGCTAAACAAAACACTTTCCCGTTTAAATGATTTTCTATTAGATATTCCAAATATTCCTCATGAAGATGTGGAGGAGGGGGATAGCGAAGATGATAATAAAGTTATTAAAACTTTTGGAGAGGTTCAAAAAAGAGATTCAATCGATCATCTTGAGATAGCATCTGACATTGATACCGAATCTGCTGTTAAACTCGCTGGATCGAGATTTGCAGTTTTAAAAGATGATATAGCTAAACTTCATCGAGCGCTTATTTCATTTATGCTTGATGTGGCTGAAAAAAATGGTTATGAAGAGCGATATGTTCCTTTCATGGCAAATTCACGAAGCCTAACTGGAACTGGTCAACTTCCAAAATTTGAAGAAGATCTCTTCAAAATAACCGAAGATTTATTTTTAATTCCAACTGCTGAAGTTCCACTAACAAATCTTTATGCTGATTCGATATTGGAGCAGGGCAGTCTGCCAATCAAAGTAACATCTCATACGCCTTGCTTTAGATCAGAAGCAGGTAGTTATGGTAAAGATACAAAAGGTCTAATAAGACAACATCAATTTGAAAAAGTTGAAATAGTTCAGATTGTTCATCCTAGTGAATCAGATTCTGCTCTTGAGAGTTTATTAAGTAATGCTGAAACAATTCTTCAGCTCTTAGAATTACCATATCAGGTTGTCCAATTGTGCGGAGGTGACGTGGGATTTTCATCAGCAAAAACTTACGATATCGAGGTTTGGATTCCTAGCCAAAATAAATATAGAGAGATTTCATCATGCTCTAACTTTACTGATTTTCAGTCTAGAAGATCAAAGATAAGATTAAATGAAGACGGGAACAAGATTTTTCCTCATACTTTAAATGGTTCTGCACTTGCAGTTGGTAGAACCCTTGTTGCCATAATCGAGAATTTTTATGATGATAAAGACTGCATTAAGATTCCCAAACCTCTTCAAAAGTACCTAAATAAAGACGTTATTTTCTGTAAATAAGTTTTTGTCACAACATTGTTGAATTTAATTGTTGAAGCTATCTGAAATAGGCGTAGAATATGAATAACCCCTAACGGATAACTTAAGAGGAGTATTATGAAAAAAATCCTAATTTCTTTATCAGTTTTCTTTATCGGCTTTTCCTTTGCTGCGAATGACACGTCTTCTTCTGTTTCTGGTTCAGTTAATGTACCAGGAGCAACGATTACTGTTGAACACGTTCCAACCGGCAGCACAAAGACTTCAGCCGCTAATGATTCTGGTAATTTTAACTTTTCCGGTTTAAGACCCGGAGGCCCCTATGTAATTACTGCAAGCGCTGCAGGATTTAATACAGAAAGGGTTGATAACGTTTATTTAACCTTAGCTGAATCAAATTCATTTGATGTTGTGCTTGTTAGCTCATCAGCAATTGAAGATGTAGTTGTTACTGGTGTTAGATCTGGAATCTCGTCTTCTGGACCTGGATCAACAATTACAGCTGATGATATTGCTTTAACAGCATCTATCGATAAAGGTATTGGAGATTTCTTGAAAAGAGATTCAAGATTTGCAATCCAAGGTTCTTTTAGAGATGTTCAGATTTCTGCATTAGGTTCAAATAATAGATATAACAACTTCACAATTGATGGTGTTGCTGCTAATGATCCACTCGGCCTAAATGCTAATGGATTTGCTTCAGTGAGAAACCCAATTAGTGTTGAAACACTTGCTCAGATCAGAGTTGATTTTGCACCATATAGCGTAACTAAAGGAAACTTTGGTGGTGCCAATATCAATGCTGTTACAAAGTCTGGAACCAATGAATTTGAAGGAAAGGTTTATGGCTATGACACTGATCAAACAAATGTTGGTGATGTTAATGGAGAACCCATTAATCAGTTCTCTGATGAAACAAAAGGTTTTGTTTTTGGTGGACCAATTATTGAAGACAAATTATTCTTCTTTGTTGGTTATGAAGAATCTGAAAGATTCTCTCCAAGTAACTCACAGCCAATTGCTGCAGAAGATGAAGCTGAACTTCTTCAAATAAAAGATTTCCTTATGCAGAGATATAACTATGATGCTGGATGGCCAATATTTAACGCGCCACCTGAGTCTCAGGAACAAACTCTGTTGAAGCTTGACTATGCAATTAATGATAATCATAGAGTAGAGTATATTTATCAGGAAACTCAAGATATTAATATTAGAGAATATGATAGACCGAACCTAAACTATGTATTTTCATCTCACTACTATGTATATCCAATTGACAGAGAGAAAAGCACTTTCACCTATGTTGGTGATATAAGTGATGACCTTTCTGTTGAAATGAAGTACTCAGATATTGTCTACAAGAATGACCAAGACTCTCTTGGTGGTGAAAACTTTGGACACCATAGAATTACTTTATCAAGCGGTGAATATGCTTACCCAACAAGTGAGCAGTATAGAAGTGCCAACGAAACAAATATTGATGAACAAATCCTTAACTTAAAAGCTACACTTTTAAGAGGAAATCATACTATTTCAGTTGGTTATGATATGCATGAAAAATTTGTTTCAAACTTATTTATCGCATTTGAAAATGGAAGATTCAGATGGAACAGTGTTGATGATTTCTTAAATGGTAATTTATCTTATTTAAGATTCATTAAACCTGTCACAGGAAACCTTATGGATGGAGCTGCAATTGTAGATATAGATATGTCAACTTTCTATATTGAAGATGTAGTTGATGTAAGTGATATCCTTACACTTAATTTCGGTGTTAGGGTTGATACTATTGAACAGCCTGAAAATACTGCTGGCTATAATGCTGCATTTGAAGCATTAGCAGGGTTTAGTAATACAGCCCCTTTAGATTCATCAGTTATTCAGCCTAGATTTGGATACAAGCTTGATATTGGTGGCACTAAGTTAATTAGTGGCATGGATAGAATTGAAGGAGCTGAATTATCTGGTGGTATTGGTGTTTTCTCAGGAAGAGTTCCTCAGGTATGGATGACAAACCCAGCAGCTAATACAGGTGTTGCTACGGTTTACTTTGGTGACTGGGCTACAGATATCAACTTGGGAACAGGAGACTGGAGAGATTACTATGATGGTTTAAATCTGACTTGTTTATTAGCAGATGCACAACCTAATGAATATGGAGATTGTGGTGATGTATCAGCTTATGCTGGTGCTGGTGCTGCTGTAGCGAATGATCCAGATTTCCAAGTACCATCTGATTTAAAAATGTCTATGGATCTAACATTATATTTAAGAGGTGGAGCTAGACTTACAGCTAACTACATTAAGAGTGATGTTATTGATGCAGTCAACTTCACTGACTTAGGTGTTGAAAATGGAGGCATTGACCAAGTAGCTGCTGATGGCAGAACTATTTATAACGAAGAATATACTCAGAACATTGTTATGAGTAATACAAGTAAAGGTGGCATGGAGTCATTTACTCTATCTATCGATAAGCAATTTGATAATGGTATAAACGCTTTTGCTAGTTATACAAGTGTTGATTCTGATTCTCTATGGGATGGCTCGCAAGCTAGAGCTCAGTCTCTATATAGAGGAACTGCGAGAGCGGATGCATTAACACCATCTCTTGGTGAATCTGCATGGAATACTGATCACAGATTAATAGCCGGATTAGATTATGTTATGAATGAAGGATCTAGAAAAGCTACTACATTCTCATTATTCTGGAATGCTCAATCAGGTAGACCTTACAGTTATACCTGGAGAAGATACTCCTTGTTTGATTATGATGATAATGTACTTGCATACATTCCTGAAGCTGGCGATCCAAACGTTGTTTATAGTGGCGTAAGTGAAGCTTTAGTTCTTGATCACATAAATAAACTTGGACTTTCTGGTTATGCTGGATCAATTGTCCCAAGAAATGTTGGTAATGCTGATTACTTTAGATCACTTGATATGCGAATTGCTCAAGAACTACCAGGATTTATGGATGATGATAAATTCACTATCTATTTTGATGCTGTTAATATTCTTAACTTCTTTAATGATTCAGAAGGATTAAGATATTACAAAGGTAGCACTCAAGAGATTCTCGAGACTGATGGTCTTGATGATCAAGGTAGATGGATTATTACTGGTGTAAGAGATGAATCATCTTTTGTAGACTTTAATTCATCTTCTTATAGATTCCAGTTAGGATTCTCTTACGAATTCTAATTAGAATTGGATTCTTTAAAAGGGCGGTTTTTCCGCCCTTTTTTTTGGTAGAATAAAAACATGAGCAGCATAATCCCAGAAATATCTCTTGTATCATTACAAAATCAAAGTGAATCCGATTTAAAAATATTAAAAGAAGCTCTAAATA
Organism: uncultured SAR86 cluster bacterium; assembly: GCA_902605165.1. Taxonomy (GTDB): domain Bacteria; phylum Pseudomonadota; class Gammaproteobacteria; order Magnimaribacterales; family D2472; genus CACNXK01. The sequence goes on along the minus strand of CACLBJ010000002.1, from coordinate 8,264 downwards.
CACATGGATTTTTTACAATCATTGATCATGATATTGATGACTCTCTATTAGATGAGAGTTATACCCGTGCTAAAGAGTTTTTTGATCTACCTGAGGATATAAAGAATCAGTATGCCAAGCCTGAGATAGGAGGCGCCAGAGGCTATACTCCTTTTGGTAAAGAAACTGCTTTGGGAGAAAATGTTGCTGACCTAAAGGAGTTTTGGCATTTAGGCCCTGACGTAGATTCAAATTTCGATTCAAGAATACATGAAAATATAAATGTAAATGAGTTATCAAACTTCAATGACCATTTTAATACTCTTTTTACATCACTAAACCATCTCGGTGTAAAAGTTCTTGAATCAATTGCACTAGTCTTAGAACTACCTAAAGATTTTTTTGAAGAAAAAGTCATAAGAGGTAATTCAACACTAAGACTGCTTCATTATCCTCCAATTGAATCTGATAAAAATATTTTGAGAGCAAGGGCTCATGCAGATATAAATCTTATTACCCTTCTTGTTGGTGCTGAGGAGGGTGGTCTTGAAGTCCAAAATAAGGACGATGAATGGATTCCAATAAAACCAAACTCAAATAGTATTGTGTGTAATATCGGAGATATGATGCAACTTATTACAGAAGGTAATCTTAAAAGTACACCTCATAGAGTTGTTGAATACAGTGCCAATGATTCTAAGTCTAGATATAGCATGCCTTTTTTCCTTCATCCATCTCCTGAGGTATCTTTAAAATCTGTTTATAACGAAAATGACAAAGGTGTTTTAGCTCATGATTTTCTTGAAGAAAGAGTCAAAGCTATAAAACTATATTAGTGATATGGATCTTTACTACCTGCAACTATTAATTGGATTTATTGGACTAACCGCCATAGCAATTCCGTTCTCATCTAATATAAAAGCAATAAATTATAGAAACATTGCTGTAGGGATTCTCTTCCAAATATTTTTAGCTTTTATCTTAATTAAAATTCCTATAATTGTTACCTTTTTTAAATCATTGGGCGATGGTGTCATTGCTCTACAAAATGCAACTCAAAAGGGAACTTCTTTTTTATTTGGATTCCTATCAAGCCCAGGACTGCCTTTTGTTCAATCTGATCCATCAGCTCAAGTACAGTCGGCTTATTTTGCTTTTGGGATTTTGCCATTTATTCTGGTTATGTCTGCTCTAACTGCATGGTTGTGGCACATTAAAGTCCTTAAAGTCATAGTGGATGCTTTTTCAAAGGTTTGTCAGAAACTATTCAATATTGGTGGACCAATCGGCTTAGGCGCTGCAGCAAATGTATTTGTTGGTCAGGTTGAGGCACCTTTGTTAATAAGGCCCTATCTTTCAAGACTGACTAATAAGGAGCTATTAATACTTCTTACAGCAGGCATGTCTACAGTTGCCGGATCTATTATGGTTGCTTTAGTGACAATCCTTAATGGTCAATTTCCCGATATCAATTTAATTCAACATCTTATAACTGCTTCAGTGATTTCAGTTCCTGCTGCAATTATCTATTCAAATATTATGATGCCATCAAATGTTGTAACTACATTTGATGAATCTAAACTTCCAAAACTTTATAACAGTTCAATGGACGCAATCACTAAGGGTACCAGGGATGGTCTTGAAATTGCTCTGAGTGTTGGAGCAATCTTAATAGTCTTTATTACTTTAGTTGCGTTAGTCGATTCTTTATTAGGGTTAATAAATGATGATTTATCATTACAAGCTATTTTAGGTTTTGTTTTCGCTCCAATATGTTGGCTTATGGGTATTCCTTGGGAAGAGGCTGTTGTTGCAGGCCAACTATTAGGAATAAAGACTGCACTTAATGAATTTGTTGCTTATGCTGGGTTAGCAAACTTGGAACCTGGGCTTTTATCAGATCAATCAAAACTTATTACACTTTATGCCCTATGTGGTTTTGCTAACTTCTCTTCAGTTGGCATTCTAGTTGCTGGTGTTGGAGCTATGGCTCCCGAAAGAAAAAATGATCTTGTAAGCGTCTCTTTTAAGGCTCTAATTGGAGCAACCTTAGCATCCTGTATGACGGGTTTAGTAATAGGTCTTGTTAGTTATTTATAACAATAAATAAATTCAGGTAACTCGCAAAAGATATCCAAAAAATATATGGAATAAACAAAAAGAACGATAGTTTATTCTCTTTGTACATCAAATTTAAGATATAAATATTTAGAGCTATTAGCAGATATATATCCAAAAGAGCAATCAAAGGCATTTGAAATCTAAAAAATAACCATGACCATGCGGCATTAAAAAATAATTGAATAATAAAAAATAAAAATACTTTTTTATAAGCAAGGAATGCCGAAATCATCATCAATATATAAAGAATTGGCCAAACTATGCCAAAAACATAACTAGGAGGATTAAGCTCACTCTTATTAAGCGATAAATACCAAGAATCAGTACCAGCAGTTGTTGAAGCCATACTTCCTATAGCAGCAGCAAAAATAACAGCCACTACTAGAGTAAATCTTCTTACCCTGTATGAATTAAAAGAAATCATTATCTTTTTCTAAAAAATCTTTTTAAAGTTTCCCTTATAGTTTCAGAAAATTTAGAACCTTCTGGTCGAGCCTCATTAAAGATATAAAAGCTCATAAAAATGAGGGTTATTATAAAAATTATTATTGATGTATCCATATTAAACCTTCTCCACAACTAGTGAGCATATTGAATATCCTGCACCAAAAGAACAAATAACTCCCATTTCCCCAGATGCAAAGTCATCTTTAGTTTCATGAAATGCAATGAGTGAACCAGCTGAAGCAACATTACCATATTTTTCTAATATCATTGGTGCAATTTGAGGCTCATAGTCATCACCTTTAAGCTTTTTTGCTACAAAATTGATCATATTTCCATTTGCCTGATGCAACCAGAATCTTTTAACATCATCGGGTTTAAATTTGAGTTTTGTAAGCTGGTCACTAATTATTTCAACAACCATAGGACAGACTTCTTTAAAGACACTTCTGCCGTTTTGCCTAAACATCACCGCATCACCTCTATTTAAGTCATCAGTTCTATTCATGTAGCTAAAGTCACTCCTAATATTATTTGAAAATTGAGTAACTAGCTCTCTGTCTTTAATTAGAAATACATCTTTTGGATTGTCTAGATTGCCTTGAACAATAGTAGCAACAGATGCATCTCCAAAAATAAAATGACTATCCCTAACTCTGAAATCATTTCCTGGAGATGTTAATTCCGGGTTAATAACAAGGATTGTAGAGGCTAGACCGGATGCTATATCACTGTAAGCATTACTAATTGCAAAAGTAGTTGAGGAGCAGCCAACCAACATATCATATGCATAGCCATTGATACCAAGAGCTTCTTGGATTTCAATTGCAATAGCTGGATAGTTTCTAGCTGAATGAGATGTCCCTAAGATAATTCCATCTATATCATCTACAGTTATGCCAGCATTGGCAATTGCTTTTTTAGCTGATTCAATTCCCATCTCAGCAAGAATTGAGGTATTGTCAGGTAATTCTGGTCTAGTTTTTGGTTTCATCCTCTTGGGATCTAGACAATTATTTTTATCATATAAATATCTTGTTTTAATACCAGATGCTTTTTCGATAAATTCTGAACTTGAGTGAGATAAAGCCTCCAAAGTTCCATTAGAAATAGCTTCTGCATTATCTAAGTTAAAGTTATCTACGTAGGCATTATATGAGTTAACAACCTCATCATTTGTGGTTAAACCATCTTCAGGTATACAGAACCCAGTACCAGTAATATAAATATTTTGCATTTTGTCTTTAAACAAGTGATTATATTTTATAACTTTATGGAAAAAATATCAGTCAAAATTGATCACAAAGAATTATCAGTAAATTTTTGGAAAACTCTTCATGAAAATCCAAGGGGTATTTTTTATATCCATCATGGAATGGCTGAGCATATTGATAGGTATGATCAATTTGCCCTTAAATTAAATTCTTTTGGATTTCACGTTATTGGACATAATCATCTAGGTCATGGAAATAATAAGGCAAATGGCGAAGGAATCTTTGCGAAATCGAAGGGCTGGACTAAAGTTTGCAATGAAGCATGTATTGTAGCTGACCATTTCTATAGTCTTTACCCAAATATTCCCGCATATGTATTTGGGCATAGTATGGGCGCATTTATAACTATTTCTTCATTAAGAAGAATTAAAAATCTAAAAGGTATTTTTCTAACAGGAACTTTTCTTCCATCAAAAGGGCAATTGTATTTTATGAAAATCCTTTTATATTTAGAAAAAACAATTCTTAGAATAAATGAAAATAGTAAGGTGCATAAAATAACTTTTCGAACTTTAAATTCAGTTTTCAAAAATCCTAGAACTGATTTTGACTGGCTAGCAAAAGATATTGAGGTTGTTGATAAATATATTGATGATCCAAACTGTGGATTTAATTGCTCCAACTCTCTGTGGTTAGATTTTGTTTATGGTAGTGAGATGGTTTTAAGAGATGATACTTTCTTAAATCTCAGTAATGATATTAAAGTCTTCTTAGCAGGAGGTGCTGAAGATCCTTGTATCGTTAATGGAAGTGGAATTGATGGCCTATATAATCATTTATGCAAAAAGTTTAACAAAGTTTCTATAAAAAAATTTGCGGGTATGAGGCATGAAATACAAAATGAACCAAGTAAAGATGAATTGCTATCATTGATGGAGGACTTTATTAAAGTATGAATAAATCAATACTATTAACTATTTTCTTTATTTTTAGTTGTTCATCGAATAACAATACAATGCAAGAAACCACTATTATTCATGATGAATCAATAAGAACTTTTTACACTTATGTACCTTCAGAAGTTACTAAAGGCACGACATTAGTAGTTGGTTTACATGGTTATACAGGGAATGCAAAATCATTTATAAGAAATGGTGAGGCAAATTTTAATAATTTTTTGGAAATAAATAATTTTATTGGTGCATATCCCGAAGGAAAATCTTTTAAAGCCAATGGAAGAAATTTTAGCTCATGGAATGATTTAACTGGATCAATTGGTGAAGGTCCAAAAGGTGATATTTGTGATATCGATAGAGATTATTATCCATTCCCTCCAGACTGCGAAAATCCCCATAGATGTTCATGGGCTAGTTGTGGAGATGATATTGGCTTCATAGAAAAAGTTATCGATCATCACAAAAATAAATATGACATTCAAAGAGTTATTGTTATTGGGATGAGTAATGGAGGCATGATTGCGCAAGCAATTGGATGTACTCTCACTGATAAAGTTGATGCAATTATCAATATTGAAGGAATGCAAGCCCTCGGAATGAGTTGTACCCCTAAAAAACCTATAACAATGGTTATCTATGGTGCAAAAAATGATACTACAGTGCCACCTGAAGATATTTTAGCCTCTGATGGTTATTTTTATGAACCGATGCAAAACACAGTCAATGATTGGAAGAGTGCTTTTAATTGCTCTAATTCAACAACAAAAGAAACATTATCTCCAGCAAATATTTCTGAAACTCATTTCTACGATTGTGATGATGGAGTAACCGTTACATCAATACTAGATCATAATAATGACCATGATTGGCCTAAACCCTATAAATGGGGCATAAATTTGTTATTTGATCCCATACTTAACTAATTTATACCTTTAATGCTATAATTTTTAAGTGTTTTTTTAATTTTTGCATGTTTAGCAGAAGGGGGAGTTATGAACACAAACAAAGTTATACTTAAACCGCTTTTTCAAAAGAAAGCAGATCCATTAACCATACTACTTAAAGATATCTTTAAAGATAACCGTAATGCAATGTCCTATCTTGGTGCATTATCGATAGGTCTTGGTTTTTCTCAAGCAGATTCGGTTTTTGCTGAAGAGGATGTCGAAGAAGTTGTTGTTACTGCATCAAAAAGAGAAGCAAACCTTCAGGATCTTCCAATGGCGGTTCAAGCAATCACATCTGAAGAATTAGAAGCTAAAAATATCTCTGATTTTAACGATATTGCTAACCTTGTCCCAAGTATCACGGTAGATGATAGTGGAAGTGGTAATTCATATTTCTATATTCGAGGTGTATCAGATGGTGGATTTGGAAATAGAGCAGGTGCTCAGGCATCAACAGCTTTATATATAGATGAGCAACCTTTATCAACAATTGGAGGTAACCCCGACCTTCATGTTTATGATATTGAAAGAGTTGAGATACTAACTGGTCCACAAGGAACACTTTATGGTTCATCTTCGCAAGCAGGTACCGTAAGAATTATTACAAAGAAACCTAATCCCGATGAGGTAGACCTTGGTTTTGATTTGGAGTATGGCGATGTTCATGATGGTACTCCAGACAGATCTTTAGAAGCATTTGTAAATATACCTCTTGGATTTGTTGATGAATCCATGAGCTCTGCTGCTTTAAGAGTGAGCATGTACGATCTTCATGCGGGTGGATGGCTTGATAATGTTGAAACAACACAAAACTTTACATATTTAGGTTCCCATTCAAATTCTGATTATATTGATCTTGAAGAAGACTATAACTCAAGCGATAAAAAAGGACATCGTGTAAGATTTTCTAATGAATTTGATAGCGGCTTAAATTTAGATATATCATTTTTGAAACAAGAGTATTTCAATAATGGTTCATGGGAGTCAGACGTAGCTGAAGGAGCTAGAAAAGTTTCCAGATATACACCAGAAACTTTTGAAGACAATTTTGAGCAAGCCTCGCTAACGTTGAGTGGTGCATTGACTGATAGCATTGATTTTACTTTTACAAGCTCAATGTTCGACAGAGATATCGCTTATACTTATGACTATACACAGTATGTTTATTACTATGGTTATGATTACTATGCAGCATATTATTATGACTATGACTACTATGCATCAACTGATCCAAGAGTTTTCTATACTCAGTTTGATGAATTCGAAAGAACTTCAAATGAGTTAAGAATTCAATCTGTAACTGATTCTGGTTATCAGTGGATTCTTGGTGTATTTCATGAAGAAAATGATCATGAGTATCAAACCTATTATGATTTTACTGGGCAGTTAGCAACATCAATAACAGTTGTTGATAATAGATGGTGGGCTCAGGATAATATTAGATCAGATAAACAAAAAGCAGTTTTTGGTGAAGTAACCGTTCCAGTTTCTGATAAAACAGATTTAACAGTTGGTTTTAGAAAATATGAAACTGAAAATGTTTTTGATGCAAAAGATGGATATTTCGGGTATTACGAAACAGATCCAAATTTAGGTTTTGTAGGAAGAACGAATGTTTATAAGTTTGATGATGATGGAGTAGCTCCAAAGTTTAATTTATCTCACAAACCTAATGATAATCTTTTGGTTTATGCAACTTATTCAGAAGGATTTAGACCAAGTGGTATCAATAGAACAACAGGCAGGACTGCTGAACTAGTTCCAGATACATATACATCAGATTTATTAAGGAATCTAGAATTTGGTTGGAAATCTTCATTGGCTGATGGAAAAGTTACTTTTAATGGACTTGTCTACGCCATGAATTGGGAAGACTATCAATCTACTAGATACGTATATGATCTTTTAACTGTTGCTTATGTTGATAATGTAGGTATGGCGACTGTTCAAGGTGCAGAAATGGCCTCTTATTTCAATATTTCAGATTCTTTCTCAATGTCACTTATGGCTAATTTCAATGATCCTACTATGGATGATGATATTGTTGATGCTGGCGGAACAGTTCTAGGAAATAAAGGAAACACGCTTGCATATGTTCCTGAGAAAAGATTTATCTTCACAATGGATAAAGACTTTGAACTTGCAGGAAAGCCGGCTTACTTCAGCTTAGATTCTTCATATACAAGTAGAAGGTGGGCTAATGAAACAAATACAACAGCTATGCCATCTTATTCAATGATGAATGTAAGAACCGGCATGGATTTTGGCGGCGGAGTTTCTGGAGAGCTCTTCATAAACAATGCTAATGACACCAGACCTGTATTAGGCCTTTATGATGACTTTGGTGACCAAAGGCTGACTAGTTCTCAACCAAGAGTAATAGGAATAAGAATTAGATATAAGTATTAAAAACTTCTTCTAAGGCCTCACTTAAAACCTTAGGATCTTCAAAAAATGGAAAGTGTGCAACACCTTCCATTTTTTTTAGCTTGCCACTTCCAAGCATCTTAATCATTTCATCAATTTTTTTTGGTGATACCAACTTATCCATCTCACCAATAATGACGTTTATATCTTTTAACTTCTTGATTTCTTCTTCATCC
>CACLBJ010000001.1 GCA_902605165.1 uncultured SAR86 cluster bacterium | reverse complement strand
TATCTTCCAGGCAGTTTTGGAAAACAATGCTTGCGAACAAGCAGCAAAAATGATCGCAATGAAAAATGCGACTGAAAATGCAGGAGATTTAATTAAAGAATTAGAGTTGCTTTATAACAACGTTAGACAGGCAGCAATTACACAAGAGTTATCAGAAATTGTAGGCGGCGCAGCTGCTGTATAAAGGAGAAAGAAATGAGTAATGGAGTTGTGACACAAATTATCGGAGCGGTTATAGATGTCGAATTCGATAGAGAGAACATACCAAACGTATATGAGGCTCTTAACATTGTCGGTCTTGAAACCGTACTTGAGGTTCAGCAGCAATTAGGTGATGGAATTGTAAGAACTATCGCTATGGGTTCCACTGAAGGATTAAAGAGGGGCCTAGAGGTTGAAAGAACAAATGCGCCCATCTCTGTTCCAGTTGGGCAAGAAACTCTTGGAAGAATTATGGATGTTCTAGGTAACCCTATTGATGAAAAGGGAGATATCGGCGAGAAAGAAAGACAACCAATTCATAAAAGCCCGCCAAGCTACACCGATCAAGCGGGATCAAACGAATTACTGGAAACAGGCATTAAGGTTATCGATTTAATGTGTCCTTTTGCTAAAGGAGGAAAGGTTGGGTTATTTGGTGGTGCTGGAGTAGGCAAGACAGTTAATATGATGGAGCTCATAAGAAACATTGCGATTGAACATTCAGGGTTTTCTGTTTTTGCCGGGGTTGGTGAGAGAACTCGAGAAGGTAATGATTTTTATCATGAGATGACTGAATCAAATGTTCTAGATAAGGTTTCGCTTGTTTATGGGCAAATGAATGAGCCTCCAGGCAATAGGCTAAGAGTTGCTCTAACTGGCTTAACAATTGCTGAGAAATTTAGAGATGAAGGAAGAGATGTTCTTCTTTTCATTGATAATATTTATAGATATACACTTGCTGGTGTTGAGGTATCAGCTCTTTTGGGAAGAATGCCATCTGCTGTTGGGTACCAACCAACACTAGCTGGTGAAATGGGAGCGCTGCAAGAGAGAATTACTTCAACAAAAACAGGATCAATTACCTCAATTCAAGCGGTGTATGTTCCAGCTGATGACTTAACAGACCCTTCACCTGCAACAACATTTGCTCACTTAGATGCGACAGTGGTTCTTTCAAGAAATATTGCAGAGCTTGGTATTTATCCAGCAGTTGACCCACTAGACTCAACCAGTAGACAGCTCGACCCACTTGTTGTTGGAGAAGAACACTACAAGACTACCCAAGCTATTCAAGGAGTTCTTCAAAGATATAAAGAGCTAAAGGATATTATTGCAATTCTTGGAATGGACGAATTATCAGAAGACGACAAACTAGCCGTAGCAAGAGCAAGAAAAGTAGAAAGATTTTTATCTCAACCATTCTTTGTCGCAGAAGTTTTCACAGGTTCACCAGGTAAATATGTTTCTCTGGAAGACAGCATTAAAGGATTTAATGGAATTCTAAATGGAGACTACGACGATCTTCCTGAACAAGCATTCTATATGGTAGGAACCATAGAAGAGGCTGTTGAGAAAGCAAAAACAATGTGATGAGTGAGTTTAAAGTAAGCATCGTCTCATCTAATGAGGAAATATTTTCCGGCACAGCTGATATGTTGTATGCAACCGGATCACTTGGAGAAATAGGTATTGCACCTGGTCATTCACCTCTTTTAACAGGCTTAATGCCTGGACCAGTAAGAGTTTGCAACGAGGACAAAGAAGAAACCTTTTTTTGTAGTGGAGGATTCATAGAAGTTCAACCTGATACTGTAACGGTTTTATCTGATGTCGCTGAAAGAGCAGACAGTATGGATGAAGCAAAAGCAATTGCTGCTAAAGAACAAGCAGAGAAAGATTTAGCAGATAATAAAGACAATATTGATTATGCCAAAGCTGCTTCTCAGCTAGCAGAGGCAGCAGCAAGACTCAAAACTATTCAAAAACTTCGTAAAAAGATTTAGCATAGGTTAAAAGACCTATTAAATTGAATATTCATACAATTATATTAGCCGGCGGTAAGGGCACCAGAATGCTTTCACAAAAAGCAAAAGTTCTACAAGCTCTTGGCGGAAGAACAATGCTCGATCATGTTATGACAACAGCCAATAAGATTACTGACAAAATTTCTGTAGTTGTCGGTTTTGATAAAGAAGGAGTTGAAGAAGAAATAAGAGAAATTGGCATAAATGCAAATACTTATCTTCAAAAAGAACAAATTGGCACTGCTGATGCTGTAAAGACAGCGCTTAATGATATAAATGAAAATGAAAAAATACTTATACTATACGGGGATGTCCCCCTTATAAAAGAGGAAACCCTTAAAAAACTCTGTAATCAAGAATCAGATCTATCAATACTGACAACAAACTTAGAAAACCCGACAGGTTACGGTAGGGCGCTAAAAGATAAAGAAAATAACGTGCTAGGAATTATAGAGGAGAAAGATGCTGATTCAGAGCAAAAGAAAATAAAAGAAATTTTTACAGGTATCTTGGTCGCAAAAGGTGGAATTTTAAAGAAACATATTCCAGAGATCGATGATAATAATTCAGCCAAAGAATTTTATTTAACTGACTTAATTGGCATTGCCTACAAAAATGGGTTTAAAATTAATACATTAAGCTCATCAAATGAAGAAACAACTGGAGCGAATAATCGCTCAGAGCAAGAGGAGCTTGAGAAAACTTTAAGAATAATGAAATCAGAGGACTTATTAGCAAACGGAGTAACACTTTTAGATAAGAGCAGGGTTGACGTTCGAGGTGAGGTCAAAACAGGAGCGGACTGCGTTATAGATGTAAATGTGATTTTCGAGGGATATGTGGAGCTCGGAAATAATGTCGAAATTGGAGCCAATACCATACTTTGTGACACCAAGATCGGTGATGATACAAAAATACTTCCGTTTTCACATATAGCTGCATCCGAGATAGGAGCAAAATGCTCAATAGGCCCATACGCAAGACTGAGAGAGGGAAGTGTCATTATGGATGGAGCAAGAATAGGTAATTTTGTAGAGACAAAAAAAACGAGACTTGGGAGAGATTCAAAAGCAAACCACTTTACCTATCTTGGAGATGCAGAAGTTGGCAATGAAGTTAATATTGGAGCTGGAACCATCACTTGCAATTACGATGGTAAAGAAAAACACAAAACAAATATTGGGGATAATTCTTTTGTTGGCACAAACTCGTCCTTAGTTGCTCCGGTAACTGTTGGGAAAAATGCTTACGTGGGAGCAGGGTCAACCATTACAAAAGATATACCTGATAATGCTTTAGGTGTTGGAAGAGGCAAACAAAAAAACAAAGAGAACTGGTCAAAGACTAAGAAATAACTATGTGTGGAATTATAGGAGCAACCTCATCAAGGAGTGTAGGTAAGATCTTAATTAAAGGTCTTCATGCTATGGAATACAGAGGATATGACTCAGCAGGCGTTGCTCTAAACCAAGACAGTGAGGTTTTTAGGCTTAGATCATTAGGAAAGGTCTCATCTCTTGAAGAGCTAATGATCAACAATAAACCAAAAGCCAAGTCTGGTATAGCTCACACAAGGTGGGCAACTCATGGGGCGCCCTCAGAAGAAAACGCTCATCCTCATGGCTCACATAATGAAATCTATATTGTTCATAATGGAATAATTGAAAACCATGATGAAATCAGAGAGAAACTTAAAGAGAAAGGCTACAAAATTGCTTCTGAAACAGACTCCGAGCTCATAGCTCATTTAATCCATTTAAACAAAACAGACTCTTCCTCAACTCTTGAAGCTTTAATAAAGACAACCACAGAGCTTAAAGGAGCTTTTTCAATAGCTGCAATATCATCGGAAGAAAAAGGCAAAATATATGCAGCCAAACAAAAGAGCCCGCTATTGATTGGAAAAGGTATTGAAGAAAACTTTGTTGCGTCAGATCCATTAGCGATTGCCAACATAACTGAGAAATTTTACCTATTAGAAGATGGAGACTTTGCAGAAATAACAAAAAACGATATTAAGATTTTTAACAGTAATGGTGAGCCCGTTCAGAGAGAAGAGACCAAGATAGATGCTACACCAACATCAACAAGCAAAGGTAACTACACGCACTTCATGGAAAAAGAGATTTATGAGCAGCCAGATGCATTAGGAAACACTATAAATGGCAGGCTTGGTGAGAATGATGTTTTAGATAATATTTTTGGTTTGGGATCAAGTGATGCATTCAAGAAAGTAAAAAGGATCCAGTTTGTTGCATGTGGTACTAGCCTTCATGCAGCAAAAACTGCCAGAAAATGGTTTGAAGAAATATGTGAGGTACCTTGCTATATAGATTTTGCCAGCGAGTACAGATACAGGAATCCAATTGTTGAAGACCACACATTGTTTGTAACAATCTCTCAATCTGGTGAAACAGCTGATACATTGGCTGCTTTAGAATATGCTCGAGCCGAAAAGTATGTTGGTATTGTGACAATCTGTAATGTTCCAACAAGCACTATGGCAAGAGAGGCTGATTGGAAAATATTCACCAATGCAGGACCCGAAATAGGAGTTGCATCAACGAAAGCTTTTACCACTCAATTAGCTGCCTTAATGATGCTCGCCTTATCAATCGCTAAAAGCCAAGATAAAAATGCTGATAAAAGAAAACAAGCAACCCAAGAACTAAGAGAAACTCCGGCATTGGTTGATCAAGCTTTTAGCTTAAAAGAAAACATTTCTCAAATAACACAAAATATCTCTACTAAGCACAATGCATTATTTTTAGGCAGAGGAATGTATTTCTCTATCGCACAAGAGGGAGCATTAAAATTAAAAGAAATATCGTACATACATGCTGAAGCATACCCAGCGGGGGAATTAAAGCATGGCCCCCTAGCTTTGGTTGATGAAGAAATACCAGTTATAGCCCTTGCGCCCGAAGATAGTTTAGTTGAGAAACTTTTATCAAATCTTGAAGAGGTAAAAGCAAGAGGCGGGACCTTGTATGTTTTTGGAAATGCAAACTCAACTATTGAGGTAAAGAAGGGGAAATTTATAAATATGCCAGATTGCGGCGACTACAATGCTCCAATTATCTATACCATACCTCTGCAAATACTTGCCTATGAGGTAGCATGCCTGAGGGGAACAGACCTAGATCAACCAAGAAATCTAGCTAAGTCAGTCACGGTGGAGTAAGTTTGGAAGACAACCAGTTTTAACCTCGCATTCTGCGGGGGTTTCAAAAATCACTAAAACTTAACCCTGGTTAAAACTACCCTAAAATTTTCACTTATTTTTTAGCATTAGCGGAAGTCATAAAGTGTTGTTATGACTTGTTGTGGTCTCTTATGTGTATTCATAGGACATTTAAAGAGAGTTATGGCAGAATATTTTTATGGCAACAATAAAACAGATTGGCAGTCTTTTAGAAAAATCATTTGATAAATGGGATTATAAAAAAGCAATCAAGCTGAGCGACAATGAGTCCAAGACAAGAGATTACCTAATAGAACCATTTTTTAATTTATTGGGCTATAACAAAATGGATCATTATTCACACGAATATAGTTTAAGAAATACCAAAGGAAGTGTAAGAAAAGTTGATATGGTGGTTACCCTTAATAGGAAAAATCCCATAATGCTAATAGAGTGTAAAAAAGCAACTTCAAACCTAACTAAATCTCACTTTAAACAACTATCTAAATATTTTGATCATCATAAAGAATCAAAGATAGGTATCTTAACCAATGGAGTTGTGTATGAGTTTTACACAGTGAAATGGAATAACAGCAAATCATTATGCGAAGAACCATTTCTTGTATTTGATTTGAGAGACTTCACAAGATCGGATCTAGAAGATATTGCGAATTTCCATCTACAACTTTTTAACGTGAAGGATATTTTAGAAATTTCTGAAGAAACCTATTTTTTAAATGATTTTAATATTGCCCTGACAAAAACCCTCTTTCCAGCAAGTGATGAACTATTAAAAATGATATATCAAAATATGGGAGGAAAAAGAGCAACAGAATCTAAAAACAAAAGACTTAGGAAATTATTAAATTCAGTTTCTCTCCACGAGGCCATTGAAAAAATTAAAGTTTTAGAGGGAAGGCAATCTTCCTCTGGTATTTTTACAACCGCAGAAGAGCAAAAGTCATTCCAAATCATAAAAACAATCTTAGTTATGAATCCAAGACTCAAAATTCATTGTGATAGGTTTGGTTATAGAGACTACAAAGGCCAGTTTAAAATTCTTGTTGACGACATGCCATCAAAAGAGATTTGCAACCTATCTCTATCTACTTCAACTAACTCAATAGTAATTGATGGCGTTTCATACAGTCTAGAAAAGGTATCAACATTTGAACTTAGTAAATATAAGAAAAAGCTAGTTGATTCAGCATTAAAGCAAGTTTAATATTTTTATGAAAAAATTCTTGTCATTTATTCTTTCTTTGGTCTTTAGTTTTCTCATTTCCCTTCTAGTTTTTGCTCTTCTCCTCCCAGAAGATTATTTAGGATTTTGGTTTTTAGCATTTCCCGCAACAACCTATTTCTCATATAGATTTCTTATTAAAAACGGTATGGTTAAAGAGAGAGCGATTAAACAATTAGAAGGTGAACTAAACGACTTAATGTTTGAAGAAACATCCCTAGTAGCAACTGCATATAGAAGTACGGTATCTACTAACAGTTTTGGAAAAAAGAACTATTCAAGATTCAAAAAAGAACTTATCGAACATCTGCTAGACAATACTGAATCTGAAGATGTTATGAGATATGCAAGAGAAATAGGCGACTTTGAAATTCCAGATGAAACCATTTATAAAATAGAACAAGTTATCAATGATTATTCTAAATCAGAGGGTTTTGATGACGAAATGGACCCATACGAATATGAACACTTTTGCGCAAATAAGTTTTTAAAAAATAACTGGGATGAAGCAGAGGCAACAACCGGTTCATCAGATCAGGGAGTTGATGTTATTGCAAAAAGAGGAGACGACGTTCTTGTTGCACAGTGTAAAAAATATCAAAAACCAGTTGGTAATAGCGCAGTTCAAGAGGTGGTTGCAGGAATGGGATACTATGGAGCAAATATAGGAGTAGTTATATCAAATTCAGGGTACACCAATAGCGCAAAAAAACTCGCTGAAGCAAATAATATAAAATTAATACATCACTCAGAAATTAAAAATTTATAATAAAGTATGAAAAAAAATCTAATAAAGAAAGTTTTAATAATTGCTGTACCAACATATGCAATTGCAATATTTACCAATGCGATGGTTTACACCATGCCAATGTTGGCAATAACAACCATTATTGCAACCAACATTTTTCAAGATGATAGGGATATTGAAAATAGAGTAGATGAAGAGGGTGATTCAAGCGATGATGATGGTGATGGCAATGGTTTCTTTGGGATTGATGGATAATTCATGAAACTGAACTTCAATCACCTCAAAGATTGCAGAAAATGCGAAGAGTTAATTGTCGTTCAAACTTACTCCGTTACTGTTGAATAAAGAAAGATTCCTTGGTTGGTCAAAAAAAATAAAACATTTCATATAAAAGCTATATAAGTAGAATAAGAAATATGTTTTAATTATAAACATACTAAAAAATCAAAATTATTATGCTAAAAAAATATCTTTTTACATTTATTACGTGTTTATTTTCTATAATTAGCATCTCAGATGAGGTTTCTTATGAAGAAATGATTAACTTTATTGTAAAAGAACAAGTTATTTCTCAACAAGAACAAACAATGAGGGATTCTATGTACTCCATGCTAACGATGTTTGGAATGGACTTAGAAAGCGATGAAATGAATGACTTCTTAGATCCTTTTATACAAGAATATTTGTCTTCTGTAGAAAAGAAAATTCCCGGTTTATATAAATCAGTGTATTCAGAAAAAGAAATAATCGCTATGTATAACTTTATGATCACAGATGAAGGAAAGTCAATTAGTTCCAAACAGGGCGAAATGCTCACGAAAACTATGGCAGCAATTAATGAGGATGCGATGCAGGTCGGCCAGAAAATTTCTAGCGCTTTGATGGAAAATCCTGAGTTTTTCGAATCCTTATTGGAATAGAATTAACTTAACATTTTCAAATATCGTTAAAATTGCAGAAAATGAAAACCTTGCTATAGACAACCAGCTAATCGGAAATAAGCTTTGCTCCAGATCGTAAAAAACCATTTTTACCTTATTCTAATTATTTCTCTTTTTGCTTTTTTATTTTTTACAAACACAACTCCAGCACAAAGAGTTAACACTATCGGCGAAATAATCTGTGCTATGGGGTTAGGGGGTGACGGACTTATGCCAGTAGATGATATGTGTCGCGATTAATGACAGAGATGCTAGGATAATAATTATGGATTTTTTCAATATTGCTAGTAGATTGCTTGATTTTTTAATGATTTACATAGTTATATTAATGATAATTAAATTTGTAAAACAAGGTTTTAGAAAATAATTAATAAATGAACGAAAATATAAAAAAGTTTTTTAAAAATGAAAGTTTGTTGACGAAGACATTCCCCTGGACATTGAATCTGACCAACCTTTTCTTTTTATTTTTTATTTTTGTTCCACCTATTTTCGTAGATGACTTTATACTAGGAATAACTCTTTATCTCTTAGCTTTGGGATCTTGGGTAATTTATTACATTTTCTTTTTACGAAAAAAACTGCTTAAAAAATTATCAAACAATGATAATTTATTTAGAGATTAAAATATGATTTTTGTAGTAGGGGCGCTCGTAGTTCTAGCCATAATATTTGGTCCATCTTTGTGGGTGAAGCTGGTTATGTGGAGATATTCATCTACAAAACCTGAAATGCCCGGCACTGGGGGAGAGCTCGCAAAACATCTAATTAAGCGATTTTCTTTAAAAGGTGTGGAGGTTGAAGTAACTGAGCTAGGAGATCATTATGATCCAATTGAAAAAAAAGTTAGGCTTTTGCGAGAGCATTATGAGTCTAAATCTCTAACCGCAATAGCAATTGCCGCTCATGAAGTTGGACATGCAATACAAGATCAACAAGGCGATAAACGTCTGGCAGCCAGAACAAAAATGGTCCCGATTGTTGATAAAGTGGCCCGCTGGAGTGTTGCTATTATCTATTTATCCCCAGTGATTGGTATTATTACTCGGCATCCAATGCCATTTTCTTTGTTGCTCTTCCTAGGATTATCTGGTTTTATCGCTCGTATGATGGTTCATGCAGTGACTTTGCCAATTGAATTTGACGCAAGTTTTTCTAAGGCGCTCCCGCTATTAAGGGAAGGGGACTACATATCACAATCAAATGAAAAAGCGGTTAGCAGTATTTTAAGGGCAGCAGCCCTCACTTATGTATCGGCTGCGCTGGCTGATATTTTAAACCTTGGCCGTTGGCTAGTTATACTATTAAGGCGATGAATTAAGACAGACACATAATAAAAATTAAAGCATCATGAAAACATTTCTTTTAATTGTAATTTTTTTTAGTCAATTGAGTTTTGGCATTGATATACATCAAGCTAAAATTGATGCTCTTTTGGATGGCCTTCACAAAGATGCTCATGAAGGAAATTTTCAGGCCTACTTTGCTCGCTATACTGAAGATGCAGTTTTCTTGGGAACAGATAAAACTGAACGCTGGACTATAAATGAATTCAAATCTTATGCCAAACCAGCATTTGCAGATGGTCACGGATGGACTTATATAGTAGAAGAGCGAAACTGGGAAGGGACCGGTGAAACGCGCTGGTTTGATGAAATTTTATTCAATGAAAAATTAGGATACTGCCGGGGTACTGGGGTTATACATTTGCACAATGATAGGTGGAAAATAGCTCACTATGCTTTAACCATGCTCGTTCCTAACTCAATTGCTGCAGACATTGGCACGCAGACCAAAAAAGCAGACAAGTTATAAAACATTTATGGATAAAATCGAGCAAAAGTTTGTAGGGGTCTGGGAACTAGATGAATGGGTTGTTGAAAAACCTAATGGGGATAAAACCTTTCCCTTTTCAGGAAGTGTAGATGGTTTCTTGATATATCACTCTGAGGGCTGGATGTCCGCAACACTTATGCAGAAAAACCGTACTGATGTATCAAATGATAGATCAAAAATAGCAAAAATTAGCCACTTGTTAAAAAATGATGACGAGGTATCTCTTGAGGGCGACTTACTAAAAACAACAAAGAATTATTTTTTAGCCGCAAATGGTTACGTTTCATATGCAGGTGAATTTAATGCAGATGATATAAATGTATATCACAATATCAAAACAAGTCTTTTACCCCAATGGGTTGGCACAACCTTAACAAGAAGGCATGAATTTAAATTAAAGAATAAATCCCTAACACTGTCCGCTGAATCTAATGGTTTTAAGGACTTTTTAGTATGGAAAAAGGTTTGAAATATAAAAAAAAATATTCTATGTGTTTTTAACAGCTCTCTGTTTTTTTTCACCAATAAATCAAGCAAATGATAAGCCAAACATTGTATTGATCTTAATCGATGACCTCGGTCTAACCGACCTGCAAGCTTATGGGGGAGAAATAAGCACACCAAATATAGATATCTTGGCCAGCGAGGGCATGCTATTTACAAACTATCACACCACTCCTGAATGCGCCCCATCAAGAGCAATGCTTTTAACTGGAATGGATAATCACAACACTGGTATTCCAATGATTCCTGAGGTTATGCCAACAAAGTATCGCAATACTCCTGGATATGAAGGGTATTTAAGGGATGATGCTCTAACCCTTGCTGAGATATTAAAGCCTGCCGGGTACAGAACATATATGACAGGTAAGTGGCATTTAGCTTTTGGTGGCAAGGAGACAGCGGCACTTCCATATAATCGAGGTTTTGATAAAACATTCATCTTGGATGCTACAGGCGGTAACAACTTTAGCCATCACTCATATCTTCCTTACTATCTTGAGTCACCCTGGTTTAAAAACGGGGAAGAAGCAGAACTTCCCGAAGATTTCTATTCAAGTAAGTTTTTTGTAGATCAAATGATTGAATTTATTGAAGAAGATAAAAATCAAGATACCCCCTTTTTTTCATACTTATCTTTCCAAGCTCAACATATCCCATTACAGGCACCACAAGAATTTATTGACAAGTATTTAGAAACATATGAGGCAGGCTGGGAAGAGCTGAGAGAGCAAAGAAAGAATAGGGCAATTGAGTATGGAATATTCCCACCTAATAAAGAAATTGTTGATTCCTTTTCAGGCTTTGATGATTGGTCTGAGGTAGACCAAGAAAATAAGAAAATGCTAATTAAAAGCATGGCTGTCTTTGCCGGCATGCTAGATGCAATGGATTTTCATATTGGTAGATTTATGACCTATCTTAAAAAAGAAGGCCTTTACGAAAATACAATCTTTATATTAACTGCAGATAATGGGCCAGAAGGGAATGATCCCAGCGACCATGCCCCATGGAGGGAGTGGTTTAAAACAACTATCTATGATCGTGATTATGAAACTTTAGGTGATCAAGATAGCTATGTTTACATTGGGACTGAGTTTGCTCAAGCAATGGCAAGTCCAAGTCATTTATTTAAATTCCATATGTCTGAAGGCGGTCTTAGAGTGCCGCTGATTATAAGTGGGCCAGAAATTAAAAAAGGGAAAAATCAGAACTTTGCTTTTGTTACAGACATAGCAGCGACCCTTAGTGATATTGTTTTTGATGAAGTAGATGAAAGAATAATTGGTAAGTCGTTACAGAGTTCTTTGGCAGGATCAGATGATAAAAACTATACAGACTCTGATTCAGTTGGTTTAGAGGTAACTGGAAACTCTGCACTCTTTAAAGGCGACTTTAAAATAGTAAGGAATAGGCCACCAAATGGATCAAATCAATGGGAGCTCTTTAATCTCTCTGAAGATCCTGGCGAAACAATTAATTTGGCGACAAGTATGCCTAATAAGCTTCTAGAGCTAATAGAGGAATATGAAGCATATGCAGAAAAGAATGGAGTAATTGAACTTCCTCTAGACTATGAATGGGCAGCAGAAATGACAATAAATACGTTCAAGAGAAATTATCTTCCCCTAATTTGGAAAGCAGTCCTCTTCATTATTCTAGCTATGTCTTTAGTTGTTGTTTTAATTAGAAGACGGCGAAATGCTAAAAACTAGAAATGCAAAAATTTAGGAATCTCATACTTCTAAGCCCCCTCGCATATGTAATTCATCATTTCGAAGAACATATAGTCTTTAATTTCAGAGAATGG
Source organism: uncultured SAR86 cluster bacterium (assembly GCA_902605165.1). Lineage (GTDB taxonomy): Bacteria > Pseudomonadota > Gammaproteobacteria > Magnimaribacterales > D2472 > CACNXK01. Next base: position 241,905 of record CACLBJ010000001.1, on the reverse strand, counting down.
AGACTTTCATATTTTTTAGACAATAACTCTTTATCAACTGAAGAAGTTCTTTTAAGGCTTCTAGCAGTTTTATTAATAATGATCTTTTTACATGCTACTAAAAAAGATAAACCAAGCGCTCAAATAATCTTATTTTTCTTAATGACCACACAAATAGTTAATGCTTTTTTTCACCTCTTTTTCAGTCTCTATTTTTCAGACTTTAGTCCAGGCGCTATTACAGGGACCTTACTTTATTTACCGATAAACTATTTTATTTTTAAGGCTGCGCTCAGAGAACATTTTATAAAAACAAAAAAAGAAATAGGTTATTTATTCATTTTGGGCGCAGGAACTTTTACCTTATTTGAGTTAATAGGCCCACAAGTTATGTTAATGGCTCTCCTTCTATCTTTAGCTTACTACTTTATAGCAAACAAGAAAGAAGCATTTAATGCAAAATAGACTTAGTTAATAATATAGATATGTGTGACTGTTGTGAGTGCTCCCGCTGCGCAAAGTAAAATCTTAGAAAAAAATTAAAAGAATAATTTTCTTTTCAACATTTTTTATTATTTAGGTTTTCGCCAACTTAACGCTGCGCCAATAGCAACTCCCACCGCTATCCAAGTTGGTTCACTTGTCAGAGCATAAACCGCTACCCCTATCGCAGTTCCAACCCCAACCCAAGCACCAGAGTTGTGCAAACTTTTTTTCTTATTTTCCATCATATGTTTCCCTTCTGTGTATTGCATATTCTAGAGTTAGAGCGATCTCTATAGCAAGACTTAGCAATCCATAAATACTGTATAATTTACGAAATTATGAAAATCCATCCAATTACTGATAAGTTTGCAGCTGGACTATCAATAGCATGTGCACTGCATTGCTTACTTGTCCCATCCTTCTTGATTATTACCTCTGGAGCATTAGCCCTTTCTATTGATAATGAGCTAATTCATTGGGCTATTTTATTTTTAGCTATCCCAATTAGCGTTTATGCATTAATTACTGGCGTTTCAAATCACAATGATTATGGTGTATTTTTAGTCGGTTTAGCAGGCCTAGGCGTTCTAACTGCTACAGCATTATCAGAAAGTTTTCTTACAGAAACATCTGTAATCATTTTTACATTAATGGGGTCTGCCCTTGTAGTTTATGCACACACAAAGAACTTTCAGTTATGTAAAGAGCTTGATTGCGATTGCCACGATGTTGCCTAGCAAAGACTTACAATTTTAATGAATCCCTATATTGTTCTTTTTCTAGCAATAATATTTGAAGTATTAGGTACGATGCTTCTCCCAGCATCTCAAAATTTTACAAAACTAATTCCAACCTCAATTTTACTTTTTTCTTACGGCATCTCATTCTATTTTCTTGCTATAGTTTCACAAAAGCTTCCTCTATCAATTGTTTATGCTAGTTGGTCAGGTATAGGAGTCTTTACCATAACTTTACTTAGTTACATTTTTTATAAGCAAGCACTTAACTGGCAATCTGTTGTTGGGCTTTTCCTTGTTGTAATTGGTGTTACGATTATAAATATTTATAAATCAGTAAATTAAAAGAATATGATTAATCTTGAAGGAGTTAGACCATTTGCAGAGGGTGGCAATAGAGTTTGCTATATCCATCCGGATAACAAAAACCTATGCTTAAAAATTAGTAAACAAGAAGTTGTTAAAAAGATACGCTCAAATGCACCATGGTATAAAAAACTCAGATCAGAACAAAGTTTTGATGACAACTTCAGAGAGGAGAGAGCATACCAACAAAGAGCTGTCAAAAGAAACCCTCAAAAGATTTGGAGACATCTTGCAAGATGGCACGAATTTGTAGGAACTAGTAAGGGTCTAGCATCATGCACAGAACTCATAACAAACAATGACAAAGTAGCTTTGAATTTAGAGGAGTATTTATTTAGCAAAGGCAGAACCTCAGAAATTAATAATGCATTAAAAGATTTTGAGATGTTTCTAAAAGAAACCAAGTTACTAACAAAAAACATAATACCTCATAATCTTGCCGTAAAAGAAAACGATTCAGGACTTACATTAAAAATAATTGATGGCCTCGGATGCATGTCTTTTATTCCCCTGCCAGAAATTAGTGATGCTTTTGCAAAAAGATATATTAAGAGAAGGATTGAGTTAATGTATTCTAGGATTGAATGGGACTTATCTGGAAGAAAAGGAAGCTGGAAGTAAGAATGCTTATTTTGGTTGCAATTGAAGATGAGCTTAAAAGATCTGATCTCCCTAATTACGAAATAGAGTACATCGGTATTGGCAAAGTGAATGCTGTCTTTAATACTTTAAACGCAATAGAAAAACACTCACCTCATCAAATTATAAATTTTGGAACAGCTGGATCCCTTGATACGAAAATAAAAGGACTGGTTGAGGCCTCAAGGTTCTTCCAAAGAGATATGGATGCTTCACCACTTGGTTTTGAAGTAGGGCAAACTCCTTTTGAGCAAGACATCGAGATTACCTTTGGAAGAGAGGGAGTAACGTGTGGCACAGGCGATAAGTTTGTAACCAGCACTCCAAAATTAAAAACAGATATCGTCGATATGGAAGCCTTTGCTATTGCAAAAGTATGTAAGTTAAAAAATATTGACTTTAGGTGCTTTAAATACATTTCAGATAATGCAAATAATGAAGCAAAGGATGATTGGGTTGATAATGTTTCACTTGGCGCAGAGCTATTCATTGAGAAAATTAATAGCCTAAAGGATTAATACAAGAATGATTTCATCAGTAGATCACATAATAATTGCGGTAAAAAATCTAGACCAGGCCATAAGTGATTATGAAAAAATTCTTGGTATCGCCCCATGCTGGAAAGGAAAACATAACGAGCTAGGAACAGAAAATGCTTTATTTAATTGTGAGAATACATACTTAGAGCTTCTATCGCCATGCGATGCGGGCCCAGGAACAGAGTTTATTAATTCTTTACTTGCAGTTAAAGGAGATCATTTAGCAGGGATAGCTCTTGGAACAAAAAATATAGAACATGTTAAAGAAGTCTTAAATAAGGATGGATATGAAGTTGAGATAAGTTCTGGCGAGGCAACAAGTGAAAGAGATGGAAAGATAAGACGATGGAAAAATATTTTCTTACCAAGCACTCTCAGCAGAGAGTTATTTATCTTTATTATTAAACACACTGTGGGTAGTCTTCCAAAGAATGAAAACCAAGATGCTTCAAAGGTAAAAAAGCTTGATCATGTAGTAATAAATACGCAGGATGCAGATAACTTTATAAGCATTTATAGGGATGTTTATAAAATAAGATTAGCGTTAGATAAAACTATAGAGCATTGGAAGAGAAGAATGCTATTTTTTAGAACAAATGCGACCACAATTGAGGTGATTGAAGATAAAGATAAAAAAGAATCAGCTGATGAGTTGTGGGGACTCGCATGGGAAGTGGATTCAATTGAAGATGCTCACAAAAGATTAGTCAGCAATAATGTTGATGTAACACCAATAAAAGAAGGGCTTAAGAAAGGGACCTTGGTAGCTACTATTAAATCTCATACTTGCAAAGTTCCAACGCTGCTAATTGAGCACCTGAAATAAATGCTTAAAGGAACAAAATTTCAGATTATGGTTTGGAATGAGCTAAAAAAGATTCCAGAAGGAGAAGTGAGGACTTATAAGGAAATCGCTGTGGCGATTGGAAAACCAAAGTCTGCACGCGCTGTTGCAAATGCATGTGGAAAAAATCCAAGACCAATTGAAATACCATGCCACAGAGTGATTAGGTCAGATGGACATTTGGGAGGATATAGCGGCAAAGGGGGAATATCTTCAAAACGTAAACTTCTAAAAAAAGAGGGAATATCTTCAAATAGCATTATAATGTGAATCATGAACTTTAAATTTCCTGAGAGTTATAAAGCTAATAGGCCTAAGCCATTTCAATGGCTTGGTAAAATATTAATTAAGCTTTCCGGATGGAAAATAAAAGGACAAATCTCAGATCTTTATAAGAACAAGAAGTTTGTTGCTATTGTTGCACCTCATACATCAAACTGGGATGCGGTAGTAGGCTTGGCCGCTATTGCAGCGGTTGACCTAAAGGTATACTTTATTGGCAAACACACAGTTTTTAGCGGCATCTTAGGAAAGTTTATGAAATATATGGGAGGGATCCCCGTTGATAGGTCAAAACCAGGCGGACTTATAAAAGATCTACTAAGACAAATGGAAGATAAAAAAAATGGCCTTATTGGTCTTGCACCAGAAGGAACAAGATCAAAAGTAGGTGAGTGGAAAACAGGTTTTTTAAGAATTGCTAAGGAGCTTAACTCGGGAGTTGTATTAGTTTCACTTGATTTCCTTAAGAAGGAGTTGGTTTTTGGTAAAGAGTTTATGCCAACCGGAGATGATAAGCAGGATATCTTAAGTATCAGAGAATACTACAATACCTTTACACCTAAAAACCCAGCCAACTTTTAAAATAAGTCCATTATTTTACAAATCTCAGAACTTTCATGGCTTCTTTGATATATCTCATTATCTAAAACAAGAGTTGAATCGTTGGATGACTCATATTCTGGCCATACCACTGCACCATCGTTATTAGGGTCTCCAGTTTTAGCAAAAGATAACCAATAAGACTGAATCTCTTCAGTAAGCACTTTGTCAGCTTTATTTGTTGGGAGCCATTGATCATGAGTATCAAAAACATATGGAAGCTCTGCTCCATGAAAGGCTCCATATTTTTGCGCTAACTCATCATCTCTGACCCTATTAAATTGATATACCCAAGCCTTACCTCCATTTCTTTTTAACTCTTCAGCCATAAACAAAGAGGGGCAAACAAAATTTTTAGCTGTAATTAATAGATCCATCTTTCTAATAGGATCCTCAATATTAGCAAGAAGCTCTAAAAGCTTTATTTTTTTTTCAGGAGTTGTTTCTTGATCGAGCCATAGACGAATATTTACATTCCCATCAAAATATAAAGACCACTCATCATTATTGGATCCAATTAGAAGATCTACATTTTGAATATTTCCACTCTTATAACTATCAGATAAATTTCTGGTTACAGAAAAACCATCATCAACATAGTTAAAATAGTGCTCAGCATAGACTTCCTCTGAAGCTTCAAGTACTTCTTCTGCGCTTATATTTTTTAGATTTTTAATTGACGGATCATTAAAAGAATTTGCAAAGCTATTTGCTAGCTTTCTTACATCTGAACTTGAAGTTGGATAGGTTAAAGAAGAGCCACCACTTTGATGGACAGCCTTGTGAAATAGATCTTTACTTAATGGTGATGCTATTAAATGACCTATACCTCCTGCTCCAGCCGACTCTCCAATTAAAGTAACATTAGATGGATCTCCGCCAAAGTAAGCCACATATTCTTGTATCCACTCAAGGGCCAAGATCTGGTCAAATAAAGCTAGGTTAGGATTTTCAATATCTGGGTGAGAGAAAAAACCAAATACTCCTAGACGATATGGAATACTTATTAATATAAATCCTTTGTTAGCAATATTGTGACCAAGATAATTAGGCTCATATGACCAACCAGCTTTGTTGCTTCCGCCATGTATATAAACAATTACAGGTAAATTTTTTTTTGCGCCCTTTGGCCGCCATAGATTTAAATATAAACAATCTTCACTAAATATTGGAATATCAAAAGTATCTGGATTACCTCCAAAATCAATAATTAGCCGTTTATACCAATTAACAATTCTTTGGTTTTGGAAGCATGCTGGCTTAAATTTATTCGCAATAATTTCTTTTTTTGCGCCCGGAATCCAAGCAATAGGCTTCTCCCACCTTAGGTCATCAACAGGCGGAGCAGCAAACGGTAAACCAAGAAACATCTCCACCTCATTATTGTCGTGCAAACTCCCTAAGAACTCTGTTTCTTTTATAGTTACTGTTGGTTGATGATCAGTTGACCCACAGATGCTTACAGAAAAAAGGATAATAGAGATCCTAACAAATCTTTGTAACATTTTTATAAGAAAAGAAACTTTGAAACAAAAATGGCGGTTAAAAACCAAGCCCCAGAGGAAATATTTTTTATTTCTCCATTAGAGATTTTAAGGACAACATATGCCAAGAATCCAAGAGCAATACCGTTTGCAATAGAAAAAGTAAGCGGAATCATTACTATAATAATTAGAGCTGGTAACAGCTCTGTCGAATCAGACCAATTTAGCTTTTCCATGCCGCTCATCATAAGAATAGAAACATAAATTAATGCACCTGCAGTAGCATATGCCGGAACAATTGCAGCAAGAGGCGAAAAGAAAATTGCAACCAAAAAGAGAAGACCTACCACCACAGTTGTTAAACCCGTTCTTCCTCCAGCCTCTACTCCTGCAGAGCTTTCTACATAACTTGTAACAGGGGAGCAGCCAAAGAAAGTTCCAAATATGCTTGAACTACTGTCAGCTTTCAGAGCTTTATCAAAGTTTTTTGCATTGCCAAACTCATCAGTTATTTTTGCTCTTGTAGCAACACCTAACAAAGTTCCAGCAGTATCAAATAGATTTACAAAAAGAAATGACATTACCACACTTAGCATTGCAAGATCCAAAGCCCCAAGAATATCCATTTTCATAAAAGTGGGAGCGATACTGGGAGGCATAGAAACTAGTCCTCCAAACTCTATAAGTCCAAGAAAGATAGAGAATGCTGTTACAAGAATTACGCCAATAAGGATAGCCCCAGGAGTATTTCTTACAGAAAGAGAACATATTATTAGGAAACCAAATGCAGCAAGTAAAGTTTCAGGATTTGTGAAGTCTCCAAGACTAAGAAATGTTGCATTGTTCGAAACTATTAATCCTCCATTTTTTAAGCCTATAAAACCAATAAATAAACCAACACCAGCTCCCATAGCGATTCGTAGATTAAGAGGGATGCTATCGAGCATCCATCTTCTTAACCTTGTAACACTCATTATGAAAAATAAAACACCTGCCAAGAATACTGCACCAAGTGCCACCTCCCATGAGTAACCCATTTCACCGACTACCGTATAAGTAAAAAACGCATTCAGCCCCATTCCAGGAGCTAAACTTACTGGCCAATTTGAATAAACTCCCATAATTATGCAAGCAAACGATGCCGCGAGACATGTGCCAACAAAACTTGCACCCAAGTCCATGCCGCTATCAGCCATCATCTGAGGATTAACAAATATGATATAAGCCATTGTCACAAAGGTTGTAATACCAGCTAAAACTTCTTTGCCTAGGGAAGTTTTATTCGATTCGAGTTTGAAGATTTTTTCTAACATTTAGATAAATTTTACAGGTTTAAGGTTAGAAATCTGATTTTTAGGGAAAAAAAACAAAAAAAGTTGCTCAATATTGATTTGCAGCTTGTTAAGTCAAATTTAAGAAAGTATTATTTTATATTGTGATTTAATTTGCACCATCTCCATGGTTAAAAAGGAGCTCAATTTTTGAGTAATATGTGAGTTAAAATCGTTCAACTCTTCGGAGTCGGAAGTAAGCGAAAGCTGAAGGAACGCAAAAATCGTTCATCTCTTAGGAGACGGAAGTAGGTGAAAACCGAAGGAACGCCGCTTGTTAAACGGACCGAGTTTAACTTCAATTGTCCTGCAGACAAAAATTACAAAAGAAAAAAACTTTACGGGGAAATTTTATGAAAAATTATGTAAATCTTTTATTTAAAAAAGTAATTTTAGCTTCTTTTGTAGGCGCTTTTGGATTGAATCTGATGGCGCAGGAAGTTGAGGAAGTGGTTGTTACAGCTGAAAAACGTTCTGAAAGTCTTCAGGATATTTCACAAGCAGTGACTGCTTTGACTGAATCGGATATTGAAGAAAAGAATATAACAAGCTTTGTAGATCTTAGTGCTATTGTGCCAGGCGTAACTGTAGCCAAAAATGAAGGTTACAAAACTATTATTTCAATAAGAGGAGTGGGTAACGAGACAAATCAGAATGCTATTGCAGCTCCATCGGTTGCATACCATATGGATGGTGTATTTATAGCCTCTCCATTTGCGCTCGGTACAGATTTCTTGGATGTTGAGAGAATTGAAGTATTGAGAGGGCCACAAGGAACACTTTTTGGCCAAAACTCCACTGGTGGAGCAGTTAATGTTATTAGTAGAGCACCGACAACAGAGGGAGCAGAAGGAAAATTAAGCGTAACCTTTGGTGATTACAATTTGAAAAAAGTTAGCACTTCTAACAATTTTGTAGTATCTGACAAAATAGCATCAAGATTCTCAATATCTTCAACAACGAGAGATGGCTTTAGCAAGAATGTTGTTACAGGCCAGGATCTTGATGATGACAATAACAAAAGCTTTAGAACAGACTGGATGTTTGATTTAAATGATACTTCAAGCCTAAGAGTCTTTGGTCAATATTTCAAAGTCGATAGAAATGGCGCAGCTATGAGAGGAATTGATGATCAAACTTCTGGAATGAGGAAGCTTTCACAGGACACTGTTTCCAAACATGAGCTATCATCAATGGTTGTTGCAGCAATTTATGAATCTGATCTTGGATACGCTAACTTAAAAATAATAGCAAGTGTTCAGGAAGATGATGTCCTAGTTGTTAGAGATAATGATAGACATAATTACCTTGATCCAGTTTTATCAATTGAAGGACTTCCAGCAGGATCAACTTATCAAAGAGCTGAATTTACCCCTGAGACTTCCTTAGTTGATACCTCAACTTTTGAGATTAATTTAGTTTCAAACGAACCTGCTCTTAATGGGAAACTCGATTGGACAGTTGGTGCTTTCTATATGGATCATGAAATAGAAAATGTAATCAGAGGCTATAGGGATGATGATTTAGATGGAAGAATTAAATATTTATGTGGTGAGTCCTTTGCTGATCCAAGTTATTGCTATGACCATGACTATGGAATTCCAGGAAGGTTCGATATATTTGGCCCAATTGCAGAGGTTGATTTCTTTACAGATGCAAACCCAAGCAGAGAGTCCTATTCAGTTTATGCACAAACAACATATAGTCTTAGTGATGATTTCAGAATCATATCTGGACTTCGTTATTCCGAAGATACATTCACAACAGATGTAACAAACTTTTTAAATGTTGAATCGTTCCAAGAAGAGGGAACTACTGATGAGATAACATCAAGAGTTGTAGCTGAGGTTGATTTCTCGGAAGATATTATGGGCTATTTCGCTTTAGCAAAAGGATTTAAGCCAGGCGGTAGTAACTTAACATTTGGATTTGATGATGATAACGCTCCTCCAATGGTGTTTCCAACTTTTGAAGCTGAGACTGTTGACTCCGTTGAGTTGGGCCTTAAGTCAACTTTTGCAGATGGTGCTGCTAGGGCAAACATAGCTGTTTTCTCTTACTCATATGAAAATCTCCAATTTCAAGCTACTGATCCGGATATATATAGAGGTGGTGTGGCTAATATACCTGACTCAGAAATGTCCGGTCTTGAGATTGAATTTACTGGATTTATAACAGATTCACTTAGTCTTGATATGAATCTTGCATTTTTAGACTCAGAAGTAACATCAGATTATGAGGTTTTAGATAATGTAGACGCCTATCCTTACTTCTTCGGCGAAGAAGATATTAGGTATGGCCTTAGAGAAAATGTAAAAGGTAATCAGCTTGCTAAAACTCCCGAACTTACAGCTGACATAACTCTAAAATATGAGACCAACTTAGCATCAGGGAATTCTTTAACTACTCTTGTTCAGTTTGTTAAAAGAGGTAGTTTCCAGCAAAGGGTCTCCAATAATCCGCTTGTAGATTATGTTAGGGACTATCAGATTGGAAATATTACAACCAGCATTGGTTTTAGCGATGATCTAGAAGTTGATTTTATGCTTCTAAACGTTACTGACGAAGCTGGCGTTAATTCAAGTATGACAGATGTTTTTGGTGTTGCCGCTACAGGTCTTGAGCTGATACCACCAAGACAATTTATGACAAGGTTAAGATATAGCTTCTAGCAAAGTATTTAAGAACTGCTAGTTTATATATTAGGTCTGTTTGGAGTAATATACGCTTTATGGAAAAGCATTTTATCCAGGCAGACCAACTTCTAAAGGACTCTTACAATTTAGCCTGGAAAATCTTTGAGAGTGGTTTTAAACCAGATTATATTATTGGAGTTTGGAGAGGCGGAGCTCCAGTTGGTATAGCAGTTCAGGAATTTCTAGATTTTCTTGATATTCCTTCAGACCATATCGCTATTAGGACTTCATATTATTCAGGAATTGACTCTAGGAAAGATGAAGTCCAAGTCTTTGGGCTTAATTATGTGATAAGAAAACTTAAGTCAGAGGATTCCCTTTTAATTGTTGATGACGTGTATGACACCGGCATGTCAGTTAATAAGGTTGTAAGTGATTTAGAGTCTGCATGTAAAAAGAACACACCAGAAATACGAATAGCAACCCCATACTTCAAACCAAGCAAAAATAAAACAGACAGAATACCTGATTACTACATACATGAAACAGATCAATGGCTCGTTTTTCCTCATGAGCTTCAAGGCTTATCTATGGACGAAATAAGAGCAAATAAACCTGAGCTAGACTCACTTATCAAAAATATTGAGTCACTGAAATCTAAATGACTAACCTTACAGTTGCCGAAGTTTATGCCATTGGGCTGCCCATAATCTATGGAATGATTGCTCTTGAAGCAATATTTTCATCAATTACTAATAAATCTTTTTATAGACTTGATGATACTTTATGCACAGCAGGGCTTCTTGTTGGGAACATACTAATCGGATCTGCTGCAAAAGGCTTATCTTTTGCAGTTCATATCTTTCTTTATCAATTTAGGGTTATTGATTTAGCAAGCATAATACCTTTATGGCTTATGTGGGTATTAGCTTTTGTCTTGATAGACCTAGTTTTTTATATCTATCATAGGCTTTCCCATAGGGTAAGATTTCTTTGGGCGATACATATGAGCCATCACTCAAGTGAGGAGATGAATTTTGCGGTATCGCTTCGTCAGGCTTGGTTTGCACCATTATCAAAACTTCCCTTTTTTGCAGTGCTTCCATTAGTTGGAATGGATCCAACCATTGTTGTTATTGCAGGAGTTGTAAGCACACTTTGGGGTGTAGTTGGACACACTCAAATAGTTGATAAGCTTGGCCCGCTAGAAATTATTTTTAATACACCATCTCATCATCGAGTTCATCACGGAGCCAACAAAGAGTATATAGATAAAAATTATGGAAACCTTTTTATTATTTGGGACAAGATGTTCGGAACATTTGAGCCTGAAAAAGAACCGGTCAAATATGGATTAGTTAATAATGTTAATACATTTAACCCTGTAAAGATTACTTTTATGGGATGGAGTGCAATTCTTAAAGATATTAGAAAAGCAAAAACAGTTAAAGAAGCTTTATCTCTGACATTTGGGCCGCCAAATACTAAATTAAGAGGCGGCTCATTTTAATCAATCAAGGGCATCGTTTATTTTCCAGTTTAAATAACTAAAGTGCCCCTTTACCATATCATTACCATATGCTGAATTTGTGAAGTTCTTAATCTTATTAAGCGAGCTAAAGATTGCTGCTCTAGATATTTCATCATAGCTTCCATCGCTCATAGCTTCGATTAAGCCATCAACATACGCTGACTGAAGATTCATTTTAAATGTACTAGGAATCTCTCTTGGTACAAAGATACCCTTAAAGATGTCTTCTAGAACCTCATTTGGTAAATATTCATTACCATACTGAGAGCTATCTGAGAGTCTCTTCATTACTCTTGGATGAAGAATAAAGCTAAGAGAGCTCATTTGCATTCTTAAAACAAGATCATGGATCTTTGGATCATTATCAGAGTTTCCATAGCTAGCAGCTCTTTTTTCTGATTGAAGTAGTTTTAATATTTCTGGATCAAACGTAAAAGCATCATTTGCAAACAGTTCAGCATTTAGAACTTTCATTGCTCTTTTTTGCTCACTATATGGAACCACCTCAAAAGGCGTCATGTTTTCATCTTGCCCTACAACAAGCCTATTGGAATAGACTCCTCCAATTTGGATTGCTACAGACTCAAGAAACCTGCCTTTATCTCTAACCAGGCTATCAAATGTACCTTTGAGCTCAGAGTAAGTTGATCCAGGCTCATTAAATATTTCTGGCAACTCAGCAATTTTCTTGTCAATCGTTTGAATTCTTTGAACTGAATAAGTTATTGGATCATTTGACATGTCATACCTTTTGTTTCTTGGATCAGTATTCCTTCCTGGAGATCCCATGGCATCGTCATCGGTGCCAAATATAAGCTCAGGTTTTGTTGACTGAGCTAATAAATCATTTCTCTCTTGTTCGCTCATCTCTGGGGTATAACCAAAAGCAATAGCCCAGATATCATAAAAACCAGGCACCGTTGGGAAGTAATTTCCTTGCTCAACACCCTCAGGCGCAATATTGATTGGATCATAATCCATAACAGAACCAATATGGTTCTTACCAGTCACACTTTTGTCATGAATTTCAGTAGGCCCATACAACCAGCTTGCTTTAAAGTTATGACGCAGACCAAGAGTATGACCAATTTCATGAAGTGTTAAGGATACAATCCACTGTCTTAGCGGATCATTTTCTTCATCGTAACCCCAAATCTTTCTAAGTCTATATCCATAACTGATGGAGTTAAACTCTTGAACTATGTCAGCAGCTATCATCTCTCCAGTTCTTGGGTTAGCAACACTTGGACCATATCCAGAATACCTCGGAGAGGGGGTTGAAGCCCAACGAATAACATTATATTGAACATCACCAGCATCCCATTCAGCATCATCTGGCTGGATTTTTGCAACAACAGCATTTTTAAACCCTGCTTTTTCAAAGGCAATATTCCAAAGCTCGATTGCTTCAACAACAAATGGTTTTATTTCTTCAGGTGTTGAATTTTCTACCCAAAAAACAATAGGATTTATTGGTTCAGAAAGCTCCGCTGTCGGATCTTTTTTAATTAAACGCCATCTATTGATTAGATCCTTGCCTTTAAAGTAATCATAAGTACTCAAATCGGTAATCTTTGTTGAGAAATATCCTACTCGCTGATCAGCAGTTCTTGGCACATAATTGTTATCTGGCATTTCAACAAACATATGCCTTGCTACGATACTTGAATATCTTGCATCTGGCACTGCATCGACTGAACCTTTAGGACTGGGATTAAAGAAGCCATAGGTTACCTCTATAGAAGTATTTTTTGGGTAGTTTTTTACTCGGCTGATATATGTTTTTTTGTCATCAATTCTTCCAAGAATAAGACTGTAATACTCTGCATATTCTTTAGGCGGGGTGAGCCCAACAAGCATTTCACCTAGAAATAGCTTATCGATATTAATTAGATATCTACCTTCCTCTTCTATCTTTACCTCAAACCTACCAACAAATGATTCAAGTATGTTCGTTAAAGTAGATTTTGAAATATTATTTGAGTCATCATAGTTAAAAACTGTATTCTTTTTATAGAGCGCTATATCGTCCTTAAATTTTCTAAACTCTAATACAGAACTATCTCCCATATCTCCACCGCTTGCTCCGCCAGCTTGGGCACCACTTATGATGTAGTAAAAATAGATAAATTCTTTTGAAAGATTTTCCTCTTCAACAATTGTGTAGTAAGTATCTTCTTCTGTTTCGTAATAAATATCGAGCATTCCTTCAATGACTTCAAACTCACCCTCCTCAATGAACTCACTAATAGTTGGATCTTTATCTTCTTCATCTTCCTCATCTATTGCCTCTTCCGCTACATCTTCTGTAACTTCTTCTGATTCTTTAGGGACTTCCTTAACTTCTTCATCTGCAAAAGAAACATAGGAAAAAACTAATAATAAACTTAACAAATAACTGATATTCTTCATTTTCTACCTCGTAAACTAGGTGGTTATTCTAAAGGTCAAGCTATCAACATGCAATCTGATAGATGTTAAAATATTTTCATGAATAAAACATATGATTTTGTCATTATAGGAGCAGGTTCTGCAGGGTGCGTTTTAGCTAATAGATTGAGTGCTGATCCAAATACCAGTGTTTGTATTATGGAAGCCGGAATAAAAGATAAAGATCCAAGGATCCACATACCTATAGGTTTTGCATTCTTTGGTCCAAATAATCCAGTTAGTTGGAACTATGAGACAGTTCCTCAAAAAGAATTTGAAGAGGTGACAGTAGCTGAACCAGCTGCTGAGGTAGTTGATACAACCGGTGGTGTCCACTCATTCAAGCAAGAAATTAAAGAACATAGGCGAGGTGCACAACCTAGAGGCAAGACACTTGGTGGCTCAAGCTCAATAAATGCCATGCTATACGTCAGAGGACACAGATGGGATTATGACCACTGGGCAAGTTTAGGAAATGAAGGATGGTCATATGATGAGATCCTAAAATATTTTAAGAAAGCTGAGCATAATGAAATGTTTGCTGACGAGTTCCATGGGCAAGGTGGCCCGCTTAATGTTTCTAAGATAAGACATGAGAACAATCCGACAAAAGATTTTGTGGAAGCCGGCTCAAAACTTTACAAACATAATGAAGACTTTAATGGTGGAGAACAAGAGGGTATAGGTTTCTATCAAACTACACAAAAAGATGGCAAGAGATGTAGCACTGCAAAAGCATATTTGGTACCTGCTATAGATAGACCGAACTTAACCGTTATCACCGAAGCAAATGTAAATAAGATCCTAATTGATAATCAAAAGGCGGCTGGAGTTGAATATATAGATGCAGAAGGAGAATCACATAATATATCAGCCTCAAAAGAAGTTCTTCTATGTTCAGGTGCTTTTGGCTCTCCTCAAATATTACTGAGATCAGGAATAGGACCAAGAGAAGAAATAGAAAAACATGGTATTGAGCACAAGGTTGACCTTCCTGGAGTAGGAAAAAACCTTCAGGATCACATTGACTATCTTACTGTTCATAAATATAACTCTATGCAGTTTATTGGTACATCTATAAAGGCATTCTTAATAAAATACCCATTAGAAGTATTAAAGTACATATTAAAGAAAACAGGATTATTCACTTCGACTATCGCAGAAGCAGGGGGATTTATAAAATCCAGCGAGTCAAAAGAAATTCCTGACATACAGCTTCATTTTGCACCTGCTATGGTTGTTGATCATGGAAGGACACAAGTTTGGGGACATGGATTTAGCTGCCACAGTTGTTTGTTGAGACCAAAGTCCAGAGGAACAGTTACATTAAAGTCTGCAGATCCATTTGAAGATCCCTTGATAGACCCAAAGTTTTTGTCTCATCCTGATGACATGAAAGATATGATCGAAGGATACAAAAAAATGATGGGTATCTTAAATATGGAGCCAGTAAACAAATATATAAAACAACATTGTCAAAGACCGATTGATATAAATGATGATGCTGATATTGAAAAGGCTATTCGTGAAGGAGCAGACACTGTCTATCACCCTGTAGGAACATGCAAAATGGGCAGTGACGATGAGGCAGTTGTTGACCAAAGGCTTAAAGTTCATAAAGTAGAAGGTTTGCGAGTTGTTGATGCTTCAATCATGCCAACGTTAATAGGAGGTAATACCAATGCCCCAACAATTATGATTGGCGAAAAAGCATCTGACATGATCATTGAAGACTGGAAAAATAATTTATGATTGAGACTGGTAGCTGTTTATGTGGATCAGTAAGTTACTCATTTCAAAGGAATAAAGTTATTTCTGGACACCATTGTCATTGCAAAGATTGTCAAAAAGCTACCGGCTCTGGAAAAGCAACTATTCTCGTCTTAGCGAAAAAGAACCTTGTTATTAAAGGCAACCCAAAATTTTATGAAACAGTTGGTAGTGGTGGCATGCATATAAATAGAGGCTTTTGTGAGAAATGTGGATCTGGAGTAATAAGTTTTGCAAAAGAACTTGATAGAATAGTTTTTGTAAAAGCAGGAACTCTGGATGACTCAAGCTGGGTAACTATTGACTCAAATTATTTTACTGACTCATCACATGACTGGAATAAACCAGATTACAGTGTTAAAAGTTTTAATCAAAACCCAAATCTAATTGAAAATATAAAAACAGTCCTTAAGTCATTTATCTAAGTTATGAATAAAGCACTTAAGAATATTCTTGAAAGAAACTCTCATCGCAATCTTACTGATCCCATTCCATCAAAAGATGAAATGGAGCAAGTATATCAAGCTGCTCTTAGAGCCCCAGACCATGCATGGGTCAGACCTTCAAGTTTCATCCAGGTTAGCGGCGAAGGACTTAAAAAACTCTCTGATATATTTGTTGAAGTTGCAGAAGAAAGTTTTGAAAATTTAACGGATGACATCCTAGAGAAATATAGAAATGCTCCTTTTAGGGCTCCATTAATTGTGGTACTCGTATCAACAAAAAAAGATCATCCAAAAGTCCCTGGAATAGAACAAATCATATCTACAGGTACTGCTGGACAAAACATTATGCTTGCCTTGAATGCATTGGGCTATGGAGCAATTTGGAGGACTGGAAGATTTGCATTCAATGAAAAGATCTCAGAAAAATTTGGTTTAAGTAATAAACAAACAGTAATTGGTTATATTTATATTGGGACGCCAAAGGGTAAGAAAAAATCGTTACCTGAAATGAATACTGACGACTATATTTCTGTTTGGGGTTAGAATCTTTAATGAGTAAAAAAGTTTTTTTTATACCTCTATTTGCTTCTTTCTTTTTTTTTATCGCCTATCTTTTATTAGCTCAAACGGGAAGCTTCCTTTCTGTAGAGTCAGGCTATAGCATTAATGATGTTTCGCGGTGGTGTGAAAGGATCAGCGGTGGCTACTTTCGGGAGCCAAGTAATGCCCTTTCAAATATTGGATTTATTACTACCGGTCTAATAATGTTCTGGATTTTATCAAGAGAGTCCAGAGGCAAATCAAGATTTCATGGCGCTTCTCCAACCGCCATAATATTTGCAACCGCTGCGTTATTTTTGGGGCCAGGATCACTCCTTATGCATGGAACTCATACTGCATGGGGGCAGTGGGCTGATTGGTTAAGTATGATAATGTTTATTTCAATTCCCTGGCTTGTAAATATTTTTGTTATTAAGGATTATTCAGAAAATGTTTTTGCGAAGACTTACGTCTCCTACATCACAATTTATGCATTGATGAGTTGGAATTTTGGAAACGACCTTGGCATTGGTTTAAATCTATGGTTCTTATCAATAGCTTTATGGGTAATTACGGAAGCATTGCAGCACTTTTATTCACCACTTCTTAGATTGCTATCAGGTTTTATAGGCTTTCTGGTTGCAGCAGTCTTTGGAGTTTTTCCTAATGAGATTTTTGCAAACTTTAGTGAATACTGGTGGACTATCTTATTTTGGATACCAGCAATATTTATTAATAAGAAATCACTCATGAGAAAGACTAGGTTTAGATGGTTTTGGTTTGGAATGTTTACGTATTTGACAGCATTTGTAATCTGGCTTCAGGGCTATCCTGAAACAGACTTCTGTAATCCAGACTCTGTAGTGCAGGCACATGCGTTGTGGCATATTCTTTCCTCAATAGCTACATTATTTTTCTTCTTTTACTTTAGGAGCCTAAGACTGACATGAAATCACTCAATGACAAGTTAACTTTTGCTTCTGGTCATCAAATGAAAAACAGATTTATGCTTGCACCTCTTACTAACACTCAAAGTCACGAAGATGGAGTACTTTCAGATGATGAATACCATTGGTTAACAAAGAGGGCACAAGGTGGTTTTGGTTTAACTATGTCATGCGCATCTCATGTCCAAGATATAGGCAAAGGATTTCCTGGGCAATTAGGAATTTTTGATGATAAGCATATTAATGGTTTAACAAAGCTAACAACTGAAATTAAAAAGCATGATAGTCTAGCAATTGCTCAACTTCACCATGCTGGAATGCGTTCCCCAGAAGAACTAATAAATACTCAACCTGTATGCCCATCAGATGACAACAGCACAGGTGCAAGAAGCTTATCTTTTGAAGAGGTTTTAGAGCTAAGAGACGACTTTATAGCTGCAGCAGTTAGGGCTAAAAAATCTGGCTATCAAGGAGTTGAAATACATGGAGCCCATGGTTACATACTCTCTCAATTCTTATCATCCGAAATCAATAGACGACAGGACGAATACGGCGGCTCTAACGAAAACAGGTCGAGGATTATTTTTGAGATAGTTGATGGAATCAGAGATGTATGTGGCAAAAATTTTGTTCTAGGGGTTCGACTTTCACCAGAAGGATTTGGATTAAAGCTTGGAGAGATAAAAGAGGTATGTCAGGAGCTCATTGCCTTAAATAATATTGATTTCTTAGATATGTCACTTTGGGACTCTTTTAAAGAACCTAACGAAGAAGAATATAAAGGAAAAAATTTATTACAGCATTTCACAGACATGGATTTTGGCAACACAATGCTTACAGTAGCTGGCAACATAAGATCAGGCGAAAGCGTTATGAAAATATTAGAAAAGGATGTTGATTTCGTAACAGTTGGAAGAGCTGGCATACTTCATCATGACTTCCCCAGGAGAGTGATAGCAGATGAAAGGTTTGAACCAATAGAGCTTCCTGTTTCTAAAGAGCATCTGACCCAAGAAGGCTTAAGTGAAACTTTCATAAAATATATGCAGAGATGGCAAGGTTTTGTTAAAGAATAAAATATTATGAAGTTTCATCTTTTATTTGCCCTTTTAGTCACTCCATTAGAATTACTTTCTTTAAATCTTTATGAGCTAGACCCTAATAAGGAATATCTTAAATCTGGTCAGAAGCTTATGGATCTCGATTTTGGTCTTCATGATCTCGAAGCTAACCAAATAGGCAAAGAAATCCTGATTAGCATCCATGGCCGGGATAGCAGAGGGTTTGAATGGATTTATCCACTTCAGACCATAGATAATGAATTTACAAAGACTTTTTTTTTCCGATGGGATACAACAAAATGTCCACAAAAAACCATTCCAATCCTTGTGAAAGAAATATTAGCAATGAAAGATATCGAAAAGATTACAATTTTGGGACATAGTTATGGGGGCATACTTTCTTCATTATTGCTAAATGAGATAGAGTCTATAGAAACAGAGATTCATGTTATAGCTGCACCTTTAGGCAGTAGCGACTTAAAAAAATATTGCAGCTATGAACATCCAACATCAAAAAATAATAATGTTTCCTACTTCCAGTGGAGAACGATTAAAAAACTAGATTACGCTTTTAATAGCTTTGATTATGATCCCCAGTTAATAGATTTTAAAGAATCCAGTGTTGTTAGGCTTCCACGTCAATATAGAGGAAAAAGATTAGGACATCTTTGGTCAATTAGCTGGGTAGCAGATAACATTAATCTAGATTAGTGACTTCAATACCAAGTCATCATAAAAATGACAATCCAAAACCTTTTTTGTAAACTTTTAAGAATGCAAATAAAGAAATATTTATTTATACCAATAATTCTCATCTCGGGGTTTTTGGCTGCTCAAGACCTTAAAGAGAAACTTCAAGCTGATCTAGATCCTTTAATGCAAAAAGTTATTGAATGGCGTCATGATATCCATGAGTTTCCTGAGCTAGGCAATAGAGAGTTTAGAACTTCAAAAAAAGTTGCTGAGCACTTAGCATCCCTTGGCGTAGAGGTTGAAACTGGAATTGCTTATACCGGAGTTGTTGGATTAATAAGAGGCGGCAAACCTGGACCAACAATAGCCCTGAGAGCAGATATGGACGCACTTCCGGTTACTGAGCAAACAGGACTGCCATTCGCATCGAAGCAAAGAACAACATATTTAGGTCAAGATGTCGGAGTTATGCATGCATGTGGTCATGATGCTCATGTTGCTATCTTGATGGGAGCTGCTGAATTTCTTGCTAAAAATAAAAAGAATCTAAAAGGAAATATAATGCTTATATTTCAGCCAGCTGAAGAGGGTGCCCCTGAGGGTGAGGGCGGTGGAGCTGAACTTATGCTTGCTGAAGGAATATTTGATAGATATAACCCTGAAGTAATATTCGGACTTCATGTCACTAATTCACGACATGGTCATCTTGGTGTTCTGCCTGGACCAGCAATGGCCGCTGCATCTTCTTACAGAATAACCGTTAATGGCGTTCAAGCACATGGATCAAGACCATGGGATAGCATCGATCCAATTATGGCTACAGCACAATTAATTGAATCATTAAATACAGTTGTAAGTAGAAGAATAAATATCATTAACAATCCTGCAGTAATTTCAGTAGGAATGGTTCAAGCTGGAACTAGGAACAATATTATCCCTGATAAATCACAAATTACAGGAACGATCAGAACATTCGATCCAGACTTGCGTTCTGAGATTTATGATGAGATTAGACAGATAGCTCGAGGAGTTGCAGAAGGAACTGGAACAAAGGTTGATGTAGAGTTTGATGTCGGAGGTTTTTATCCAGTCACTTTTAACAACGTAGAATTAACAAATAAATATTCGCAGACGTTGTCAGAAGCTGCTGATGGGAAATTTTTTATTCTTGATAAACCTACTACAGGAGCTGAGGATTTTTCTTTCTTTTCTCAACAAATACCAGGAATGTATTTTTGGTTAGGTGTAAACGAGCCAGGTGTTGATGTAGCTCCTGGAAATCACACTCCATTCTTTAAAATAGATGATCGAGCTTTAGATGAAGGGGTTAAAGCAATGGTTTATTTAGCTCTAGATTACGCAAGCAACAACTAAAATCCATAAGCAGCTGGATTAACAACAAAGTCGAAAGACTTAGAAGGCTCACAGCTATCAAAATCACCTGAATAATATCCTATTTCCAGATGAAGATGTCTTCCCTCACTTCTTCCAGAGTTGCCCATAAGTCCAATGATTTCATCTTTATTAACTTTATCCCCAACGCTTTTATAAACTCCATCAAACCTCATGTGACCATATCTTGAGTAAATATTATTTCCATGATCAATTACTAAATGATTGCCCCAGCCTGCACCACACTCTCGCAAAATTTTATTATCTGAAAACTGTGTACTTGATGGACATCCAGTCCTGGCATAAACAACAACTCCCTCGGCTATTGTGTGTATCGGTATATCAGATAAATCTTTATCAATATTGAATAAATCCAAGCCCTCGTGTTCAGCAAGATCTCCTAAAGGACCACTAAACTCTCCTCTAGTTTGATACGTAGCTATGAAGGAAGAAAAATCTAAATTAATATCTTTTTCTCCAACAATTTGCACATTAGCAAATTCCTCTTCTTGGCTTTCATATTCCAAACAAACTGGATTTTCTTTTTCCTGTGAGCAAGAAGAAAGGAGAGTAGAAAAAAAAATTAAAAATAGATTAAAACGGTTATTCATTTACTGGTATATTAAGTTTTTTAATTCTATTACTTAGGAGCTTATATGCCTATACCAGATTCAATAAAAGATAATATTTCTATACCTGTCATTGGGGCACCTTTATTTCTTATCTCTGTTCCCGACTTGGTAATAGCACAATGTAAAGCTGGGATAATTGGATCTTTCCCAGCACTTAATGCACGACCACAGCATGTGCTAGAGGAATGGATTGTAAGAATTAAAACAGAATTAAAAGAGTATCAAGAACAAAATCCAGATAAGAAGGTAGCGCCTTTTGCAGTTAACCAGATTTGCCATGGATCAAATGATAGATTGCAAGGTGATATGGAAATTTGCGTTAAACATGAGGTACCAGTAATTATTACGTCACTAAGGCCACCTTTAGAAGTTGTAGAAGCTGCTCATAGCTATGGAGGTTTAGTTTTCCATGATGTTATTAATGTAAGGCATGCAAAGAAAGCTGCAGATATGGGAGTAGATGGTTTAATTTTAGTTTGCGCTGGAGCAGGAGGTCATGCCGGAGCATTATCTCCTTTTGCTCTTTTAAGAGAGGTAAAATCTTGGTTTGATGGAACTATTATTTTATCAGGCTCTATTGGTGATGGATATTCCGTTGCATCCGCACTAGCGCTTGGAGCTGATTTTGCATATTTAGGCACTAGATTTATCGCAACACAAGAAGCAAATGCTGAACCTGAATACAAACAGATGTTAATTGAAAGTTCTGCTAATGATATTGTCTATTCAAACTTATTTACTGGAGTCTTAGGTAACTACCTTAAACCATCTATCCAAAACTCTGGCCTTGATCCAGACAATCTCCCAACTGCAGATAAGTCTGCAATGAATTTTGGCTCTGGGGGCAACACAGACTCAAAGGCTTGGAAAGATATTTGGGGATCTGGTCAAGGAATTGGGTTAATTGAAGATGCTCCTACCGTTGAGGAATTAGTCGATAGGCTAAAAAGTGAATTCACTGATGCTTCATCAGAATTCAATACTAAAGCAAAGATTTTATGAAGATAGACTTATATTTTTCTTATAGAAGCCCATATTCATTCCTGATACTCCCTAGAATGCTTGAGCTTAAAGAAAAGTATGAAATAGATATAAATTTTAAGGTTGTTTATCCTTTAGCAATAAGAAAACCAGAGTTCTTCGATAAAAAAGGTCTGCCATATTTTTTAGCGCTAAGCCTAGATGCTAACAAGAAAGCTAGAAGACTTGGTATGTCTTTTACAACTAAATTAAAACCTGATCCAATTGTTCAAAATACTGTGACTGGAAAAATAGCAAAAAACCAGCCATATATTTTCGATATCTGTCACCTTGGACAAATGGCAGAAATTAAAGGTGTTGGAATAGAATTTGCATTTGAGGTATCAAGTCTTATTTTCGGTGGTGTAGAAAACTGGAATAGTGATGAAAATTTATCTAATGCAGCAAAAAAAGTAGGCCTTGATCTTATCCAGCTCAGAGAGAGCGTTACGGTTCATGAGGATAAAATTATAGAACAAATAAAACAAAATCAGGTTGATCAACTTAATGCTGGTCACCACGGTGTTCCATTAACAGTTATAGGAGGTAAATATTTCTTTGGTCAGGATCAATTTGAGAAAATAATGGAAACACTCAAAGAAAATGGCCTCAAAGAAAGATAACTAAATGTTAAAAGTTGGATTTATTGGCCTTGGGACTATGGGGTTCCCTATTGCAGGGCATATTTCTCAATCTTACGAGACCGCTGTATTTAATAGAACAACAAATAAATCACAAAAATGGACTTCCGAATTTAAAGGGGAGGTATGTGAATCTATAAAAGATCTTGCTTTAAAATCTAATGTAATCTTTCTCTGCCTCAGCGAAGATAAAGATATTGAAGAAATTGTTTTAGGTAGCGATGGAATCATGGAACACTTGAATGAGGAAACTATAGTAGTTGATCATTCAACAACCTCAGTTGATACGGCGACTTTAATAAGCAATGAGCTTTTAAAAAAAGATTCTATTTTTTTAGATGCTCCCGTCTCTGGTGGTGAGGTTGGAGCAAAAAATGGCACGCTCTCAGCGATGATAGGAGGAGATGACTTAGCTTATAAACAAATATCTCCAATTCTTGATTGTT
Organism: uncultured SAR86 cluster bacterium; assembly: GCA_902605165.1. Classification (GTDB taxonomy): domain Bacteria; phylum Pseudomonadota; class Gammaproteobacteria; order Magnimaribacterales; family D2472; genus CACNXK01. The sequence goes on along the minus strand of CACLBJ010000001.1, from coordinate 218,433 downwards.
ATTCAGCTTTCCATAAATATATGGGCATATCAGGGAATGGGCAATTAACAAAAATGATTAATCAGATCTGTATTGCCGGCCTCCTTCAAGCGCTTGCTGAAGCAGCTAGCTTTTCGAAAAAGTCTGGCATCTCATCAAAAGATGTCCTAGATGTTATTTCAAAAGGAGCAGCGCAGTCTTGGCAAATGGAAAATAGATGGAATTCGATGATTGATGATCAATATAATTTTGGTTTTGCGGTTGATTTAATGGTTAAAGACTTAGAAATAGTCTCAAAGTTTTCAAAAAAAATTGGTGCAAACATATCTGTTACTGAAATGATAAAATCATATTATAAAGAACTTCAAGATATGGGAGCAGGCAAGCTTGATACTTCAAGTTTACTAAAGCGACTGGATGAGAAAGACTACAATTAGGCTCAATTTTTTTATTCTTTCCCTATTATTTATTTATTCATGTAGCGGAGGATCAAACTCTTCTAGTTCGGAAATTTTTGAACCTGATGTTTTTCCTGAGCACCCACTTATTTGGGAAGTTGCTTCCCCAAGTTCTGTGAACATGAATGAAGTAAAATTAAACACCGCTTTTAATTACGCTTTTGCTGATGGGACTTTTACTCAATCAGCTATCGTAATCAAGGATGGCAAACTGGTTCATGAAAGATATAGAGGTATTTTAGAAGGAGAGATCAACTCAATAGAAAGCTCTACAACCCTCGATGCTGCAACTTTGCAATTTCTTTTTGGTGACAGAGATCAACAAAGCCTTTCTTCTTCCTGGTCGAGCGCTAAGTCGTTTACAAGCTTTCTTATTGGTATTGCTGAGTCACAAGGACTAATTTCATCTATAAACGATTCCGCATCTATATATATTTCAGAGTGGGCAAATGATGAAAGATCTGAAATCACAATTAAAAACATTCTTGATATGAGGTCTGGACTCGAGCCTATGTGTTTTGACTTTGTTAATCAAAATCTTAGGGTATGCCAAAATCAATTAGACTCTGGATCTGGAGGTGATATCGTTTATTCAGATGATCAGCTCTCAGGTTGCATAAATAGAAATCTTGCTGAGAGCGGAGTCATTCAGCCTTGGTACTCAACAACAGAGATTTATATTAGGGGAGACTTTAAATATTCAAATTGTGACACTATGATTTTAGGGGAAATTATATTTCGCGCCACCGGTCAAGATGTTCAAACATTTGCTGATTATCAACTTTTTTCAAAAATAAATATAGATGCTCTTTGGTGGAAAGATTTTATTACCTCTGGTCAATCTAATGGAAATCTTCTTGCATATTGCTGTTTAGACTCTAACGCAAGGGATTATGCAAAATTTGGTTATATGCTTATGTTAGGAGGTATTTGGGAAGACGGTACTTTAAGTTATAACTCCTATGTAAATAAGATTAGAGAGCTAGAATATTACGGATTACAGTTTTGGAAAGTTTGCGCAAAATCTCCTGATGCAAACGGAAATTGCCCCGATAATATCTTTATTCACTCTACAATTGGCTTTGATGGACAATATATTATGATTGATTTTAATAGGAACATAGTTGTAGTTAGAAATAGTCTTTACGCGCCTATCTTAAATCTTTCAAACGAAAGAAAAATGAAATTAATACCATCAAGCCTTGATTCTTCTAACTGGATCTTAACCTTGCCAAGAGCATCAGGAGCTGCAGTAAATAGCACCTTTAATGCCTCAGTTTTTTATGATTTAGTTACTCAAGCTATTGAGTAATTAAGCAAAAAACACGAGCAAGAATCCAACAACTATGTAATAAGAAACTGTTGTTACCTCCATAATTTGCGAATCAAAAACTTCTAAAGAATCTAAGACCTGATCTTTAAGGAAAATAATCGTAAAGATATTAGCTGCATGGATTATGAATAACAGAATAAAGAAAGCTGAACTACTTAGGTAATAAGAAATCATAATAATAATTATGAAAAAGAGCTCCAGGTAAAGTGTCTTACTAAGGTTTTTCTCTTTTAGAAAATATTTTGTGAGGCTGAAGTTCATTTGCCATGCTAAAAAAAATATTAAGCCGGTAATTGAATAAATATAAGCAACTATATTTTCAATCATCAAAGATCGCCTTCTTTTCTAACCTCACTTCTTTGCACTTCGAATTGTTCACCATATCTGGCCTCTAACTTCTTTTGATTTTCAGCAATTACTTCATGTGGATCTAAATCAAGGGCTGCACATGCTGTAGCCCAATACCACATTATGTCACCCAGCTCTCTTTTCATATGAAAGATATTCTCTTCCGAAGCTGGCTTACCTTGAAGGTACATTTTCTTTACAATCTCAACAAATTCTCCAGTCTCGCTGCCAAGGCCCATTGCAGCAGTTAACAGTCTTGCGGATTTAATATCGGAGGAAGCATCAACCTCTTTTAATCTTTCCATTAATGCATCAAGATCAAGACTAGGATCACTGGTTACTTTAGTGACGAAGTCCGAATACGTTTTAAAAAAATCTTTTATTTCATTACTCATTAAATTTACTCTCATTTAACCTTGAAACTGTTTGATTGAACTCAAAAATAGTTTCATTAATTATTTCTTCAACTGACTTTACTTTATCAATTAAACCCACTGATTGTCCTGCAAGCGCTGGTGCAGCCTCCATATCTCCATCAAAATATAAACTCTTAATGCCCATCATTTCAGACATTTCCATAATGCCTTTCTCATAAATTGAATCTGTTAGATTTGTTTTAAGAGCCCTTATGCAAGGCTTTGATTTTTTATTAAGAATTAAAGTCCCATTTGTTCCTGAGCCAACAATTGTATTTTTGAAGTTATCATGAACAGGGCTTTCTTTACTTGAAACAAATCTTGTTCCCATCTGGATGCCTTCAGCGCCGGCAGCAAATGCAGCTGCCATCCCAACTCCATCTACAATTCCGCCAGCAGCAACAATTGGCAAGTCAATTTCATTCTTAATTGCTTGAATTAAAACAAATAAACCAACCTCCTCTGGACTCTTAAAACCACCACCTTCGGTTCCTTCTACAACCAACCCATCAACACCAGCTTCAAAGGCTTTCTTTGCCCCCGCCAAACTTGGAACCGCGTGGTAAACGGTAATATCTGCCGATTTTAGGACATCTATATATTTTCCAGGATCTCCAGCAGACGTTGTAACAAAATTTACACCATGCTCAACAATAAAATCCACCATTGTTGAATCACTTAAAAACAGTAGAGGCAAATTAACTCCAAAAGGTTTATCAGTTAACTCTGCCATTTTTTTTATTTCTTCTTTACAAGCATCGACCTCTCCAGATGAGGTTTCTATAACTCCAAACCCACCTGCATTTGAGACAGCAGAAGCAAGCTGACTCCTTGCAATCCAGCCCATTGGAGCTTGAATAATTGGGTACTTACTTCCTAGATGTTCAATAACTTTGTTCATAAAATTATATTAACACCCACATGATTAGTTTCAATATATACTAAAACAATCATATGGACGTATCCCACATACTTGAAAACCTGAACGATCAACAACGGCATGCTGTTGCCTCTGAAGACCAAAATATAATGGTTTTAGCGGGAGCTGGATCAGGAAAAACTAGGGTGCTTGTTCATAAAGTTGCATGGCAAGTCGAGGCACTGAGCTTTTCACCGGGCTCTATTATGGCAGTAACTTTTACAAACAAAGCAGCCAATGAAATGAGATCAAGGATTGAAGATCTTCTGCAACATCCATCACCAGAAATTTGGTGCGGAACTTTTCACAGCCTCTCTCATAGAATTTTAAGAAGGTTTAACAAAGAAGCTGAGCTGTCTTCAGGTTTTACAATCCTTGATGCTGATGATCAGTTGAGAATTATAAAAAGACTATCCAAAGAACAAGGCATTGATGAAGCGAAGTTTCCATACCGACAAACCCAATGGCAAATAAATAGCTGGAAGGACTCCGGTAAAAGAGCTAAATCAATAAGAGATAGAGGAGACTTTTATAGAAAAACAATTAAAGGAGTCTATTCAGAATACGAAGAGCTTTGTAGAAATGACAGTTTGGTAGATTTTGCAGAGTTAATACTAAAATCTTATGAGCTCATCAGAAAAAATGCTTCTGTTAAAAGCTATTTTCATAAAAGATTTAGATCTATTTTGATTGATGAGTTTCAAGACACCAATACTATTCAATATAAGTGGTTAAAGGAAATAACCTCAAAGGACGCACTTACAACAGCCGTTGGAGATGACGATCAGTCCATATACGGATGGAGGGGTGCAAAAGTTGAGAATGTAGATGCTTATATAAAAGAGTTTAAAAAGGTAAGCGTTGTTAAATTAGAGCAGAACTATAGGTCTACAAGTAAAATTCTCTCTGCAGCCAATGCTTTAATCGATAATAATGCTGATAGGCTTGGAAAGAACCTATGGACCGAGGAGCTTGAGGGAGAAAATCTAATCTTATATCAAGCCTTCAATGAACAAGAGGAGGCAAGATTTGTAGCTGGTGTCGCAAAAGACTGGATGGAAAAGGGAGAACTCTATCAAGACTCAGCTGTGCTTTATAGATCTAATGCTCAATCACGAGCCATAGAGGAGGCCTTATTAAGGATAGGTATTCCCTACAGAATTTATGGCGGACTTCGATTCTATGACAGGCTCGAGATTAAAAATGCAATAAGCTATTTAAAGGTAATCTTTAATAATTCGGATAATCCTGCTTTTGAAAGATCAATATCGAATCCGACCAGAGGTGTAGGTCAAAAGACTTTAGCCAAGGTAAGAGATGAAGCAAAAAAATCTGGAATTTCATATATCAAAGCTGCTGCTAAATTAATTGATGAAGGTGCAATAAAAGGGAAGGGAGCTTCGGGGCTTGGCTCATATTTAGAGTTTATTGCGAATGCTTTTGAGATGCTGCAAACGCATAACCTTTCTGAACTAGTTGAGCATATAAATGTAAAGTCAGGTCTATATGATTTCCATAAGAAGGAGCCCGGAGAAAAGGGTAAAACAAGGACAGAGAACCTTGATGAACTTATATCGGCTGCAAAAAACTTTGAACAATCTTTTAATGAAGATAAAGATAATAAGGAGATTGTTGAAAGTTTTTTAGATGTTATTTCTTTAGATGCTGGAGATAGGCAAGCAGGTGAACATGATGATGCTGTTCAGTTAATGACATTACACTCAGCAAAAGGATTAGAGTTTAAATTAGTTTTCTTAACTGGCATGGAAGAAAGCTTGTTTCCACATGGCAGATCAATGGAAAGTGCATCTCAGCTAGAGGAGGAAAGACGCCTTTGTTATGTAGGAATAACAAGAGCAATGCGAAAACTTTACTTAACTTATGCAGAATCAAGAAGACTTCATGGAACTGATATATTTAATCCACCTTCAAGATTTCTAAAGGAAATACCGGCAGAACTAATCGAAGAGATAAGACCTAGGGCACAGACAACAATCCCTTACAAAAGAAAAGGTCAGATGAGCCCATCTTTAAAGGATTCTTCGGATTCCATTGGAATTTCTCTCGGTGAAAAAGTTTCACATCCAACGTTTGGAGAGGGTATAGTACTAAATTATGAAGGAGCTGGTGAGTCAGCTCGAGTTCAAATAAATTTTGAACAAGAGGGAACAAAATGGTTAGTTTTAGCATTCGCAAAATTAGAAAAAATCTAATTAAGAGTAGTTTAGTATTCATTGCTTTATTGTTTGCAGTAAGCTGCTCAGATTCCTCCAATTCCCAACAAAAAATTGATAAGCAAAAAACCTATAACTGGTCTCTCGTAACAACATGGCCTAAAAATTATCCTGGTTTAGGGATGGCCCCAGAAAGACTAGCAAAGCTCGTTAAAGAAATGAGTGATGGAAGAATGAGTATAACTGTCTATGGAGCTGGCGAAATTGTTCCAGCAATGGGAGTTTTCGATGCTGTATCCTCAGGATCAGTTCAAATGGGGCATAGCGGCGCTTATTATTGGAAAGGCAAGATTCCTGCAGCACAATTCTTTGCCGGAGTTCCCTTTGGACTAAATGCCAAAGAAATGAATGCATGGGTGAATAGAGGCGGTGGATTAGAAATATGGAGAGAGCTTTATAAACCCTTTAACATCTATCCGATTCCATGTGGCAACACTGGGACACAGATGTTTGGTTGGTTCAATAAAGAAATTAATTCATTAGAAGATTTAAAGGGATTAAAAATGAGGATACCTGGAGTTGGGGGAGAGGTTTTTAAAAGAGCCGGAGGCAATCCAGTAAATATCCCTGGCGGTGAATTATATACAGCTATGCAGACTGGGACTATAGATGCTGTTGAGTGGGTTGGCCCATATAATGATTTAGCTTTTGGTTTCCAACAAGTTGCAAAATATTATTATTATCCTGGGTGGCATGAGCCCGGATCTATGCTTGAATTATTAGTAAATGATGATGCATGGGATTCACTTACACCTGACTTACAAGCAATTATTGAAACTGCAGCTAAAGCGGTTAATCAAGATTTATTAGATGAATACACAGCTTCAAACAATAAGGCTCTCAAAGAACTTATTGAGACTCATGGAGTTGAGTTAAGAAAACTTCCTGAAGAAGTCATTATGGAATTTAAAAAAATCTCTGATGAGATTATTACGGAAAGTCTTAACGACGAGACGATAAGAAAGGTTCATACTTCTTTTCAAGATTTTTTAGATGAGGTCTCAGACTATCATTCAATTGCAGAAGATGCCTTCGTTGAAGCTAGATCAAGAAGTGATTAAAGATTTAGGTAAAAAACAATATCGAGAAACCTTTTCTGCAATGAAAGATTTTGTAGCAGAAGGTGAAGATGAATCTATTTGGATGCTTGAGCATGATCCAGTCTTCACGCTTGGAACTGCCGCAGACCAAAAACACATTTTAAAAAAAACAGATATTGATATATTCCAAGCAGATAGAGGAGGAGAGGTTACCTATCACGGACCAGGTCAGCTCGTTATATATTTTTTGTTAAACATAAAAAAAAGGAATCTTGGACCAAAGAAGTTTGTAAAGCAATTAGAGGATTTAGTGCAGAAGACGCTTTTAGATTTTCAGATCCACAGCAATACTATTGAAGGCTCACCCGGAGTCTATGTAGATTCAAAGAAGATAGCTTCAATTGGACTCCGTTTTTCAAAAGGATATTCCTATCATGGCATAAGCATCAATGTTGATATGGATCTAGATCCTTTTAAAAATATTAATCCCTGTGGTTACGAAGGGCTTCAAGTTACACAAATTAAAGATATATATAGCAACATCACTCTGGAGAAAGTAAAATCAGCAGTAGAAGTAAACATTCAACAGATTTTTTAATTGATGGAAATAATACCTACAGTAAAGATTGTAAATAGAGACGGCATTAAGGCTGTTAAAAATGGTCAAAAGGCAAATAAGTTTGCATCTATTCCTGCAGAAAAGAAGCCAAGCTGGATTAGAGTAAAAGCTAGTTTTGATCCCAAATATAAGCTGGTCAAAGATCAAGTTGCCTCCAAAAAACTCAATACAGTTTGTGAAGAGGCAATGTGCCCAAACATCTCAGAGTGTTGGTCAAGCGGAACAGCAACCTTTATGTTGATGGGTTCAGTTTGCACAAGGGCTTGTAAATTTTGTTCGGTAGATACAGGAAATCCAAAAGGCTGGCTAGATCAAGAAGAGCCTTTAAAAACAGCAAAAGCTGTCAGAACTATGGGCCTTAAATATGTTGTTCTTACTTCAGTTAATAGAGATGATCTTGAAGATGGAGGCGCTGAACATTATGCTCAAACGGTTCAGGCTATAAAAAATCTTAATCCCAATACTGCTGTAGAGGCACTTACCCCAGACTTCAAAGGAATTAAATCTTCAATAGATACTATTGTGAATTCGGGTATCGAAGTTTTTGCTCAAAATCTTGAGACAGTTGAAAGGTTAACTCATCCAGTAAGAGATCCTAGAGCAGGATATCAGCAAACACTGGATGTTTTATACGAATCAAAAGAAATAAATAAGGAAGTATTAACAAAAACAAGTTTAATACTGGGCCTTGGCGAAACAGATGAAGAGATTGAGCAAGCTATGGATGACCTTATTAATCATAAAGTTGATATCTTAACTCTTGGACAATATCTGCGACCAACTCTTAATCACTTACCAGTTGAGAGATGGGTTACTCCTGAAGAGTTTGAAAAATATAGAGAGATTGGAATTAGCAAAGGCTTCTTGGAAGTTGTTTCAGGTCCAATGGTTAGGTCAAGCTATAGAGCTGAACAAGCGTTGCAAAAAAATAACGCAGGAATTGAGCTCAAAACAAAAACATCTTAATAATTAATTCAGTAAATTAAATAAGCAGACACATTCCAAAAATTGAAGAATTCCTCTGTTGTTATTTGAGCTTCAGGAATAGATATTGTAATGGAGTGTTCTCCCTTTTCTAACCTACCTAATTCAATTATTTCAGGAGTTACTTTGCTGCCAGGGCACCACCCAGATCTCGAATAATCTGACGATGCAATTCTTTCTTCAATTATCTCACCTTTCCACTCAGCTTCTGTCATCCAAACGCCTGAGCTGGGATTAAATCTTCTAAAGGAAGCACAATCGTCCCGCCAAGGGATAAACTCTTTTATAACTTTGTCATTAAGACTTATCAAATTAAGTCTCTTTACAAATTCATCACCGCCACTATGACCGCCATGACCTGTTGTTAAATAATATAATCTTACGTTTTCATGATCTTTAGCTAACTTGAATTTTTTTGTTATAGGCTCGCTAGCAAACTTATCATAACCACTTTGCTCCGGAAACATTGGAGTTGTATTTAGCAGAGGAAATATAGTCTTTAGTGGTTTATTTGTTTTTGTATAATATTCATCAAACTTAAAACCGATATCAACATTCCAGCCTTCATTTGACCAAGTATCAATGTAAAGACCAACCCAAACCTCATCTTTCAAAACTGGCAGTAAATGAGATATATCTTCTTCCCAAGTGATGTCATCTTCCCACCTTGGTATATAAGAAGGTTTTAGCTTTTGTATATTTTCTTTGTTATTAAAGTGACCAACACCAAAAGGAGTTATAAATCTTAATAACTCTAATGAAGTGACTTCGTTAAGATTATTAAGATCATCCTCAGGTAATATGAAAAACGACCCAGACTTATCCCATGGGTCTCCTGTCGACTTTAACGTGATGATCGCTTTGGCACGATGAAAATTACCAGTCTCAGGTAATTTAATCTTCTTGAGAACCACTCTTCCTGACCCAAGCGTTCTAGTGATTTCATTATCATTATTTATAAGGCCTGAATCGAACAAGATTTTTTGATCTTCAAATACCATTAAAGTTTTATCAGTGACTATTTCATCTTGAGAACATGAAACAATAAAAAAGATGGTAAAAAATAGGATTCTCATAAGACTAAGCTTGGAAAAAGTATAACCATTAACAAGACTAATAACTGAATCGCTATAAAAGGTATTACTCCTTTATATATTTCTATTGTTCTTATTGATTTATCTGCAACTCCTCTCAGGTAAAAGAGTGAAAACCCAAAGGGAGGTGTTAAAAAAGAAGTTTGAAGATTAATTGCTAGCATTATCCCAAGCCAAACAGGATCAAAACCCATCATAAGTAACGGTGGCGCAATTAGCGGAACAAATACATAACAAATCTCAATAAAATCTAATATAAAACCCAGCAAAAAAATCATCAGCATTACAAACAACAATGCTGAATATTTTCCACCCGGCAACATCTCAAAAACTAAGCTTATTAATTCATCACCACCAACACCTCTAAAAATTAGAGAGAATATGGATGCACCAATTAGGATAGTAAAGACCATAGTTGTAACCAAAGCTGTTCTTCTGCTAGCTTCCTTTATAAGCTCCATATTCAACTTTTTAAAGTACAAACATATGAGTATTGAACCAATTGCTCCAACGCCAGCTGCTTCTGTTGGCGTAGCAATACCAAAAATAATAGATCCCAGAACCATAAAGATTAGTAAGATAGGCGGCAAAAGAGTATTTAATAAAGAGAGAAGATTAACTTTGCTTTCCATCTCACTACTGATATTTAAATTTCTGTTCCAAAAGATTGTGTAGATCAGAAAAAGAATACAAATAATAAGTCCTGGCAAAAGTGCTCCTATGAATAAGTCTCCAACAGAAACTGTTTTTACTGAGAAGATGCCCATATCATTTTGAGCTCGCTGATATGCATTAGACATAACATCACCAAGAAGAACCAATGCAATTGACGGAGGAATAATTTGGCCTAAAGTACCAGTTGCTGCGACAAGACCAGAAGAGAATTTTTTATCATATCCCTCCTTAAGAAGAGCCGGAAGTGACATTAACCCCATAGTCACAACTGTTGCACCAACGATACCTGTGCTTGCAGCTAATAATGCACCCACGATAACAATGGAAATACCAAGACCGCCTTTTATGCCAGAAAAGGCTTTAGCCATATCTTGTAGCATCTTTGCTGCAATTCCTGATCTTTCCAACACTACTCCCATAAAAACAAATAACGGCACAGCAAGAAGGGTTTGGTTATTCATAATTCCAAATATTCTTATTGGCAAGTTTTTTAAAAGATTTAAATCAAAAACCCCAAATAATGAACATACCAGAGCGAATATTATTGATACACCAGCTAACGTAAAAGCAACTGGATAACCTATCAGCAATGAACTACAAACAAAAATTATTAATAAAAGCGGTATTATTTCCATAGCTCTTTGAATTGTTTAACAGCTGCTAAAAAAAGTACTAGCGGAAACAGTAAAATAATTGTTTTATGCAGATAAACAGTTTTTAAGCCACCTGGCTCAGTTGATGATTCCTTTAAGAGCCAAGATAATTTAATAAAATCTATGGAGTAAAAACTTATTATAAAAACTACTGGCAGTACGAAAAAAACTAAACCCAAGGTGTTTACGAGTTTTTTGTACGATTCTGATTTGTTTTTGTAGAGAATATCCACCCTAACATGTTCTTCGTCAATAAGAGCCCAACCAGCACAACCCAAGAAAACTAGTGCATGCAAATACAAGGCTAACTCTTGTAAATCTGCTCTACCAACCCCAAATATATATCTACTAATAACAATATATATAACCAGAATCACAATTATTGGTAAAAAGTATGAAAAAAATTTGCCTATAGATTGATTCATAAAATATTAATTTCTAAAATAAGCCAATGATTACAGTTTTATCTCCAGCAAAGACACTAGATTATAGTGCTAATTATAATGATACACACTCTGTGCCAAGCTTTCTAAAAAAGTCTGGCGAGCTTGTAAAAGAGCTGAAGCAAAAAGAGCCAAGTGAAATCGCATCCTTAATGAGCCTTAGTGACAAACTGGCATCACTAAACTTTGATAGATATCAGTCCTGGAAAGCTGAAAAAAAGATTTCAGATAACTCAAAGCCTGCTCTGCTTGTCTTCAAAGGCGATGTTTACCAGGGTTTGCAGGCTGAAGACTTTAAAAAAGGCGATCTTAATTTTGCACAAAAGCATTTGAGAATATTATCTGGTTTATATGGTGCACTTAAACCTCTTGATGTAATGAATCCATATCGATTAGAGATGGGAACTAAATTACAAATTAATGGTTGGAAAAACTTATATGAGTTTTGGGGCGAGTCTGTTAAAAAAGATCTACTTAAAGATTCAGATACAATCGTAAACTTAGCTTCTAATGAATACTATAAGGTTCTGGGCAACATAAGTGATGAAGCGAAGGTGGTATCTCCAGTTTTTAAAGACTATAAAAATGGGAACTACAAAATAATTAGCTTTTATGCCAAAAAAGCTAGAGGTTTGATGGCTAGGTTCATTATCCAGAACAGAATTAAGAAAACTGATGAGTTAGTTGATTTTGATCTTGATGGGTACAAATACTCTAAAGCTGATTCAACTACTGATAGCCCAGTATTTCTGAGAAAGTCTTAACTTTTTGATTCGTTGAATTTTTTAACATCGACCATTTTGTCGAAGTTAGCATCTCTTTTTTCCATTTGTGCAGTCATAGCTTCAGCCATATCTGTTTGACTAAGCATTGCACCACTCCATAGAGCATTAAAGTCTAAGCTATCACTTACATTGTGATCCCTTGAGTAATTCATAACCGCCTTAAGACCATATATAGCTACTGGTGATTTAGAGGCTATTTCAGCTGCTAGTTTATGAACTGCATCAAGCATTTGATCTTGTGTTTCATAAACTTCTCCTACAAGCCCTGAATCTTTAGCTTCATCAGCAAGCATTCTTCTTCCTGTATAAGCCATCTCTCTCATCTTTGAATCAGGAATAATCTTTGGTAGCCTTTGGAGGGTACCAACATCAGCAGCCATGCCAATATTGATTTCTTGGATGCAAAAGAAAGCATCGTTTGAGGCAAAACGCATATCACATGCAGTAATTAAATCTAATGCTCCCCCAATAACACCACCATGAACAGCTGCAATTACTGGGACTCTTATTTCTTCGAGTTTGCTGATATACCCTTGAAGTTCTTTTGCTGTTCTATATAGAACTTCTCCAACTCGAGCATGATCTGGTTTCTTATCATCAGGAATATCATCAACTCCATTAGAAAAAGCACTAAGGTCCATACCTGCACAAAAGTGTTTTCCAGTAGATGAAAGAACTACAACCCTTACTTCAGAATCTCTATTTATTTCCTCTAAAGCATCTCCTAGCTCAACCCAAAAGTCTCTAGTCATTGTATTTAGTTCATTTGGACGATTTAAAACAAGACTACATATATGGTCTTTTATTTTTAAATCAAAGCAGGAATACTTACTCATTTCTTTGCAATATCTATTGACTCTGAGACTTTATCCATTAACTCATCCACAAGATCAAATGTTTTATGGTGAGGCAGTACAATTTTTCTATCTTTGCTCAGCCACTTAAGTCTGCTGTGAACAAATTCTAAATTTTCTAAAAGTTTTTGATTCATTATTTATATTAGTTGGAAACTGTAATTATAAGTAAATGATCCTTATAATCAAAAAAAAATTAAAAATGCTAGATTTCAATAAACTCTTACCAGACTTAATAGATATTTCTTCAAAAGCCAGTTCCTCGATAATGGATATTTATAATTCTGATTTTTCACATAAAAATAAAGATGATGGATCTCCCTTAACACTAGCGGATGAATCATCAAACAATATAATTATTGAAGGACTAAAAAGAATAACTCCTGAAACTCAGGCTGTTTCTGAAGAGACCTTCGAAAACAATATTTCCTATGAAGATAGCTACTGGTTAATAGATCCACTTGATGGAACTAAAGAATTTATTAATAGAAATGGAGACTTTTCAGTAAATATATCTTTTATTTATGAGCACCGAAGTATTTTTGGGCTTGTTCAAAGGCCAACTGATATGAAGATTTGGACAAGCCTTGATACAGTTTCCCAAACAAAGGCTGAAAAAGCAGCACCACTGAGGATTGTTATGAGCAGAAGTCATAAAAGAGAAGCAGATACAATGTTCTTAAAATTTCTTCAAGACTCTGAAATAGATTATGAGCTTGTTGAAAAGGGCAGCTCATTAAAGATTTGTGCTTTATGTGACGATGAAGCAGATATCTACCCAAGATTTGGACCAACTTCTGAGTGGGATATTGCTGCCGCAGATGCTGTTCTTGCATCTTATGGGGGTTCGATACTCAATCTAGAGGACTTTGAAAAACTCAAATACTCCAAGAAAAACATACTCAATCCACCGTTTATTGCATACAGAAATGAACTTATCAGACGGGCTTATAGTCAAAAAGTGGAAGATTATGTAAAAAAATTGCTATAATTTAAGGTCTACATAATATTTATGTATAATGTATTATAAACGCAAATTATAATGGGTACTGATTTACAGAAAATTGAGCTAACAACACCAGGCAAAGATATAGAGTCTTACCTAGCTTGTGTGCACTCAATACCAATTCTAACGCCTGAGCAAGAGAAAGAAATTGCACATAAGCTTTATGATAATGATGATCTTGAAGCTGCAAGGCAATTGGTTATTTCACATCTTCGTTTTGTAGTTCATATTGCAAGATCATATCAAGGCTATGGTTTGCCAATAGGCGACATTATCCAAGAAGGTAATGTTGGTCTTATGAAAGCTGTTGATAGATTTGACCCTAATAGAGGCGTAAAACTTGTTTCTTTTGCAGTCCACTGGATAAAAGCTGAAATCCATGAATACATACTTAAAAATTGGAGACTAGTAAAAATAGCTACTACCAAAGCTCAAAGAAAATTATTCTTCAATCTAAGAAGTAAGAAAAAGTCACTGGAATGGCTTACTAAAGATGAAGCAGAAAAAATAGCTGAAGATCTAAATGTCCAAGTCAAAGATGTTTTGCATATGGAAAATAGACTATCTTCAAATGATTCATCATTCGATGCTCCTGTAAATACAGGTGACGGTGACGATCAAATAATGGCGCCATCACAATATCTAGAAGATAATAGTTTTAACCCTGAAGACCAAGTAGAAGCAGAACAAACAATGGCATTTAATAATGCTGAGCTTTTAGATGCTCTCAAAGGCCTTGATGACAGAAGCAAAGATATTATAAGAAGGAGATATTTATCTGACTCTAAAGTTACGCTCCATGAGTTAGCAGAAGAGTATGAAATTTCTGCTGAAAGGGTTAGACAGATCGAAAGTGGTGCTCTTAAAAAATTAAGAAGCTCTATGTCTGATGCTTTGTGAATGCTAAAACAATAGGCATTATCCTTAACGGCTCAGAAATCCTCCTAAAATCGAACTCCCTCAAAGAACTTGTAGATAGTTTAAATCTCCAGGAAGCAAGATTCGCTGTAGAAATAAATCGAGAGATTGTTCCAAAATCTCAGATTGATAACTATACTCTCAATGACAAAGACGTTGTTGAAATAGTTATTGCCGTTGGCGGAGGATAAATTGGATAAGCTGGTTATCGGTTCTAGAGAATTCTCGTCCAGGCTCTTGGTTGGCACAGGAAAATATAAAGATTTCCAAGAAACACAAGCCGCAATAGTTGCATCTGGAGCGCATGTAGTTACTGTTGCAATTAGAAGAACCAATATTGGCCAAAACAAAGATGAACCAAACCTTCTTAATTTCTTAAATCCTGAAGAATTTATAATTCTTCCCAATACAGCAGGCTGCTATAGTGTGGATGATGCGGTTCGAACTTGCAATCTAGCAAGGGAGCTATTAGATGGCCATAATCTAGTCAAATTAGAGGTTCTTGGGGATGAAAGAACTCTATTTCCAAATATGACCCAAACACTTGAAGCTGCAAAAGTGTTGGTTGAAGATAATTTTGAAGTAATGGTTTATTGCACCGATGATCCAATATTATGTAAAGAGCTTGATGACATTGGATGTGTTTCAATAATGCCTTTAGCAGCTCCCATTGGTTCAGGATTAGGAATAACAAACCCATACAATATAGAGATAATTTTGGAGAACTCAAATAAACCAATAATAGTTGATGCAGGAGTAGGAACTGCTTCGGATGCAGCTATAGCAATGGAGCTAGGATGCGATGGTGTATTAATGAATACAGCGATAGCCGAAGCCAAAAATCCAATTCTCATGGCCTCAGCTATGAAAAAAGCAATTGAGTCAGGTAGAGAAGCATTCTTGGCCGGAAGAATGCAGAAGAGACTATATGCATCGAAATCGTCTCCTGATGATGGAGTGATAAAGTAGTTGAGATATAACTTTCTACCAAGCTTTGCTAGAAGAAAAGGAAGAATAACAAAGCTTCAAGAAAAAAATCTAAGTTTTTTAGCAGATTATTCGTTGAAACATCCTAATACTCTAAATGACAATCCATCATTCGATAAAATTGCACTTGAAATAGGTTTTGGTAACGGAGAAGATTTCTTTTCCTTTGCAAAAGAAAAAAACAATACATTATTTTTAGCATCTGAAGTGTACAAATCTGGAATTGGGAATTTAATTGGGAAAATTAGAGAGCATTCACTAGAAAATATATGCATTCATGAAGGAGATATAAGAGATCTTATTTTTGAAGAAGAGGGTTTTAGATTTGATGAAGTTTATATTATTTGTCCTGACCCATGGCCAAAAGACAGACATCACAAAAGAAGACTTTTAAATAAAGAATTTTTTGCACGCATTCAAGCATGCTTGAAACCAAATTCACTCCTTTTTCTTTCTACAGATTGGAAAAACTATGCTGAACATATACAAGATGTATTAAGAGATTTTGAAGATAAGTTTTCTGTTGAGACTATAAAGCAAATACCTGGGAGAGAGTTTTCTAAGTTTCAAAAAAAAGGAATCAATGAAGGACGAGAAATATATAGCTTCAAATTAAGTCTTATTTAATTCTTCCATAAGTTTTTTTAGAGCTAGACCTCTATGACTTATTTTATTCTTTTCTAGAGAATTAAGTTCCGCGAAGGACTCAGAATATCCTCTAGGATAAAACATTGGATCATAACCAAAACCTTTTTTACCTCTCTCTATAGTTTTGACCTCACCCTCAACTTTTCCAGTACAAACTATAATCTCATTTTGACTTTTTATCCCCACAGCAATAATGCAACAAAAAAAATACGCATAAGTTGATTCAAGCTTTCCATCTTTTAGTTTGGATATAAGTTTATTTCTATTATCGCTATCTGTTGCATTAACTCCTGCATATCTAGCCGAATAAAGGCCAGGCTCATTATTAATTGCAGGGACGATCAAACCTGAGTCATCACCAATACAAGGAATATTTGTCTCCAAAAATGCATTTTTGGCTTTCAGAATAGCGTTCTCTTCAAAATCTTTTCCTGTTTCTTCAACATCACAAATATTAAAAGCTGATTGAGGAATACATTCAAAATGCGGAAGAATCTTTTGGAATTCGCTAATTTTCCCCTTATTGGAGGAGGCTATAATTAATTTATTTCCTTTCAATTAAGTACACACCTTCGGCAGCAAAAAGATTAGGTAATAATTTTGTTAAAGGACTCTCCTTGAAGCTGTTGTTTAAATATAATTTCTCGATTACAAACAAATCTAACTCCTTACAAAGTTCTTCGAAGTCTTTAATAGTGCACAAATGAATATTCTTAGTTTCATACCAAGGCACTGGAAGATTCTTTGTAACTGGCATCTTTCCTAAAAATAAATCTAATCTGCAGGACCAGTGAGCAAAGTTGGGAAGAGTAACAATACATTTACTAGAGATATTAAGGATATTTTGAAGAGCTATATTAGGATTTTTAAGACACTGAATTGAATTCGCCATTATCGTTACATCGAAGTCTAAATCATTGAACTCTCTAATACCCTCATCAATATCACACTGCATAACTGGGATATTTCTTCTAAGACACTCATTAGCTTTAGAAATATCTATTTCAATACCAAAACCATTAACATTTTTCGAATTTTTAAGGTGTTCCAAAAGATCTCCATCACCACAGCCTAAGTCAAGCACTTTAGTATTTTGCGGAATCCATTTTTCAATTATTCTCTTAAAATCTGATTTCATTTTGATTCGATAAAGTTTTTTATAGCATTTTGGTAATCTTCATTTGGATAAAGGAAGCTATCATGACCATGCTCTCCTTCTAATTCAATATATGAACATTTTTTATTCGCTTTGATTGATGCCAAACATATCTCTTTTCCATTGCTTGAAGGGAACATCCAATCTGAGGTAAATGATACAACTAGAACTTCGGCATCAATGTTTTCAAGAGCAACTTCAAGACTGTTGTCATACCCATGAGCAATGTCAAATTTATCCATAACTTTTGTTAAAAGAATATATGAATTAGCATCAAATGATTCTGCAAACTTTCCTCCCTTGTATTGAAGATAGTTCTCAATTTCAAAATCAATATCTTCAGCTATTTTGGAATTAGTGTTTTGTAACTTTCTTCCAAAGCGCTGATCCATGTTTTTAGCAGATAAATAAGTTATATGACCAAGCATCCTTGCAGCCTTAAGGCCTTTAACTGGAGATTTGTTAAATTCGAGATATTTTCCGCCATGAAAATCACTATCTTTCCTTATAACTTCTCTCTCAACCTCGTTCAAAGCAATATTTTGAGAGCTTGTTTTAGCTGCAGAGGCAAGAATGCCAACTTTTTTTACCATTTTAGGATAACTTACAGCCCATTGAAGCGACTGCATTCCGCCTAAACTTCCACCAATAACTAAATGCCACTTTTTTATTCCTAATTTATCGGCAAGCATTTTTTGAGATTCAACCCAATCAATAACCTCGAGCTGAGGAAAATTATTATTAAACCTCTCCCCATTTTTATCTTTACTAAGTGGGCCACTTGAACCAAAACAACTTCCAAGATTGTTTACGGAGATCACAAAGAAACGATTTGTATCTATTGTTTTGTCTGGACCAATGAATTCATCCCACCAACCAATGTTGCTATCCCTTTTTCCTGCAGCATGATGACTTCCAGAGAATGCATGACACACAAGGACTGCATTATCTTTTTTCTCATTTAGCTCCCCATAAAAATCTGTCATTAACTCAAAGCTTTCAAGAGCCTCTCCCGAAGCAAATTCTAATTTAGAATCAATAAGTATTTTTTTTGTTTCTACAATCATTTAGAGAATAGAAACAGCAAGCTGTGCCAGAAAAACATTTATGGAATTAAGTAAAATAAATGCAAAGATAGGAGAGAAATCTAAGCCACCGATAGCTGGAATAAATTTTCTTATTGGATCAAGAATTTTATTAGAAACTTCCTCAACAATCTTCCACATATCATTTTCAGAAAATGGAGCAACCCAACTCTTAACAACACCAGCAATAACAAAGTAAAAAAGTATCTTAAAGAATACGATAAGAACCTCAAAAAAACTTATAGAAATAAGCAGAATATAACTATAACTGGACACATAACTTAAGAGTCCTAAAAACTTAAAAACTATTGCGACAATCAATCCTGATATAGATTTATTGACCCCGAAAAAGACTTTTGTAAATGGATCTACAATCTTAACGAATATTTGAACTATGGGATTGAAATAATTAACTTTGAATATAGAAAAAATAGAATAAATTACAGCAATAAACATTAGGCCTGTACTTACAAGCTCTAGGAAAGAAAACAAACTACTATTCATAAGATTGAATTATAAATCAAAGCCGAGGACCAAAGAGAATTTCTCCAACTCTTATGAGGTTTGACCCTTCTTTAATGCATTCTTTATAGTCAGATGAAGTTCCCAAAGATAGAACTTTTATATTTCTTTTTTTTGATTTCATACTTTCAAACAAAGCAACAGAATCTATTATTTCTTTGATATGTGAAGATTTATCCTGGTTAATATTTGGCATAAACATTAGCCCAATAAGCTCTAAGTTATCAAAGCTATCAACAAAATCTACAAACTCTCCAACATCACCAGAGGAGATTCCAGATTTAGAGGCTTCCCCACTAATATTTACTTGAACCAACACTTTTTGTATTTTATTAATCTTTTTTGATTCAAGATCCATTTTTTTAACTACTTTTTCTCTATCAACCGAATGAACAAGATAAGAATTTTTTACAATTAAACCAATCTTATTGGTTTGGATGGGACCAATAAAATGCCATCTTATGTTTTCTGAATTAAGGGCCAAAGATTTTTCATTAAGTTCTTGAGCATAATTCTCACCAAAATCTCTAAGACCAAGCTTATAAAGTTCCAATATATCTTCTAAGCTCTTTTTTTTGGAGACACCAACAACAGATATTTTGTCATTATCGATTGCATTCTCACTACAAAAGAACCTTAGATCTTCTTTGAAATCAGCAAAAGGTTTCGTCATATTTGAACACATTTTGTTCTTAGAAGAGGAAGAAAATCAGCTCTTATAAGAGTTTCTCTGGCATTATTTGTATCAGAGATGCTTTGCATGGGGCCAATCATTACTCTGAAAAGTATTCCATTAAAGTTTTTAGATGTTACCTCCTCTAAGTAGGGCTCAAAACCTAACTCTTCCATTTTATTTAAAGTTTCTTCTGCAAATATCTTTTTACCATAGGCTTCAATCTGAAGATAAGATTCACAAGTTGCCTCTTCATAAATCTTCTCTAGCTCAAGGTATATATTTTCATCTTTGAGGTCTTGCTCAAATGTGAAAGTAATATCATTTGCTGTTTTTTCTACTGTATAAATCTCAGACTCTGTATTAAAGAATAGCCCAGAGCCCATAAGAAATACGAATGGAAAAACCATCAAAGCTAAAATGAGCTTTATAGGAACTGGCGATCTACCACTTTTTCTGCTTGAAACACTTTTATTTTTCTTTATATCTTTTTTTTGTTGTGCGAAATCTTTCATTTACATTTCTTCTAATGCTTTAACACCTAACAAGCTAAGACTATCCGCTATTATTTCCTTTGCAGCATGTGTAACCGCAAGAATAGTTAGTTTTTCAGATTCTGACTTGTCTAATATCTTGTTGTCGTTGTAAAAATTATGAAAAATTGAAGCTAAATCTTTTAGATAAAAGATTAATAAATGTGGTGAAAGGTTGTTGCAAGTTTTCTCAAGTACATTTGGATATTTTGAGATCTCATGAATAAGATTAGAACAAATATCTACATGATCTTCAGAAATATTTTCTGCTGGAAATTTTTTTAGACCAGCTTTTTTTTCAAGCGAGCATATTCTGGCATGTGCATATTGAATGTAGTAGTACATATTCTCTTTTTTGCTAGAGACTGCTAAGTCTAGATCAAAATCCAAATGCTGATCAGTTTGTTTTGAGAGATAATAGAATCTAGCAACATCAGAACCAACATCACTCAATAAGTCCTCAAGAGAGTAAAATTCTCCACTTCTTGTGGACATCTTTACAGGTAAACCGCCTTTAATTAGATTTGCAAACTGAACCAGCTTCACAGAAAGTTTATTTTTATCATAGCCAAGGCCCTCTAGAGATGCTTCAACTCTCTTAATATATCCATGATGATCAGAGCCCCAAATATTTATAATCTCATCAAAGCCTCTATCTAATTTATCCTTGTGATAAGCAACATCAGAAGCGAAGTAAGTTTGTCTTCCATCTGCCCTTATTAAAACTCTATCCTTATCATCACCAAAATCGGAAGACTTAAACCAAATATTTCCATCTCGACTATCTATTAGACTTTTTGTATCTAGTTGTTGAACAGCCGCACTAATCTTTGAATCAGTGCCTAAAAGAGAGGATTCCAAGAACCAGTTATCAAAAGTTACACCAAAATCTTTCAGATCTTTCTCTATAGCAGAAAGAACACTCTCTAATGATACTTTTTTAGTTGAGTGCCAGTCTTTCTCGCTGGCAGATTTGAGATGCAAGATAATCTCATCGATCTTCTCCTCCTCATCCTCGGGGAGATTATTGAAGAGATCATCAACACTTACAGATTCCTGTAAATTAGCATTCTTAGCAATTTCCTGAATGTATTTTCCTTTGTAAGCACTCTCAGGAAAAATATTATCTTCTAGATTTATAGCTCTTAGATATACACTAGCCGTTAGAATATCTATTTGTCTTCCTGCATCATTTACATAGTACTCCTTTTGAACTTTATGGCCTTTTCTTTCAAGTAGCTTTGAAATTACGTCTCCATAAATAGCACCTCTTCCATGGCCAACATGAAGTGGACCGGTTGGATTTGCTGAGACGAATTCGACTTGAATACTTTTTGGATCCTCTGCCTTACGAATAGTTTTCTTATCAAGAATATCTTTAATTATTTTTAGAGTCCCAGAGTGATTAAGAAAGATATTAATAAATCCAGGGCCTGCAACCTCAATAGAGCTTATTGAATTAATGTCCTTTAAGACATTTCCAATCTCAAGACCAATTTCTTTAGGATTATTTTTAGTAATATTGCCTAATATAAGAGCAATATTGCATGTAAGATCACCTTTCTCAGAACTATCAGGTATCTCTATCTGGAACTTTGAAGAAGCTGCTGAAACCTCTTCTTCAGAGAAGTGCTTATCAATATGGCTTAGAATCTTATTCCGTATTTCGTCAGTTATCATTCGCTCTTCCTAAATATTCTGATGAACGAGTATCCACTTTAACAACTTCACCTTCCTCAACAAAAAGAGGGACTTGAATTGAAACTCCAGTTTCAAGAACTGCTGGTTTTTGAGCTCCGGACACCGTATCTCCTTTTACACCAGGTTCAGATGTTTCAATCTTTAAACTTACAATTTTTGGAACACTAATTGCTATAGCTAAGTCATTCCAAAGCACTATTTCACAAAGCTCCTCACCAATAAGCCATTTTTTTGCATCAATCATAATCTTTTCATCCAGCTCTATTTGTTCATAAGAACTGTTATCCATAAAGTACCATTTTGATTCATCTTTATACAAAAATGCCATTTCTTTTACAGTAACATCAGCAAGCTCTACACTTTCGTTAGATTTAAAAGTTTTTTCAATAACATTTCCTGATAACAAATTTCTATATTTTATTCTTACAACTGCTTGACCTTTTCCTGGCTTATGAAACTCATGACTTAGCACCGAGCATGGCGCTCCATCAAGAAGTATTTTTGTTCCCGTTCTAAATTGATTTGTTGGTATCTTCATGGTTTACAATATGTTTACTCATTTTAATTGGGAGTTATTAAATGAACAAATTCTTTATTTATACATTTGCAATCCTTTTACTCCAAGGATGCTCTAATGAAACCAAGCTCACAGAAGAAGATGCAATTCTTTTCTTAGACAAGATGGAGGAATTCAGTTCTAAAGAAGGACCAATTGCAAGCTCAGCTTATTGGATTTCGTCTAACTTCATTACTTATGACTCACAAAAAGTTGTTGCTGACTATAGCAAAAGATACAGCCTTTTGTCTGTTGAGAATGCAAGACGAGCAGCTGAATTTGATGATGTGGATGTATCAAAAGATACTAGAAGAAAACTTAATTTTGTTAAGAGCGGTTTTGTTATGCCATCACCTTTAGATGAAGATCTTGCTACTGAAATAGCCAACTTAAAAGCTGAACTCTCTGCTATGTATGGGAGTGGAAGACATTGTTTTGAAGATGGCACTTGCTATGATTTAGAGGGATTCGAACAAATCATCGATAACTCCAGGAATCCAAACGATCTTCTAATGGCATGGTCCGGTTGGAGAGAGATTGGCAAGCCAATGAAAGAAAAATATCTGAGAATGGTAGAAATAGGCGAAATGGGCTCCAAAGATCTTGGTTTCAATGGTCTTAGCGACTTATGGTTTAGCAAATATGATATGAGCTCAGATGAATTCTTATCTGATGTAGACAGAGTTTGGGAGGAGGTAAAGCCTCTTTATGATTCGCTTCATTGCCATGTAAGAGGAGAGCTAAATGAGTTTTATGGAGACGATGTTGTTGAAAAAGATGGGATGATACCTGCTCATATTTTAGGAAATATGTGGGCACAATCCTGGAACAACATATATGACTTAGTTTATGAGCCTTCATCAGCAGATTTCTCTATCAACCTTACACAAATTATCCAAGAGGAAAATCTTTCTGAAGTTGATATGGTCAGAGTTGCTGAAGACTTCTTTGTTTCTTTAGGATTCGAGAGGCTGGCTGATACATTTTGGGAGAGATCCCTTTTTGTTAAGCCTAGAGATAGAGATGTAACCTGTCATGCTTCCGCATGGAATCTTGATTCTGAAGAGGACTTAAGAATTAAAATGTGTATCCAAAAAAATGAAGAGGATTTCGTTACTATTCATCATGAACTCGGACACATTTTTTACTACCAAGCCTATAACCATCTGCCATCAATATATGAAAGTGGGGCAAATGATGGATTTCACGAAGCTGTTGGCGATTTGTTATCTCTTTCAATAACACCCGCATATTTGAAAGAGCTTGGTTACATAGATGAAGAGCAATATTTAAATGCAATTTCTGATCCAATATCTCTTTTAATGAAGCAAGCCCTCGAGGGAATTGTTGTTATCCCATGGACGCTTATCCTTGATAAGTGGAGATCACAAGTCTTCTCAGGTGATGTAGAAACTGATCAATTAAATAATCTTTGGTGGGAATTAAGAGAGTCATATCAGGGCGTTGAGGCCCCTATAGCAAGGGATTATGATGCTTTTGATCCAGGAGCTAAATATCATATTCCTGGAAATACACCATATACTAGGTACTATTTAGCAAGAATTATGCAATATCAGTTTCACGAGTCTCTTTGTAATAATATTGGATTTGATGGACCTCTTCATGAATGCACAATTTACAATAATCCTGAAGCAGGTGAAAAATTAAAGTCAATGCTTGCACTAGGAAGCAGTGTTCCATGGCAAGATGCTTTTGAAGAACTAACTGGAGTCAGAGAATTAAGTGGTAAATCTATAATTAATTACTACTCACCTCTCAAAGAGTGGCTAGATAAACAAAATGAAGGAAGGCAATGTGGATGGTAAAAATATGAAAGAGACACCAAAAAATATGATAATAAATTCAGCTATTTCGCTAGGTGTAATACTTGCAACTATAGCTTTTGCGGGGCTTTCAGATTCTGATTTAGTCATTAAAACTGCTTGGTATATTTTAATAATTCATTGGGTTGCCTTTGTGCCAGCGTTAATCTTTAAAACTGAAAAGTTTTATGATTTAACTGGATCCATTTGTTACGCATTTGGATCTCTTTTTGTTTACTATCAGACATATGGAGCAACATTCTCATTAAGCCTATTTATCTCTATTGCAGTTCTAGTTTGGACTATAAGACTTGGGAGTTTCTTATTAAAAAGAGTATTAGATGCAGGAGAAGATAAGAGATTTAGAACAATAAAGACAAGCCCAACACAATTTTTTATGACATTCAATTTGTCTGCATTATGGGTAGTTATTTGCTCATTATGCGCTCTAACTGCAGTCTCAAACGGAGTGCTCGCAGTTGAACCAATATTTTATTTGGGACTATTAATTTTTATTGCTGGATTTTCTATTGAAGTTATTGCAGATAATCAAAAAACTCAATTCAGAGCAATTCCAGAGAATGCAAATAAGTTCATTACAACAGGGCTTTGGTCTTCTTCTAGGCATCCAAACTACTTTGGTGAAGTTGTTTTATGGACGGGCATAGCAATCATGTCTTTACCATACCTTGAGGGAGCGCAATATTGGACGTTGATATCACCAATTTTTTCTTTTGTACTGATCTATTTTGTAAGCGGTGTCAGAATGCTTGAAGCAAGAGCTAGCGTAAAATGGGGAGACAATCTTGAATATCAAAAATATGTTAAGAAAACACCCATATTTTTTCCTAAAATATTTTAGGTTTTTATTCAACAACTAATTTAGGACAATGAATTTTTTTTTTGAGGTTTTTAAATCAGTTGTTAGAATATCAAGACACCACATATGAGGGAGCATTTATGTTGACAAAAAAACTCATCTTACCGTTTTTATTTTTGGTAAGTACATCTATTCTATCTGCCAGTGATATGGAATCAGTTTTAGAGGTTGGTAGAGAAAACTCTGGCCAAAGCGCTGTATCACAAGAAAAAATTGATGGTACCGAAAAACAAACTGACAAGATTGTAAATGAATATAAGGTGGTAGCTAAGCAGGTAGAAGGACTTAAGTTATATAACGAACAAAAAAGAATTCAAATTCAAGCTCAGCTTGATTTAATGGATAAGCTCGATGAGCAGTTAGTTCAGGTTGTCGTTATGCAAAGACAAATCCCACCATTGGCTCAGAGAATGCTCGAAGGGCTTGAGCAATTCGTCGCACTAGATACACCATTCTATATTGATGAAAGATTGGAAAGAATAGACATTGTGAGAAGCTCACTATCAAATCCAAAAATAACTGCATCAGAGCAAGTGAGACAGATACTTGAAGCTTATAACATCGAGGCAGAGTATGGTAGAAAGATTTCTTCATATGAAGATACGATAGTTATAGACGGAAAAGAGATGGTTGTTAACATTCTTGCTGTTGGAAGAATAGGAATGTTCTATCAAACTAAGGATGAACAACAAAGTGGTTTCTGGAATAACGAAACAAATGATTGGGAAGAGGTTTCAGGCTATAGAACAGCTATCAGAGATGGTATAAGAATGGCTAAGAAACTTGCACCTACAGACATGCTTCTATTACCTGTAGTTAAAGGGGGTGCAAGATGAGACTTTTAAAAATTTATCTATTCGCACTTTTAATTAGCAGTAATCACGTTTTAGTTGCTCAAGAAGACGCTGTTGAAGGCGAGGCTCCTTCTACTGTTCAACAACTCCTTGAGCTAGTTAAAGAAGGCCAAGTCAGAGAACAATCTGAAAATGCTATCCGAGAAGCTGAGTTTATGGCAAATAAGAATAAACAAGCATCTATCCTTGCTGCTGAAAAAAGAGAGCTTGCAAGACAGGAAAGGATTGCTGACCAGCTAGAAGCTGAATATAAGAAGAACGAAGAAATCTTACGAGTTAAAGAAGAGGCTTATAAAAAAGAGCTTGGTTCACTTGTGGAATTATTTGGACACCTTCAAAGTGCTTCTGGTGAAGCAGCTGTTCAGTTCACTGGCTCATTATCATCTGCTCAATTTGGAACAGGCAGAGTTGATTTTTTAAACAATTTGACTGCTAAAATGTCGGAGACAACAGAACTCCCAACAATTAGAGAAATTGAAGGCCTTTGGTATGAGCTACAAAGAGAAATGGTTGCTGGTGGAGAAATTGCTTCTTTTGAGGCAAGTGTCATTGATGTAGATGGTGAAACTTCTAATTGCGATGTAGTCCGTGTCGGACTCTTTAATGCTGTGTGTGATGGGAGGTATCTAGAATTTGCTGCTTCTAAAGGACAATATGCATTTTTACCAAGACAACCTGAAGGAAGATATACAAGAACTGCTAATAACATTGCATCAGCAGGAGCTGGTGAGCAAGTAACTTTCGGTATTGACCCTACAGGACCTACTGGAGGAAGCCTTCTTGCTAACTTAATTCAAACACCAAGCCTAACTGAAAGATTAGCTCAAGGTAGAGAGATCGGTTATGCGATTGTTATCGTTGGTCTTCTTGGGACTCTTTTAGCTTTATATAAACTCTATGTTTTATATGTAACTGGAAGAGCAGTAAGAAAGCAATCAAAATCGAAAGCTCTTAACCCTAATAATCCACTTGGAAGAGTCTTAAAAGTTGGAGAGGAACATTTCTCAAAAGATATAGACACATTAGAGTTAAAACTTGCAGAAGCTATTATGGCTGAAAGGCCGGATATTGAAAGATATATTGGTATTGTTAAGATTATTTCAGTTGTTGCTCCATTGGCAGGATTACTTGGGACGGTAACAGGGATGATCGTGACATTCCAACAAATTACTCTTTATGGAACGGGTGATCCAAAACTAATGGCCGGTGGTATTTCGCAGGCTCTTGTAACTACAGTTCTTGGACTGCTTGTCGCGATTCCGACAACTTTACTCCATTCATTTGCAAACTCATCTGCGCGTGAGATCGTTGGTGTTCTTGAGGAGCAAAGTACTGGGATATTAGCTGAAAGAGCCGAAAGCAAATAATGATTTACGCTATAACTGAATCTTTCATTTCCATCAGAGACTTCATGGAAGCTGGTGGCAGTGTGCTTTGGTTAATAGCACTTTTAGTTCTTTTAATGTGGGGATTAATATTTGAGAGGATATATTATCTTTCACATGGCCATGATATGTTTCTTAAATCTCTTGTTTCCAAATGGGATTCAAGAGCTGATAAAACTTCATGGCATGCCCTACAAATTAGAGAAAAATTTTTAGCTGAGGCAAAATCTTCTATTAATAGGAATACGACACTTATAAAAACATGTATTGCGCTAGCTCCATTATTTGGTTTGCTTGGAACAGTTACTGGAATGATCGAGGTCTTCCAAGTTATGGCTTTCAGCGGAGGCGGTGATGCTAGAGCAATGGCTGGAGGTGTTTCAAAGGCAACCCTTCCAACTATGGCAGGCATGGTTGTATCTCTATCAGGGATTTTTGCAATGATTTATATATCTAGTGTGAGCGAGAGACACACCGGAATTCTTGAAGAAAGAATTAAAAGAGTTTAGGAGAAATTAAAGTGAGAAGAAACGCAATATCTACAGCAGTTCAAGAGGAAGAAAGCGAAATCAATATTACCCCAATGTTAGATGTGGTATTTATTATGCTCATATTCTTTATTGTTACAGCAAACTTTATTAAAGAACCAGGTTTGGAAATAAATAGACCTGATTCAGACACAGCTGAGACTCAAGAAAATGCAGCTATTCTTATTGCAGTTGGTCCAACTGGAGAAGTATGGATGGATGGAAGAAGAATTGATGTAAGACAAGTTAAAGCTAATGTTGTAAAACTTTTAGCTGATAACCCTCAAGGCTCAGTTGTGATCCAAGCGGATGAGAAAGCAGTTGCCGATACCATAATTAAAGTTATGGATGGAGCAAGGGAAGCTGGTGTTTCTGCAATATCTCTAGCTTCAGAGCCAAAGTAGGTTTTTATGGGTGGGTTAGCGTCAAATCTTCTTCTTCCAATTAAAGTAGCCTATATTAAGCTTTTTGAAATTAACAAGTACTTCGCTGTTTTAGTACTATCAGTTTTTACAACTTTTTTTCTATTCGTTCTAATGGTTACTCTTATCTCATTAGGAGATAGCGGGCTAAAAGATGATAAATCAGTAAAGTTGGCAGATATTGTTATGCCTGAGAGAGAAATAGATACTTTTATGGAACAGGTTGATAAGCCAGATGAACCAGAAGAGCAGCCCGAAGATATTGCGCAACCCGAAGTAGATCTTCAGCCAACTACTGGAATTGATGTCAATATCCCAAAACCAAAAGCTAAATTTACTGCCGGGGGGAGTTTCTTTAGAGACGGAGAATACATTCCTCTTTTTAAAATCCAACCCCAATATCCAAGAAGAGCTCAAGAGAGGGGGACTATGGGATTTGCAATTGTTGCCTTTACTATAACTGAATCTGGCACCATTGAAGATGTAGTTCCAGTTGAAGGTTATTGCACTTCAAAAAACCCAAATGATCCTGAGGCACAACTTAGACCATGCTCAATTTTTAACTCTGCATCTTCTAGAGCAGCACTCAAGTTGAAATATAAACCAAAAATTGTTGATGGAAAGGCTGTTAGAGTTGAAGGTGTGCAACATAAATTTACGTTTATAATGGAAGACTCATAAATATGTTTTTAAGATTACTGTCATTATTTTTTGTTTTTAGCCTAGTCATAGCACCTTTTGACCTAGGTGCGCAATCTCAAGATCAAAAAGTTACATATAAAAAAGCAAGAGCACTTCAAACATCAACTGCTAAAAAGATAGTTAAAGTAGTTGAAGCACTTGAGCGTGTAGATGAAAACGGCAAAGAAGATCCAGATTTTGTCACAGTGAAGGAAATTTTAAATGAACTTCTAGAAAAGAGGGACAGTTTGCGTAGTTATGACAGATCAGTGATGTGGAATTACTGGGGGTATGTTTATTTTTCAGAAGAAAGATATTCCGATGCTATGCAAGCATATAAAAACCTTCTAGCAGAGCCTGAATCTACAATACCTTTAAGGGTGGCATCTTTATTCACTCTTGCTCAACTAAACTTTGTGAATGAGGATTATGAAGAAGGAGTTAAGGTTCTTCTTCAGTGGATGGATGAAGTTGAAGTTGTCACTGCTCAAGGTTGGTCTCTTTTAGGGCAAGCATATTTCCAGGTTGGGACTGATAAGAAATCTGAAAGTGAGAAACTAGACTACTATGAAAAAGCTTTAGAGAGCATGCTAAGTGCTGTTCAAACTGCTGAACTTGAGGAATACAAACCAAAAGAAAATTGGTATGTGCTAATGGCTGCATGTTATAACGAACTCTCACTAAGGATTGGTAAAGAAGAGTCTCTTTATAAACAGCTTGATATATATGAAATCTTGGTAAACCTTTACCCTAAAAAAATGTATTTTATTCAACTTGGCGGTATTTATGGCCAACTAAGTAGAGAGCTAGATTATATGATTACTCTTAATGCGGCATACCAAAAGGATTTACTTGATAAAGAATCAGAATATCTCGCATTAGCTCAGTTACTTCTCTTAAACAATAATCCCTATTGGGCAGCAAAAGTTTTAGAGGCCGGAAGAATAAAAAAAGTTCCAGTCATTGATGAAAAAACAAAAGAGGAGAAAATCCTTCCAGTAGTTAAGGACAATGAGAAGAATCTGAAGCTGCTGGCTGATGCATGGAGAATGGCTCAAGAAATTGATATTGCAATACCTATTATGGAGAAAGCCGCTAAGCTAGCAAAAGATGGACAAACATTCATAATTCTTGGTAGCTTATATCTTTCTGAGGATAAATTAGAAGAGGCTGTAGATGCTATTGAACAAGGCCTTAAGAAAGGGAAGGTAAAGGACCCATCTCAGGCGCGTCTTACTCTAGGTCAAGCATACTTTGAACTTCAGAATTTCGAGCAAGCAAAAAAAGAATTTAGGATTGCTGCCCGCGACGATGATAAGAAGATAAAAAAGACAGCAAATAGCTGGATCAAATACACAGAAAACGAAGAGATTCGTGTTAAGAATTTAGCTCTAAGAAGAGACTATATCCAAAATCAAGGCTAACCTCTAAATTGCCATCTTGGCTTTTATAGCTGGGTGAGGGTCATATCCCTCAAGTGTAAAATCATCCAAGCTAAGATCTTTAAGATCTTCTAAATTATTTATATCTGGAAATTTTAATTGAGGAAGCGCTCGCGGAGTCCTTTTAACTTGTTCCTTAACTTGATCAACTGAGTTCAAATAAATATGGGCATCGCCAAAAGAGTGGATAAAATATCTTGGAGCTAAATTTAATACTTTTCCTAATATATGCATAAGCAAGGAGTAGCTTGCTATATTGAAGGGAACTCCAAGGAACATATCAGCACTTCTTTGGTACATATGGCAATCTAAGCTTTGGTCACTAGAGATATAGAATTGTGCTAATAGATGGCATGGGGGAAGAGCCATTTTATCTATCATCGCCACGTTCCATGCACTTAAAATATGCCTTCTGCTGGTAGGATTATTTCGAAGAGAGCCCAAGAGCTCTTCAATTTGATCTTTACCATCCCAATTTCTCCATTGAACTCCATATACTGGACCAAGCTTTTTTACCGATGATGAATTCTCATATCCCAGATTTTTTCCCTGGTTATCTGCATTATCTGTCCAAATGGTGGGATATTTATCTATATCAGTTAACTCATCTCTACTTTTGTTATATCTTATCTCTGCTAACCTTCTCTCATCATCTGAGCCTTCCAAAAACCAAATAAGTTCAGAAACAACTCCTTTCCAGGCAAGTCTCTTAGTAGTTACTGCTGGGAATCCATCTCTTAAATCAAATTTCAGTTGATGCCCAAATGAAGAAAGAGTTCCAACATTAGTTCTGTCTTCACGCTTTTCACCATTTTCTAAGATGTGAGAAAGTAGATTAAGATATGATTTCATTCTTATTTTTAAAAGTAATTATAAATATTAAACCAATAAGGATCATAGGAATACATAAAAGTTGACCCATTGTAAGAAAATCAGAAAAAATAAAACCAAGATGTGAATCTGGTTGCCTAAAGTTTTCTATAACAAATCTTATAGTTCCGTAAAAAAACAGAAAAGATCCAGCAACTAAACCTCTTTTTTTTGTGTATTTATTTACAATCAGCAAGAGAATGAACAGCAAAGGACCTTCACCAAATGATTCATAGAGTTGTGAAGGATGTCTTGTAAGACCAAAGGGATCAGTTGGAAAAATGAAGCCCCAACTTCCATCTGTTGCTCTTCCATACAGTTCACCATTTAAAAAGTTACCAATCCTAACTAAGCATAAGCCTATTGGCATGCTAAGAGCTGCAGAGTCTAAAAGCCTTATAAAGTTAATATTATTTTGTTTTGAAAAAACAAACATCGAGATGATTACGCCAATTAGCCCTCCATGGAATGAAAGGCCGCCCTCCCAAATATAGAAAAGCTTAAGAGGGTTATTTATAAGCTGATCAAATCCATAAAAAAGCATGTATCCAACCCTTCCACCAATCATTGCTCCAAATATTAATCCATACAAAAAGACAAGATCATTTGCCTTTTCTTTAGATATACCAATTTCTTTTGTGATTGAATTGTTAGCAAGATAAAGATAAATAAATATCGCTGAAAGTATCCATGTAACTGCATAGTATTGAATAGATATATTTCCAACAGCTATGAGGCTTGGGTTGTTAAAGAAGTCTGATAATTCAATAATCATATAAAAAGCATATAGTAGCTTACTGAAAGGATAAAAATACTAAAAAGAGCTTTTAATAGTTTCTCACTTATTTTGTGAGCCAGATGAACACCAGTTTGAGCGCTAAATAGACTACCTAAAGAAATCCCTAGTAAAGCAGGCCAGTAAATTAAACCAATAGATTTTTCTAATGCTTGATCTTCCCCAAGTCCAGTTAAAATAAAACCAAGAGACGCAAAAAAAGAAATTATCACTCCGCAAGCTGATGCTGTACCTATACTATTAACCATTTTTAAACCAGCATAATTTAAGTATGGAACAGTGAAACTCCCACCACCAATTCCTAGTATTGATGATGCAGCTCCAGTGCCTGCGCCATAAAGGATAGTGCTAAAAGAAGGCTTAAGATTTTTTGCTGGCATGTCAGCATTAAGAAGTATTTGAAGAGCAATAAGAAGGTATGATATTCCGATAATTGTTTTTAAAGTCGAGGCTTCTATGGATATTGATAACACTGAGCCTATGTAAGATCCAATAGCAATACCAACGGAAAGTTTGCGCCAAAAACTCCAAGCAACACTACCTTTTTTATTATGGGCAAATGCAGATGCAAATGCAGTAAAGAATATAGTTCCAAGCGATGTTGCAACACAAATATGTATTAGAAGATCAGACTCATAACCGAGATAGGTAAGAACAAATAGCAATGCTGGAACAATAATTACACCACCACCAATGCCAAATAATCCACCAAGGATACCCACAAATAAACCGAGAATAATATAAATAAGTATTTCCATTATTTACTAAACTCCAACTTATATGCTGGCTCGAGTTCGGTTAAGACTTTTTCATAAATCTCCCTTTTGAATTCAACTATTTCATCAAGAGGTTTCCAATAATCAACCCAATTAAATTCATCAAACTCAGGATTATTCTCATTATTCAAATCAATCCTTGTTTCTTCAATCAACTTAAACAAAAACCATTTTTGCTTTTGGCCTTTAAAACTTTCCCATAGAAAACTATTTCTTTTATATTTTTTAGGAAGATCATATTTATACCAATTATCAGATTCTTTAATTAATTTTATTTTTTTTTCTTCAATACCAACTTCTTCATATAATTCTCTTAGCGCAGCATCAAATATATCCTCATTTTTATCTATACCGCCCTGAGGAAATTGCCAGTTTGTGGAATTTTTTCTTTTGCAGTACAACAATTTACCATCTGAATTGGCTACAATAATACCAACATTTAAACGATAACCTTTTTCTTTAATATCCATGGCAGTTAATAAAAAATTAGCAATTTTTGATTTAGATCATACCATTCTTAAATGCAACTCGGATCATTCCTGGCTTGATTATCTTATAAAAAAAGAATTTATAAAAAGAGAAGAATATTTTGAACAAAATGCTGAATTTCAGAAGAAATTTAGAGAAGGTAGCGTTAATTACAAAGATTATTATGAATTTACAATTCAATACCTTAAAGATAAGAGTGATGACTATATTTCCGAGATAAGATCAGATTTCATGAAAGAAATTATTGAACCTTCTATTAACATTTATGCCTTAAGATTAATTCATAAGCATTACGAAAAAGATGAAGAGCTACTTCTTGCCTCAGGAACAACTTCCATAATTGCTGACCCAATTGCCAAAAGATTAGAATTTAAGAACGTTGTATGCACAACGTGTCAAAAAGAAAACAATATTTATACTGGAAGAATAGAAGATCCTCCATCGCTAGGAGAAGGGAAGTTAAAAAATGTACAGGGTTGGATGAAAAATAATGGATTTCTAGATTTTAATGGAACAACCTTTTATTCTGACTCAATTTTGGACATGCCTCTCTTGCAAAAAGTAGATAAACCAGTAGCGGTTAATCCAGATAATGAATTATTTAGAGCGTCTAAAGATCTTGGCTGGGAAATAATAGATTTACCTATTTAAAATTCATCCATATTTGGACAGGTACAAAGAAGATTTTTATCTCCATAGACGTTATCTATTCTCTTAACCGGAGGCCAATATTTTCTTAATTTTAAGTAACTAAGTGGGTATGCAGCTTTTTCTCTAGAATAGTTATATTCCCAATCATCGCTGCTAAGTTCCTCTACAGTATGAGGTGAATTCTTTAAAACATTGTTATCAGAGTCTTCATTGCCTTTTTCAATTTCTTCAATTTCTTTCCTAATAGAAATCATAGCATCACAGAATATATCCAATTCTTCTCTTGACTCACTTTCCGTGGGCTCAATCATAAGAGTGCCTGCGACTGGCCAAGACATAGTAGGAGCATGGAAGCCATAATCCATGAGCCTTTTAGCTATATCATCAACATCAATATTTGAGGACTCTTTAAACGGACGCACATCTATTATGCACTCGTGAGCAATTAAATTATTTTCACCTCTATAAAGTATTTGATAGTGATCGCTTAGGCGCTTTGCAACATAATTCGCGCTCAAAATAGCAGTCATTGTAGCTTGCTTTAAACCCTTTGATCCCATCATTGCAATATACATCCAACTAATTGGTAGAATGCTTGCACTTCCAAAGTCTGTTGAGGATACAGGACCTACATTTTGAATATTTTCATGGTGTGAGGGCATAAAATCTCTGAGTTTTTCTACAACTCCTATCGGGCCGACTCCAGGCCCACCTCCGCCATGAGGAATGCAAAATGTTTTATGGAGATTGAGATGAGAGACATCACCTCCAAACTCTCCAGGTTTTGCAATGCCAACAAGAGCATTCAAGTTCGCTCCATCAATGTAAACTAAACCTCCATGATCATGAACAATTTTACAAACTTCTCTGACATTACTTTCAAAGACTCCATGAGTTGAAGGATATGTGATCATAATTGCTGATAAATTACTTTTATGAAGAGATGACTTTTCTTTTAAATCTTTAAGATCAATATTCCCTTCCGAATCACATTCAACAGGGACAACTTTCATTCCAACCATCATTGCTGAGGCAGGATTAGTACCATGTGCTGATCTTGGAATAAGACAGATTGACCTATTATCATCACCATTATTTTTATGATATGCATCAATTGCTAGGAGACCTGCATACTCTCCTTGAGAACCAGCATTTGGTTGAAGTGAAATATCATAATATCCTGTAATACCTGATAACATTTTTCTTAAGTCTCTAATAAGAACTTGATAACCTTCTGTTTGATCGATCGGACAATATGGATGCATATTTGCAAATTCTGGCCAGCTTACCGGTGCCATTTCCGAGGCTGCATTTAATTTCATAGTGCAAGAACCAAGTGGAATCATTGATCTATCGAGTGCGATATCCTTGTCAGATAGTCTTTTAATGTATCTCATCATCTCTGTTTCGGAATGATATTTATTAAAACGTTCTTGTTTCATAAAATCAGAGGATCTGACTATCTCATTATTAAAAATAGCTTCACCATCTTCGGAATCATTTGATATAGACTTACCTGAGAGCGCAAAGACTAGATCAGCAATGTCATCAGAGGTTGTGGCTTCATCTATTGAGATACTAACCAAATTATTATCAAACCAATTAATATTAATTTTTGCATCGAGTAGACGAGTTTTTATTTCCGGAATATTTCCTTTTAAGCGAATAGAAATAGTATCAAAAAAGTTATTATTAAGAATTTCATGATCACTATATTTAATAGCTCTAAAAAGTTTGTGAGTTTTTTTATAGACATCATTAGCAATTCCTATCAACCCATTAGGGCCATGATAAATTGCAAAAAAACCAGCCATTACAGCTAGTAGTGCTTGAGAGGTGCAAATATTACTAGTGGCTTTTTCTCGCCTTATGTGCTGCTCTCTTGTTTGTAGTGCAAGCCTATAGGATAGATTTCCGCTAGCATCTTTAGATGCCCCAATAATTCTTCCAGGCATCGACCTTTGAAAAGTCTCATGTGTAGCCATAAATGCAGCATGTGGCCCTCCAAATCCCATTGGAACACCAAACCTTTGGGATGAACCTATAACAATATCAGCACCAATTTCTCCTGGAGGCCTCAAAAGAGCCAAGGCAAGAAGATCGGTAGCACAAACTAGCAAGGACTTATTTTTTTTACAATAATCTGATAGTTTTGAGAAATCCTCTATCTCTCCATATTTATTTGGATATTGTATTAACACTCCAAAAAAATCTTTTTCATTAAAATCTTGAGGATCTCCAATCTCAAGCTCAATACCAAATGGCTTAGCCCTAGTTTTAAGAACAGAAATAGTTTGCTTGAAACAGTTTTTATCGACAAAGAAATAATTAGATTTATTTTTTGATACTCTTTTTGCAAGCATCATAGCTTCAGCTGCGGCTGTAGCTTCATCAAGAAGAGATGCATTAGCTATTTCCATTGAGGTTAACTCGCAGATAGTTGTCTGGAAATTTATTAGCGCCTCTAACCTTCCTTGAGAAATCTCAGCTTGATAAGGAGTATATGAGGTATACCATCCAGGATTTTCAAACACATTTCTTTTAATGACCTTAGGGGTAACTGTTCCATAGTAACCCTGCCCAATATAAGATCTAAAGACTCTATTTTGCTTAGCAACCTTATCAAGTTTTTTCAGAGCTGCCATCTCTGATAACCCCTCTCCAAGATCTAAATAATCATCTTCTAATATACTTTCAGGTACAACATCCTTAATAAATGTATACATATCTTTATAACCAAGAAAATTTAGCATATCTTTTTGGTCATCAGCACCAATACCAATATGCCTATCAACGAAAGATTTAATCTTATTCATTTATGATTTAATTAACTATTACCATCAAGCATGGATGAATATTCTTCAGCTGTCATAAGACTATCTATGCTTCCGAGATTTTCATCACTAACTTCTAATTTGAAGAACCAACCTTCTTCATAAGGAGAGGTATTAACAAGCTCAGGGTTTTCTTCAAGAGTGTCATTCACTTCTATAACTTCACCAGATATGGGAGTATACACTTCAGATGCAGCTTTTACAGATTCCACCACTGCTGCTTCATCGCCCGAGATGAACTCATCTCCAATTGCTGGTAATTCCACAAAAACAACCTCTCCAAGCTCATTCTGAGCATGATCACTAATACCAACTATAACGGTATTATCATCTACTTTTATCCATTCATGCGAATCCAGAAATTTAAGATCGCTTGGCGTTTCATTCATATCATAATTTTACCTTTTCTTATAAAAGGTATCGATAATATTTTTACATTTAGAAGCTTATTTCTTATCAGTACATTGGCATTTCTATTCATATCCATCGGTATCCTGGCTAAGCCAATACTTTTCTTCATATATGGCGAAAAAGTACCGCTTGTAACTTCACCTTCAAAATCATCTTTGATGATCTTTTGACCACTTCTCAGAACTCCTTTTTCATTAAGTAAAACACCAACAAGCTTAACCTTATTAGTGTTTTTAATTTCAGTGAGGTTTTCTTTAGCAATGAAGTCTCTTTTGTCATCACTAAAATCTACAACCCAACCTAAATTAGACTCAAAGGGATTATTCTTTATGGTCATGTCTGTACCATTGAGGTTCATCCCAGCTTCAACTCTTAAAGTGTCTCTTGCACCTAAACCAATTGGAGGAATACTCTTAGAAATACATAAATCCCAAATGTTTTGTAATTCTTCAGGCTCACCAATAACTTCAAAACCATCTTCCCCTGTATAACCTGTTCTTGAAATGAAAAGTTTATTTCTTTCAGTAAATGAAAAGCTTTTATAATTTGAAAGCTCTATTTCAAGGATATTTTCAAGAGCAATCTTAGATTCTGGTCCTTGGATAGCTAGGATGCCTAAACTTGGGTTATGAATGAACTTACAATCAAATTTGATAATATTTGATTCAAAGAAGTTATTTACATCATCAAAAGTAGAACAATTTGATACAACTCTGAATTTTTCATTATTAAACTTATAAACAATTAGATCATCTATTATCCCACCTTCATTATTCGTTATGACACTATAAAGTGCAGAACCATCGTCTATTTTGTTCACATCATTTGTTAACACATATCTCATAAATTCTTTTGCCTCAACACCGAAGAAATCAAAGATATTCATATGAGAAACATCGAAAATACCAGCACTATTTCTTACACAATTATGTTCATTAATCTGAGAGCCATAATGTATGGGCATTTCCCATCCTGAGAAATTAACAAATTTTGATCCCAAGCCCAGATGAGATTCGTATAGAAAGGTTCTATTCATTATCAACTCTATTATTTAATATCAATACAAGAATTAAACTTAAAAGAATTATTGCAATGCTGGGAGTTGCAGCTAATTCCCATTGACCCTCTGAGGTAAAATTATAAATCTTTGATGACAAGGTATCGAAACCTACCGGCCTTAGCAGTAATGTTGCAGGCTGCTCTTTAATAACTTCTATAAAAACAACCAAAAAGCCTAATAACACAGACGGATATAAAGCTGGAAAATATATACTTCTAAAAGTTTTCAATAAACTTTTCGAGTAGATCCTTGTTGCTGAAAGGGTCTCTTCAGACATACTCGAAAGGGCTGCATCCAAATAACGTATTAAAGGCGTTATAAACCTTATTAATAAACATAAAAATAATCCCCAAATACCGAATACGGTTATAGATAAACCAAAGTAAAAGCTAAAGACTAATAACAGAGAAACTGCAAGAACAGAACCTGGAATTGCATAGCCTATTGTCGATAAATCGAAAATAAGCCTATTTGAGCTTTTGAAACTTCCCAGTGAAAGAATTATTGCAATAACTGAAGCAGCCAACGCAACAATAAAACCTATTAAGAAAGAATTTAAGATTAGCTCCAGCGGAATATTGTTTTTGATATTTTCTGAAGACCAAGCTATAAGTTGCATTAGTGGAATAACGAAGGTTATTACAAAAACGAGTGAGCAAAACAGGGTAATTAAAAAGTTAAATATTTTATTAGGCTTAATTAAACTATGATTTGCTTTACCAGCACCTGATGACTTTCTGGTATCAGAGTTTAGTTTACTAATATATAAGATGATCATTGCTAAGAAGAAAAGCATAAGAGATATTTTTGCTCCAGATATCAAGTCTTGATAACCAAACCAAATATTAAAGATACCAACAGTTAGAGTATTAACACCAAGTGTTGCAACGCCCCCAAAATCAGAGATGGTTTCAAAGACGCATAAAACTGTTCCAGCAATTATTGCAGGCTTCAGAGACGGAAGAAGAATAAGATAAATTGTTTGGAAGTTATTTTTTCCTAGAGACTTCGAAGCTTTGAATATAGATACTCCAGTTTTTCTTAATTGTGCCTTACATAAAAGGAATGTATATGGATATAAGCCTAGAGACATTACCAGACTAGACAAAACTATATTTTCTCTAATAGAACCAGAAATGAAACTAACCTCTTCAGCAGCGCCAACAAAAATAAAAGCATATACATAGATAGGAAATGCTAGGGACAAACATAAAGCCCAAGAAAAAAACTTTCTTCCATAAAAATCAAACATTGTTACAAAGATTGAGCAAGGAACAGCTATTAATATAGTGAATATTGCAACCAGAATGCACAATAATAAAGTATTAGATGTCATCTTTATTATCAAAGATGATGTTACATATTCATTGAGTGGTTGAGAGAAGCCTAAAGAAATAAAAGTAATAAATATTATTGAGATAAATATTAGCCAAGGATATGAAAGTATTTTAAATAATCTTAAATGTTGCACTATATTTATTTATTATCTGAGTCTGTAAGAACTTTTTTTGATCTAGCTCCCATCTCTTGTAACTCTTTTGCCTGATTTGTAAGATTTCCCTTACCAGTATTTAGCTTTTTTTCTGCTTCATTTATTGCATCCTGAGTGGCATTAAAGCTGGTTTTTACTTTCTCAAAATCTGTTTTAAGACCAACAAGCTTGTCAATCATTAGGCCAGCTCTCAAAGCTATTTTTTCAGCATCTTTACTTAATCTATCCTGTCGCCATAAGCTTTCCGCAACTCTTAGAATTGCTATCAGGTTAGTTGGCGTCACAAATCCCATTTTACTCTGCATAGCGGTTTTCTGAAGGTCCCAATCATTCATAAGAGCAAGAGACAAAGCTGATTCAATTGGGATGAACATTAAAATGTAGTCAGCCGAGCCAAGCTCTTCAATACTTTTGTAAGACTTAGATGACAGTTGTTTTATATGAGTCTTTAAGGAGCTTAGATGTTCTTTTAGATGTTTTTCTTTTTCAGACTCATCTTCAGTATCAACATATCTCAAGTATGATGTAAGAGAGGCTTTAGAGTCGATAATGATACTTCTATTATCTGGCATAAAGACAACAGCATCTGGCTGAACAGTAGATCCATCGCTAGCAGTAAATTTTTTTTGGAGCACATAATCTTTATCCTTTCTCAGCCCAGATTCTTCAAGTGTTTTTTCTAAAACTTGCTCTCCCCAGGCACCTTGAGTTTGGACATTTCCACTTAAAGCTAAAGCTAGGTCTCTTGCTTCCTTTCCAATATTATCAGTTTGCTCAATTATTTTTGATACGTGATCTTTAAAACTTTCCTTTGATGCAGCTTGTTCTTCTTTTAAGCCAACAATTTCTTCATTTAGATTTCGTAGTTGTTCTTTAAAGGGCTTAAGCGTTAAATCAATTTTCTCTAAATTATGCTTTGAAGAGCTTTCATTCTTTTCCTGAACTATCTTGGAAACTATTTCCTCAATATTTGAGTTATGATTTTTGCTCATTCTATAAACAAACCAAAGCACAATACCAACTAGAGGGATTGCCAATAGAAGCTCTAAGAAAATTAAATTTATATTTTCATCCATATGCATTATTATTTCATTAAATTGATAACACTCATAATGTGATGAAAAAATTACTTGAAACTTTTGAAGCGCTAAAGCAAAAAAACTTATCAATTGATCTAACTAGAGGAAAACCACATTCCAGCCAACTAGACTTATCAAATGATTTAATTACTCAGGCTGTTGATCCCATTGGAGAAAATGGTGTTGACTTAAGGAATTATGGAGAGCCAATTGGGATCATTGAGGCTAGAAAACTTGGTGCAGACATTCTTGATAGCAAAATAGACTTAACAATTGCCGGAGAGCAATCCAGCTATCTTCTAATGACTCAACTTCTTTTAGGAAGATTTCTCTTTGGTATAGATGATGATCCGTGGAAAGATGATAAAGAGCCGGCATTTATATGTGCTGTGCCTGGATTTGATCGACATTTTGCCACTCTAGAAGGCCTAGGACTAAAAATGCATACTGTAAACCTTTGCTCATCTGGAATCGATCTTGATGATCTAAATAAGAAACTTTCCAAATATCAAAATATTAAGGGATTGATCTGTGTTCCAAGGCATTCTAATCCTTCAGGCGAAGTATTTTCTGATGAAAATATCACTAACCTATTAAAGATTACTAAAGAATATAACCCAAGCTTTATTAACTTATTTGATCATGCTTACTTAATTCATGATTTTGATGAAACAAAGCCCCAGACACCAATCCCTGTTTTAGCAGATGATTTGGGTGCTTTGGAAAATGTAGCTGTATTTACTTCTTTCTCAAAAGTTACTTTTGGCGGTGGCGGCATGGCTTTTTTAACAACTGGAGAAAAGAATTTTAAATTAATTGAAAGAGTTAGGAATATGATGGTAATTTGTCCAGATAAAATAAATCAAAGAAGACATGTTAATTTCTTTAAAAACAAATTGAATGTTCTTGAACATATGAGGAAACATGCAAATCTTATAAGACCAAAGTTCGAACTTGTTAATAAAAAACTATCTAGCTTATCCAGCGAAATTGGTAAATACACAAACCCAACTGGTGGCTATTTCGTAACCTTCTATTCAAAAAAACCTATTGCTAGAAGAATTGTGTCACTATGTGCAGAGGCTGGACTGATGCTAACACCCGCAGGATCGACTTATCCATATGGAAATGATCCAAATGATTCAGTCTTGAGAATTGCTCCAACCTATATAGATATGGATGAGCTTGATGTTGCAATGGACATTTTTGTATTATCAGCACAAATTGCTCACTCTGAAACCTAAAACCATATAGATAAATATTAATTTTTATAATATTCTTTATTAATGGACAGTGATAATTTTTTAGTTGTTTCCACCAATTCAATCGAGAATAAAAACATTGAAGAATACTTAGGCATAGTTGTTGGAAGCACCGTGAGAGCAAGAAATGTTGGAAGTGATTTCTTTGCAACTCTGAAAAATCTTGTGGGTGGAGAGGTTGTTAGTTACTCAAAGCTTCTAGAAAGAGCTAGAGATCAGGCTTATGAAAGAATGATTAAGGAAGCTAAACAAAAAGGAGCGAATGGAATTATAAATTTCAGGTTCCAGACATCTCAAATTGTTCAAGGTGCCTCAGAGGTGATGGCCTATGGGACAGCTGTAAGAATTTCATAAGCCATTTCAAATTTAGAGGAAAGTTATGAATCAAACAGAAAAGACTGCATTTCGTGAAAGTATAATAATTGTATTTATAGGGCTATGTATTAATTTCCCACTTCAAACTTTTTTACTTTGGATCACGATAGATAGGTGGCATTGGTCCGACCCACTATCAATTTCAATTTTTACACAATGCGTAATCACCTTTGTGGCTTTGATTAGGATTTATACGATAAGAATGAGGTTTACAAGGGGAAGATTCTGAAAATAGCGATTATTGGGTCAGGAATATCTGGTCTTTCTGCAGCTTATTATCTATCTGATCAGCACGAAGTAGATTTATTTGAAAAAGACTCCAGACTTGGTGGGCATACTCATACACACACTTTAGAGCTTGAAAAAGAAGTAAGAGTCGACTCAGGTTTTATAGTAATGAATGATAGAAATTATCCTTTGTTGACAAAATTATTCCTTGAACTAGAAATTGAACTTCATCCAACCTCTATGTCTTTTAGTGTGGATGCAGAAAATATTTCATGGTGCTCAGAAGACTTTAAAAAATTTAGATTCTTTAATAGCCTAAAAAAAATAAGGATTTTTCTTGAAATGATTAGATTTAATAATATTGCATCTAATATTGATTCAAATGGAACAATTGAAGATTGGTTAAAAGAGAGAAAATTCTCAGAATTTTTTAAGAAAAATTATGTATATCCAATGTCCGCATCAATTTGGTCTTCATCGCAGGAATCAATCAGTAGATTCCCAATGAAATCATT
Source organism: uncultured SAR86 cluster bacterium (assembly GCA_902605165.1). Taxonomy (GTDB): domain Bacteria; phylum Pseudomonadota; class Gammaproteobacteria; order Magnimaribacterales; family D2472; genus CACNXK01. The sequence continues at coordinate 174,962 of CACLBJ010000001.1, read as the reverse complement.
TTCGAGATTTTTTAATAATCATGGATTATTGGATTTAATTAAAAGACCCCAGTGGTTCTCAGTCTTGGGAGGAAGCAATACCTACATAGAAAAACTAATTAATCGCTCAAAAATAAATAATGTTATCGAAAACGCAAACGTATCTATAAAAAGAGAAAAAGAAAAAGTTTTTGTTCTAAGCAATGACAAAGCATATCAATATGATGCAATAGTTTTTGCCTGTCATGCTAATCAGGTTGTAGAACTGCTTAATGATTGGTCCTCTGAGGAAGAAGAAATACTATCTTTGTTCGAATATACAACTAATAGTGTTCTGCTTCATCATGACTCAAGCCTGATGCCAAATGAAAAATCTCTATGGTCTTCCTGGAACTCTTTCAAGAAGAATAAATATGATTATGTTTCTTATTGGATGAATAATTTACAAAAATTAGATTCAAAAACAGATATCTTCGTAACGCTAGGGAATTATCCAGATGTCGATGAAGAAAAAGTGTTTAAGAAAATTAAATATGAACACCCTCTTTATAGTGAAAAAACAATCGAGGGGCAAAAGTTGATACGATCAATTCAGGGCAAAAATAGAACATACTTTACAGGTGCTCATCTTGGTTATGGGTTTCATGAAGATGGCATTAAATCTTCAGCAGAAGTAATTAAAATTATCAATGGATAAAGCAAGGTTAAATTTATTTGATGGAGCTGTGTCTCACAGAAGAGTAGGCCATAAAAAGCATCAGTTTGAATATAAATATAAATCGGTTATTGTTGAGGATGTATTTGATTTCAACTTAGAAAAGTTTAAAAGCATTAAATCTAAGATCTTAAGTTTTGGAAATAATTATTCTGATATGTCAGGAAAAGTTATTGATTCAATGAAGTCCTTTATTAAAGATAAAAGTATTGAAGCCAATCAATGCAAAGTGAATCTTCTTAGAACTCCAAACATTGGATTTATAAAATCTTTTAACCCCGTATGTTTTTGGTTTTTAGAAACACAAGAGGGCTGTAAATTTTTTGTAGCCGAAGTAAAAAATACATTTCATGAAGATCAAATTTATATCATTGAAAATAATGGAGACACTATCTCAGAAAATATTTGGCTAGAAGTTGAGAAGAATATGTATGTTTCTCCTTTTGCAGAGAAATCTGGCTTCTATAAATTTAATTTATCCAGAAACCCATTTAAAATAAAGATAAATCAGTTTAATAAAGAAAAGAAAGCAGAGATTGTTACAAATATACGAGGCGCAATTATCAAAACGACAGGGATGAAGAAACTTATATTTTATTTTAGTTTAGCTTTAAGCTCTCTTCTTGTTGTTGCTAGGATTCATATTCAGGCATTCTTTCTTTGGATGAAGAAATTTAAAATTTTTCCTCATGGAGACAGCGGATATGCTGACTGATCTTATTCAAAATTTCTTGAACAAGAATATTGGTGAACTTGAAGACAAGAATATCTTAATAACTCTTCCAAACAAGAAAAGAATTGAACTAGGAAACCATCACTCTTCTTTAGAAATTACTTTTAATTCTTGGCTTGGGATTTGGATTATTTTTAGACGCGGAGCCCTTGGACTTACAGAAGGCTATATCAATAACTATTGGCAAACAGAAGACTTGATTGAATTAATGGAATATCTTCCAAAGAATTTACAGGCTTTTTCAAAGATTTCAAATGGCATGCTCTCCCTAAAAATCTTCGCAAAAATTAATCATTTTTTTAATAAAAATACACTTAAGGGAAGTAAAAAGAATATTGAAGCACACTATGATTTAGGAAATGATTTTTATAATTTGTGGTTGGACAACTCCATGACATATTCTTCCGGCATATTTTATGAAGAAACAAATAACCTAACTGATGCACAAGAAAATAAATATCAGTCAATATTAGATATGCTAAATCTAAAAGAGGGAGCAAGAATACTTGAAATAGGATGTGGCTGGGGAGGGTTCCTAGAATATGCTTCCAGAAGAGGTTTTGAGGTTAAGGGAATCACAATATCACCAAGCCAATTCCAGTTTGCTAAAACAAGGCTTGAGCAAATGGAAAAGGTCACTGAGATTGAGCTTATTGATTATAGAAAGATATCAGGAAAATTTGATGCCATTGTCTCAATTGAAATGTTTGAAGCAGTTGGATCAGAATATTGGGAGATCTTTTTCTCAAAAATAAAGAGTTTACTTAAAGAGAATGGCAAAGCTGCTATTCAGACAATCACTATTGGAGACGAGTTCTTTGAAAGTTACCAAAAAAACCCTGATTTTATACAAACATATATTTTCCCTGGTGGGATGCTTGCTAGCAACAAAATAATCCATCAGCTTGCTGAAAATAATGAGCTTAAATCTGTCTCGCAAAAGAATTTTCCAGAATCATATGCAAAGACTTTAGAAGCTTGGTTTCTCAATTTTCAAGATTGCTGGGATCATATCGAAGCATTAGGCTTTGATAAAAGATTTAAAAATACTTGGGATATGTATCTTGCATATTGTCGTGGTGGATTTTTAAATAAAAGGATTTCTGTTTCACAATATTTACTGGAGAATAAATGACAAGATTTTTACTACATCTAACAGAAAGAGGCTATATCCCAGATTTTTTAATAAAAAGAGCAGCGCTTTTTTTATCTAATAGAAGACTTGCAGAATCTGATATTGAAAAGAATAAAGAAAAAGTTATTAACTTATTATCAGATGGAGTTGTTGCAGAAAAAACAGTTGATGCTAATGACCAACACTATGAAGTTCCTCCAGAATTTTTTAAAAAAGTTCTTGGCCAGAGGCTAAAGTATTCTTGCTCATTATTTGAAGATCAAATCAGCTTAGATGAAGCTGAAGATAAGATGCTAGATTTGTATATAGAGAGAGCAAGCATTATGAATGGTCAGGAAATTCTAGATCTGGGATGTGGGTGGGGTAGTTTTTCGCTCTATGCTGCAGCAAGATTCCCTGAATCTAATATCACCTCAGTAAGTAATTCGTTTGATCAAATCAATTTTATTAATGAAGAAGCAAAAAAAAGGAATCTAAAAAATATTAAGGCAATCAAAATGGATGTAAATAGTCTTAATTTAGATAAGAAGTTTGATCGTGTTATTTCTATTGAAATGTTTGAACATCTTCGAAACTATAAATCAATATTATCTTCATTAAGTAACTTGCTTATGGATGATGGAAAGCTTTTCATTCATATCTTTTGTAACAAAGAAATTACCTATCTTTACGAGGTAAGACATGATCTGGACTGGATGACAAAATATTTCTTCTTAGGAGGGATTATGCCTAGCAAGGATATCTTTAGTTATTTCGAAGAAGATTTAATTGTCACAAAACAGTGGGATGTTAATGGTGTTCATTATTCTAAAACCTCAAAAGGGTGGCTTGAAAATCAATACAAAAATAAAAGTGAAATAATAAATATCTTTAAAGATCATTACGATGATCCTGTGGTTTGGTTTAATCGTTGGAGGATTTTTTTTCTTACTTGTGAAGTTTTCTTTGCAATGAACAAGGGTAATGAATACTTTGTCTCTCACTACCTTTTTGAAAAAACTAATTCTTAATGCGAATCATTATTACTTCATTTCGCAATAAGCGATTACGAAATTATTTCATGTAAAATTCATCTTATTTACTGGAGATAAGATGAAAGACATTGATTCGAATAAAGTTTGTGAAGTTTTGAATGAGATAATGGAATGTGAGCTCGCTGGTGTTGTCAGGTATACACATTCCTCGATGATGGTAAGTGGGCCTCACAGAATACCAATAGTTGACTTTCTTAAAGAGCAAGCAACTGAATCTTTGCTCCATGCTCAACAAGCTGGAGAAATTCTGACAGGGTTAGATGGTCATCCAACGCAAAATATTGCCAAGATAGAAGAGACAAACAGACATACCATTAAAGACATACTTGATGAAAGCCTTCAGCACGAAATGCATGCAGTGGAACTTTATAAAGACCTTTTAAGTCATGTTGAAGAAAAATCTATATATCTTGAGGAATATGCAAGAGGTATGATCGGAGAAGAAGAGCAACACTCTTTAGAGTTAAGGAAAATGTTGAAAGATTTTGGATAATCTTTTGAAAGAATCTAATTAAGCAAAATCATCATATGTCAAAATCGATAAGCCTTTATTCTCTCTCGTAACTTTTACTATCTGATTTGCAACTTTTGAAGCTTGAACTTGCCTGAAGTCCTTCAGAGGACCCTGCATGAGAGGTGAGGCAAGATGCAAAGCACTTTCAAGAATAGGAATCTCATGACCTCTGAAATCTTTTCTTTTCCCCAAAAGATGACCAGGTTGAGCGATACAAATATTATCATACCCAATTCTTTTCAATGAATTTTCGAGCTTTCCTTTAATATGGAAATAGTAGTTTATTGAACTTTCCTCTGCACCTATTGCTGATACTAAAGCTATGGACTTGGCCCCTTTCTTTAATCCTAGCTCAGCAATTGCAAGCGAGTAATTAAAGTCTATTTTCTTAAAACTTTCTCTGTTAGCTTCAGGCATATAAGCCAACTCATAAGTAGAAAGCTTTTTTCCTAAAGATAAATATACATGATCAATTGGGTCATCTATAGCGATTAAATTTTTTAACAAATCATCGAAATCGATTATTTTCTCTATAACATTTTCTGGTAGACCATTACTTTTTCTAGTTAGTGATATTACTGATCCTGGCAAACTAGATAAATTTTCAAGTATATGACTCCCAACAAGTCCTGTTGAGCCTGCTATAAGAGAGACAGGTTTTTGGACCATCTTTTAATTTATGTTGTCTGTAAGACCTTGAAAAGGGCTATCAAAAGTAATTGAGATATTTATGATGCTATTTATTTTGCCAGCCATGAAGCTTGTAAAAGATCTTTGCGGACTCATTTCCAACGTAGCATATCTTCCATTCTTAAAATATATTAAGGTTATCTCTTGCCCAACCTTTGAAGACATAAGCTCCCATCCGGATGCAGCTGTTTGTTCGGTATAAAAAATAAGATTTTCAGCAGGACTAGAGGAACTATCAAGCAAAATCCTTCCGGAAACATTATCACCATTTCCTAGCAATATTGTTGAATCTTTTTTAATCTTTGAATCTTCTGGTATTGGAAGGTCAGATAATAAGAAATCTATGATTTCTTTTTGATTAACTTGAAACTCATCAACAAAGATTGCGCAACTGCTTGATAAGAGCAAGGCTGTTAAACAAGTTAGAATCGATATTCTCATATTGCAATTATAGACTAGAATACAAAAATATTTTCTTAAATTCTATGTGAGTTTCCCATGCAACTTCTTGCAATTTAGAAGCAACCTCAGGATCTAATCCCATAATGTACTTATTGCCAATAGGAGATTTGTTGCTAAGAGTTGTAAAAACCATTAAAGCTGCTAGATATGTTCCTTCTTTACTTGGATGCCTTAGATCCTCGGTATAGAGATTTATATTTGGGAAATCTTTATTTATCTTTAAAAATGCTCTTCCAGCAGGAATCAATCTTATGTTATTTATTTTTGCAGCTTTAAAGAATTCCTTTTCTAAAGCCATTTGCATCTTGGGCTTATTCTTATAGGGCCAAGTCATAAATAAAATTGGTTCTACACCAACAGATCTGATAGTTTCTGAGTGTTCTTTTACATATTTATAGAAACTATCTCTCCTGCTGTCGTTTATCGGACAAAGGCTACAATCCATCATTATTACAACATCAATATCATTATCTTCATAGGGCTCATAAGTATTTGTTCTGGAGTCTATTTTGAAGCTACCAATCTCATTATTAGACAGATAACTTTCCATATCATGCCATGATAGCGAAGATCCATTAATAGTTATTGAGCGTCTTTTTGGAGTATTAAGATCAGCATCAGCATCGTATAGATCACCAAGGTGATTATGCAAACTATTGTTGTAATAAAAAAAGCTATTCCCGACGAGCATTATTGAATTTACATTTTTCGTGTCTTCTGAATAAGAAAAAATGGTAAATATAAGAGAAATAAATACTACAAAGATTTTAAGCATCCAAAGATTATATAATGAAAATAATTTATGAATGACTATTCTGAAAACATTGCCATTATTGGTGGAGGCATAGCTGGACTTTCTCTTGGATGTTTTTTATCTAGAAAAAAAATCAAATGCATCATCTTTGAGCGGTCATCTCATATCAGAGAAGGTGGATCAGGAATATCCATATCTCCAAATGCAATAAATCTGCTAGAAAAGATTAATCTAAAAGAGAGTCTTTCAAATGAAGGCTTTTTCCCAGAAAAAATTAATTTTTTAGATGATGATAATCCTATAACTTCTATCGACTCTAGAGTTTGTTGTATTTCTAGGGAAAAACTCGTAAGTATTCTATATAAGAGATTTATTGAGCTCGGAGGAAAGATTATTTTTGATCACGAATATGTTTCGTTTGATTCAGATAATAAGATCTTAAACTTCAAAAATAATCAATCATATGAAGTCCTTCACTTAGCAGCATGTGATGGCATAAAATCAAAAATACGAGATGATTTTTTTGATACAGGTAAGCCAACTTATAGCGGCTATTCTGCATGGAGATGTATTGGTCAGAATCCACATAGAGACGCTTATCTTCAACTTTCTTCAAACAAGCACTTAGTTCTTTATCCAATAACAAACTCTTTATCAAGTTTTGTAGGATGTATTAAAACAAAAAAACAAAATAATGAGTCTTGGATAGCTGAGGGCAGTAAAGATGAACTTATTAAGGATATCGGCTTTATGTCTGATAATCATAAAGAGACGGTTTATGCTTCAAAGAGATTCTATAGATGGGGGATTTATACAAGGCCTTTGCTAAAGAAATATTTTACCAAAAATGTTACTTTGTTTGGAGATGCTGCACATCCCATAGTGCCATTTTTAGGACAGGGCGGTTGTCTTGCTGTTGAAGATGGTTATTCTTTTGCTAAGCTTTTAAATGATAGTGGCAATTTAGAGGATGCCCAAAATAGTTATGAGTGTATAAGAAAGCCAAGAGTTAAGATGATCACTAGGCTGTCTAAGGAACAAGCTCTTCACAATCATATATCTAATCCATTGCTAAGAAAGACAAGAAACTTCCTTATGTCAAAAACACCTATCATAGATAAACAAATGGATAGAATTTATAGATTTGAGTTGTAAGGTGGTGCCCAGAGGTGGGATCGAACCACCGACACAAGGATTTTCAGTCCTTTGCTCTACCAACTGAGCTATCTGGGCAAATTAGATCAAAGGATTATATGCAAGAATGAAGGTAATGTCATTAATCAGTCTAATGACTTAAAACCTTCAGCTTTTGCATAATCAGCATTATTAAAAAATAGATGCATTTGCTCAATGAGCCATTTTCTATTCTTTTGATCAGACATATCAAGCATTTTTTCATTGATAAGTGTTACCTGATGAGATTTCCATTCTTCCCAAGCTTTAGCAGAGACTGTTTTTTGCAATTCAATCCCAAGCTCGCCTGGCATTGGCGGAATTTCTAACGATGGAAGCTCTTCTTTATACTTCTTGCAAAAAACTGTTTTTGTCATAATGTACTCACAACTTTTTTGATTGGTGTCGGCATTGCATATTCGTGTACTTTGCTTTTCTTAATCCATTTATACTCTAAATTAGACTCAAGATCATATTTTTTATCAATTTCAAAAGCCCTTATCTTCATATCTAAATTAAGGTGACTTAGCGGATGATTAATATCGATCTTTATATACTTTTGATCACCTTTGATTTTTACTTCATTTCCATCAATTGGAATCCATAAACTTTCCCAGTATTCGGAGGCCTGTTTTTTATGCATAAGGATCTCATTTTTTGTATGAGGCAAAATAAAATTAAGCTTTACAGTAGGTTTTTGAATAGCCTTTCTTAAACTTACTTTATTAGAAACTTCTTTGAAGGCGCTATCGCAATCATTACTGACTGGACATAAATCACAACGAGGTCTTGATTTTGAGCAATGTGTAGCTCCTAAATCCATAATTCCTTGAGTATATTCAAAGGATTCTTTATTTGGAGTAAGTTTTTCAGAAATAAGCCAAAGCTTTTTCTGTTTTTCATTTTCAGTTTTAAAAGATATTTTTTTATATCTTCCAAGCACTCTTTTGACATTGGCATCAAGTATTGGATGACCTTTATTGAAAGCTATAGACATAATTGCACCTGCAGTAGATCTTCCAATGCCAGGTAAGGACTCTAAATCATTTATATTTATTGGCAGCTTATTATTAAAATCCTCACTGATTACTCTGCAAGCTTTATAAATATTTTTTGCTCTTCTATAGAAACCCAATCCTGACCATTGAGCTAATATTTCATCCTCTGAAGCTTTAAGCAAAGCATCAAGATTAGGATACTTTTTAATGAATTTATTAAAGTAGGGGACAACAGTTTTTACTTGAGTTTGTTGAAGCATTATCTCCGATATCCATATAGAGTATGGAGATATATTTTTTCTCCATGGGAGATCATGCCTGCCATTACTTTTGTACCAGTTAACAATTCTGTTACTAAAGCTACTCATTGAAGAAATCTTTTTTTGACGTAACTGAACCATCCTCATTAATTACATAATGTATTGGAGCCCCAGTAGGGATTTCTAATTTAACAATGTCTTCATCCGAAATGTTATCAAGAAACTTAATTAATGACCTAAGAGAGTTCCCATGAGCTGCAACTAAAACATTCTTACCTTTGCAAACATATGGAAGTATCTCTTTCATAAAAAATGGGAGCACTCTTTCACCTGTATCTTTGAGACTTTCTCCACCAGGAGGAGGGATATCAAAGGATCTTCTCCAAATATGAACTTGTTCATCGCCCCATCTTTTTCTTGCATCATCCTTATTGAGACCTGCAAGGTCTCCATAGTTTCTTTCATTAAGAGCCTGATTTTTTATAGTTGATAGAGGCTGATTTATTTCTTTGAGAATAATTTCAGCTGTATTCTGAGCTCTTATTAGTGCAGATGTGAAAACCAAGTCAAAATTAATTTTTAAGTTATTTATTATCTTTCCTGCATTGCGAGCTTCTTCAACTCCTTTTGATGTCAGGCCCGGATCCTTCCATCCAGTAAATTGATTCAAGGCATTCCACTCGCTTTGACCATGTCTTATTAAAATTAGATTCATTTTTATTAGATAAAATCTTATTTTAATAGATAATATGTCTTCATATGTTGGAATTTAATCTTTTTTTAATTGATTATTGGTATTTCTCAGTACCACTATTTTTCTTCATATTCTTATTTGCTTATTCAGAAATGAACAAAGGCGGTAAGAAAATTGAGCCCAATGAACTTACACGATTAATCAACAAAGAAAGTGCAATCCTTATCGATCTTAGAAAAAAAGAAGATTATGAAAATGGACATATTATGAATGCATTGAATTATCCTCATCAAGAATTTGATAATCAGATGCATGAATTAGAAAAATTCAAAGATCGTCCAATAATCTTGGTCTGTGATATGGGAAGAAATTCTGCAAATATTGGTGAGAAACTTAAAAAAGCTGAGTTTGAGAAAACCTTTAGGTTAAATGGAGGTATGATGACTTGGACACAAGAGAACCTTCCAGTTGTCCAAAAATAAAAATGCGGGAAAAGAATCCCCGCATTTTTAAAAGAAACAAATTTATTTAGAAAGAGTTCCTACTATATGAGCTAGTATCTTGTAAGGATCAGCATTAGATGCTGGTCTTCTGTCTTCAAGATATCCATTCCAGTCATGTTCAACAGTATAGACAGGGATTCTTATACTTGCTCCACGATCACTGACACCATAAGAGAATTTTTCGATGCTTTGTGTCTCATGAAGACCTGTTAGTCTCATATCATTATCCGAACCATAAGATGCAATACCTTCTTCATGAACTTCGCCTAATTTGTCACACATTGAAGAGAAAAGTTCTTCAGAACCAGCAGTTCTCATTGCTTCATTTGAAAAATTACAATGCATTCCAGATCCGTTCCAGTCACCTGTTTTTGGCTTTGGATGTATATTTACACCAACACCATATTCTTCAGCAATCTTATAAAGAAGATATCTTGATACCCAAAGATCATCAGCTGCTTTGATACCTTTTCCAAAACACTGATACTCCCATTGACCAAGAGCAACCTCTGCATTTGTACCCGTAAGGGTTATGCCAAGATCTAAACAAGCTTCTAAATGCGCATCTGAGATTTCTCTACCAACTACATTGCCTGCTCCAACTCCACAATAATATTCTCCTTGCTCTCTTGGTGTGCCATCTTCCCAACCTAAAGGTTCTCCAGTTTGCGGATCAGTAAAAAAGAATTCTTGTTCAAATCCAAACCACCACTCATCAGTAGTCACTTCTGCCGCTGCAGCTCTAGTATTAGATGGATGCACGGAATGGTCAGCAGCTTGAACTTGAGTCATAACTAAATCATGACCATTTGGATTTGCATAGGTCTGCACTGGTAAAAGTAAGCAGTCTGAACTTCCGCCTTCAGCTTGTTGAGTTGAAGACCCATCAAAAGACCAATCTGGAGGAGTATCATCCTCAGTAGCTTTAACTTTGCTTCGCATCATTGGTTCCGGCTGATACCCATCAAGCCATATATATTCAAAAGTATTCATAAATATCTCCTAAAAAATAAATTTTCATGCATTTTTTAGTCTGCAGGATTTTTGAAGTTAAACTCGATCGGGTTTAACGGTTGCGTTCCTTCAGCTTTCGCTTACTTCCGACTCTAAAAGAGTTGAACGATTAACGTTATCCTGTTAACGGGTGCGTTCCTTCGGTTTTCACCTACTTCCGACTTCCTAAGAAGTTGAACGATTTTAACTCTTCACTCAAAAAATTGAGTTCCTTTTAAACCATGGAAATGGTGCAAATTAAAATGCTAAGTAAAGTTTACTTTAATGAAATAACTAAGCAAGAGACATATTAATATTAAAGGCAATATTTTCAGAAATGTTACAAGAATTTCTAAAGTTTCATAAATTCTGAGATTATTTCTAGCTTTTCTTTAAAAGAATCAAAAGAATGGCTTCCCCCATCAATGATGCAAAAATTACAACCATTATAAAAATCAAGAGTGTACTCAAATGGAATAACATCATCACCAGTCTCCATAAGAACTAAATAGTTAGATGGAGAGTTTATTTTTGAGACATTATTTTGCTTCAAGATTTCAAGATCTTTTTTAGTTAGAAAAAATTCTTCATTTGTTGAGTAGTTAGTATTCTTTCCTAAGTACATTTCCATGCCTAAATATGGATTTGATGCGGGATTGATCAACACAGCCTTCGAATTAAACTTTTCTGCAAAATAAGACGCATAAAAACCACCAAGTGAGCTTCCAATAAATAATCTATCACCTGCATTCTCTTCTACTAAATTTTCTAATTGAGTAAAAGATTTTTCTATAGAGTTATCAATGTTTGGGATATGCAGATAAATAGTTGGAAATTTTTCTTTTATAAAATCATCAAAGATTTTAGCCTTTGTTGAATCAGCAGATGATGCAAAGCCATGAAAATAAAATATATTTTTATTCAATTATTTCTTCTGCAAAAGTAAGTAAATTTTCAAGAAGGTCAAAAAAGAAAGTATTTTGTTGATGCTTTTCATCAGATGAATGAAGAGCAGGTTTATTTTTTATATAAAAAGGGAAAGGCTTCTCACCCTGAAAGGAAATTACCTCAACCATTTTTGCATCACTAAAAACACAGAACCTGATTATAAAATCATTAAGACTATCTTCAGTATGAAAATGCTTTACCTCATAGGTTAGGGTGTGCTTAGTTTTTGATAATAAATTAAACTTTATAAAAACTGTTTCATTTTTACTGACAGACTTCTCAAAACTTTTCCTTGGGTCTTTAAAATCTTGAAGTAATTTTCGTAATTTAAAGAAATTACTTCCACACACATTTAAATGCATTGAAGTTTTAGGAAGAGTTCTCATTTCTATAAATTAAATAAAAATATTATATTTTTCAATCAACAAAGCTAATAAAAACAATAAACCTATAAAATTATTATTTTTAAATGCTTTTAGGTGCTCATTATTTCTTGATATTGAATGCTGATAATAAAAGAGAAAAACAGTAAAAAATATAGTCAAATACCAAATAAAACTCAAATTATTTAAGTAACCAAGAAAAATGAAGAATATAAGAGAGAAGCTTTGAAATAGAGTTATATAGTTTTGAGATTTTTGTCCCCAGTAAGTAATAGAAGAGTTAACGCCTAATTTTTTATCGTCATCATAATCGCTCATTGCATAAAATGAGTCATAAGCAACTATCCAGAAAAAATTAGCTAAGTACAAGACCCACATTGAGGTATCAAGTAACTTTTCGTTCATTGAAAAAACAATTGGAATACTTGAACCAAAAGTTATTCCTAAGAAAATTTGTGGGATCTTTAGGAATCTTTTTGTTAGGGGGTAGGAAACTATGAAAACTGCAAAAAATAAACAAACCAACTGTGCTTGTCTTTCTAAAATGGAGACAAGTAACAAAGAAAACACTGAAAGTAGAAGAAATATAAAATAGGCCTCACGCTTACTAAGTTGGCCTGATGCTAATGGCCTGTCTTTAGTTCTTTCAATTTTTTTATCAAATTCCATATCAAATATATCATTTATCACGCATCCAGTTGATCTTACTAAAATTGATCCAGCTACAATAATGATTACGAATGAGTAATCAATAGATGCCTCAGTTGAGATTAATAGAGCAATTAGTGCAGGCCACAAAAGGAGATAAATACCAATAGGTTTATCAAGCCGAGTTATGCCAATAAAGCCACTTATTTTTTCAGCTATCATTTATTAAAAAGATTTCACAAACACTAAAAGGAAAACCTTTAACTGTATATATGCCTTTTCTTCCATAGAAAATTTTTTTATTTAGTTCAAACTTAGAAAATAGCATATATTCTTTTTTAATTTCAGGATTTGAAAAAAGGATATCTCCTAATGGATTTTCTTTGAGGTTCCCAAGAACACCTAGACCAAGTCTAATTGTTTCAAGCGGTATGATACTTTTTGCATAAATTAATGGCTCTTCATCAGAATATAGAAGCACTTCTCTAATATTGTTTTCCTTATAGTTTGAAATAATAAGATCATCAACGGCGGCATCTACCTCTCCAGGACTATCTCTTAGAAGCTTTAATTTGAAATCCGAAAATGATTTGATTCTAGATGTTATTGATCCAGACTCATTTAACCAGGAAAGAATTTCTTTATTCTGGACTTCAAGGGATTTAGTCTCGGACATCCATGAAGTTAATTTATTGAATTGCATATATTTAAGTATCTCAATTTTGGTATTATACGCTGATCTTTTTTATAATTTTTAGACACTAATAAATGAAATATGGACTATAAGAAATGGGAATGCATCGTTTGTGGGTTAATTTATGATGAAGCTGAAGGCTGGCCTGAAGATGATATTGAACCCGGAACTAAATGGGAAGATGTCCCTGAAGACTGGATATGTCCTGATTGTGGTGTTGGAAAAGAAGATTTTGACATGGTTGAGATATCATAATGCTTGATGCTCCCAAGAACCTTACTAGAAATGTATTAATTGCTATGTGTTTAGGTGCTTTAATAGGCGCTATCTTATATTATTCGAGTTCTTTTTCAGATGGGTTTAAAGATTTTATTTTTGAATATGTTTTTAAACTTGGCGGTGAAATTTTTATAAATCTTTTAAAACTAATGGTAGTCCCATTAGTATTTTTCTCTCTAGTATCAGGTATTGCTTCTCTATCAAGCTTAAAAAGCTTTGGAAATATTGCTTCTAAAACCATTGCTTTATATCTACTTACTACAGCAATAGCAGTATCAATTTCTCTAATAGTTGGATCAATTTTTCAGCCTGGTTCTGGTTATTTAATGGCGGAGGCTGTTGCGCTTAAAGATTTACCAGAAGGACAGGGAATATATCAAACGATTGTTAATATAGTTCCCGCAAACATAATAGATGCAATGGCTAAAAATCAGATGTTAGCAATTGTATTTTTCAGCATTCTCTTTGGCTTAGCTTTAAATAAAACAAATCACTTAACGGGAAACTTGTCAGAGTCATTTGAAAAACTTAATACAGTTTTTCTTCAATTGGTTTTAATGATTATGAAATTTGCTCCAGTTGGCGTCTTCTGTTTGATCGGAAAGTTTGTTATCACAGATGGTTTTAATATTTTCCAAGATGTATTCATGTATGTAATCTTATTAATATCAGTTCTTCTTTTTCATGCCTTTGTAACTTATTCGCTGATTCTAAGATTTTTTGCTTCCATAAATCCATTACATTTCTTTTATAAAATGAAAGATGCTGCAATATTCGCATTTTCTACCTCTTCAAGTGCAGCAACAATTCCAGTGACATTAAAGACGGTGAACCAAGATATGGGTGTTAAAAAAGATATAGCTTCATTCGTTGTCCCTGTTGGTGCAACAATTAATATGGATGGGACTGCAATTATGCAAGGCATGGCAACTGTTTTTATCGCTCAGATTTCGGGAATTGATTTAACTTTAATACAGTATGTTCAAATAGTCTTATTGGCAGTTGTCACATCAATAGGAACAGCAGCAGTTCCTTCTGCAGGAACTATTACTCTTGTAATAATCCTTCAACAGTTTGGCCTTCCTCTGGAGGCAATTGGAATAATATTAGCTGTAGATAGGATTCTAGATATGATTAGAACATCTGTGAACGTCACAGGTGATGCAACGGTTGCTTGCGTAGTTGCTAAGTCAGAGAATTCTTTTGATGAAATGGTGTTTAATAAAACGTAAATTTGATAAAATTCGTTTAAATTTTTCGGAGTAAATTATGCCAGCATACATACCACCACTTTTGGGTCTAGTAGGATTACTTATTGCCTTGGGAATATTTAGAGTTGTTCTTAGCTATCCAGAAGGAAATCCTGAAGTAAAGAAAATCGGTGACATGATTCATTCAGGTGCAATGAGTTTTATGAAAACAGAGTATATGTATCTGGTTGTTTTTGTGCTTATTTTGGCTTTTTTGGTATTTTTTGCTCTAGGTTGGGAAACAGCTACTGCAGTCCTAGTAGGTGCTTCAAGTTCAGCTCTAGCTGGATTCATTGGAATGTTTGCTGCTACCAAAGCTAATACAAGAACAGCTACAGCAGCTCAAGACAGTGGAGCAGCAGCAGCTTTATCTATTTCGTTTTATGGTGGATCGATAATGGGTCTTTGTGTAGCTTCTCTTGGCCTTCTTGGGTTAGGAGGATTATTTTATTTCCTAGGAGAGGGTCATTACCTTGAAGGGTTTGGAATGGGAGCTTCAGTAGTAGCACTGTTCTCAAGGGTTGGTGGGGGCATCTTTACCAAAAGTGCTGACGTCGGAGCTGACCTTGTTGGAAAAGTTGAAGCAGGAATACCAGAAGATGATCCACGAAATCCAGGCGTAATTGCTGATAATGTTGGTGATAACGTTGGTGATGTTGCAGGAATGGGATCAGATATTTTTGAATCATATTGTGGTTCAATGATCGCGACCATAGCAATTGCTTACACTATGACAGAAGCAAATAATGGTCCTTTAATGAGTTTACCTCTAGCACTAGCTTCTATTGGCTTAATATCATCAATTTTAGGCATCTTAATTGTTAGAGCTCAATCTGCAAAAGCTCCTGGTGCAGCATTAAGGACAGGAACAATAGGTTCCCCAGTTATTTTTATAGCTCTAGCGTTTGGGTTAATTACATATTTAGATATTTCACTAAATGTTTGGTTTTGTGTTCTCACAGGAGCTGTGGGCGGTGTATTAATTGGACTCATAACTGAATACTATACTGGCAGCACGCCTGTTAAGAAGATTGCAAAATCTGGTGAAACAGGATCTGCAACTGTGATGATATCTGGTCTTTCTGTGGGGATGCAGTCAGTTGTAATTCCTATCTTAATTTTGGCAACAATTATTTTTATTTCCACAACATTATTTGATTTATATGGCGTAGGTATAGCAGCAGTTGGGATGCTTGCTACGGTTGGCATAACAATGGCAATTGACGCATATGGCCCAGTTGCTGATAACGCAGGTGGAATCGCTGAGATGGCAGGAATGGGAGAAGATGTTAGAGAAATTACTGATTCTTTAGACGAGCTTGGAAATACAACTGCAGCTATTGGTAAAGGATTTGCGATTGGTGCAGCTGCCTTGGCTGCATTGGCTATAATTGCTGCTTTTGTTCAAGTAGTTGGTGTAAATAATGATGGTTTTCAATTAGTCCTATCTGATCCAATTGTTCTAGTAGGAATGTTTATTGGTGGGTCGATTCCATTTTTAGTCTCTTCAATAACAATGACTGCTGTTGGCGATGCAGCATTTGAGATGATCAATGAGATAAGAAGACAGTTTAGAGAGATACCAGGAATTTTAGAGGGTACAGGAGAGCCAGATACTGATAAATGTGTTGAGATTGCCACAAGAGCAGCACTTCAGAAAATGCTGTTACCTGGCGTAATTGCAGTTTCAATGCCTCCACTAGTCGGTTTCCTTCTCGGAGCAAAGGCTCTTGGTGGAATGTTAGCTGGTGGATTACTTGGCTGTGTTCTTCTTGCTTTAATGATGGCTAATGCTGGTGGCGCTTGGGATAATGCTAAGAAATATATTGAGAAAGGTAATCTAGGTGGAAAAGGTTCAGATACTCATGCTGCTGCAGTTGTAGGTGATACAGTTGGAGATCCGTTTAAAGATACTTCTGGACCTGCGATGAATATCCTAATTAATGTGATGGCAATTGTAAGTTTAGTTATTGCTGGCCTTCTACCAGTTGATGGCCTGATAGTTACCTTATTTAATTAAGCTAACTAAACAAATACAATATACGTATGCTTAAAAGTATGACTGCATATGTTTCTATTAGCCATATCCATAAAGGATGTTCAGTATCATGTGACATAAAGTCAGTTAACGGCAAATCTTTGGATATAAATTTCAAATCAAATTTTATTCTGCCAAAAGCAGAGCTGGCAATAAGAGAGTTAATTTCTAAAAAAGTTCATAGAGGCAATATAGAAATTAACCTCAATGCTGAAACAATTGCACAACCTTCTTTTGTACTTAACAAGAAACTAATTAAAGAAATTAAAGAAGAATTAAATAAATCTGATTTAGATATAAAGAATTTGAGTTTCTCAGATATAAAAGATATCCCAAATATCTTTATAGATCCAAAGAAGTCAGCTTTTCCAGAAAATATTGTTAAGAAATTTTTTAAAGAGACATTCAAAGCTTTTATTGAAAATAAGGAGATTGAGGGTGAAAAAATTAAAAAAACATTCATCGACAGAGTAAAAAAGATTCATAAGAATCTAACATCTCTCGCTAATGAGGTAGACAAGAATAAACTTAAAAGAAAAAAAAATATTTTAAATAAACTAAATTCTGTCAGTCTTGAAGTATCGGATGACTCTGCTTCTGATGAAGCGGTCAATCAAATAATCAAATCTGATATATCAGAAGAGATAGATAGATTAGATTTTCATAAATCCTCTTTGTCGGAGGAGCTAGTATCAAAAAGAGCAAAGGGAAAGAAAATAGATTTTATACTTTTGGAAATGTTACGAGAAGTGAATACAATTCTTGCTAAGGTTACATTCAGTAAAGAGAAAAAGTATGCTTTGGATATCAAGATATATATTGAAGAAATGAGAGAGCAGGTAAGTAATGTCGAATGATAAAGGCCAACTCATAGTTATTTCAGCTCCTTCAGGAGCTGGAAAAACATCTATTATTAAGAATGTTATAAAAAAACTAAATAATGAAAACAAAGAATCAAAGTTTTCTGTTTCTCATACAACAAGGTTGCCTAGAGAAGGCGATATAGATGGCAATGATTATTTCTTTGTATCAAATGAAAGATTTGCTGAGCTTTATGAAGCTGGAAACTTTATAGAGACTGCTGAGGTTCACGATAATAGATATGGAACATCAAAAGACTTTATTGATAAGAATATTAATCAAGGAATAAATGTCTTTCTCGAGATAGATGTTCAAGGGTTTCAAAAATTAAGATCTAAAAATGTAGAATTTAGATCAGTTTTTATATTACCTCCCTCAATAGGAGAGCTAAGAACAAGGATCCAAAAAAGAGGTCTTGACTCGAAGGACGTTATTGAAAAAAGAATGAAGAATGCATTAAAAGAGTTGGGTGAGGCAGAAGAATATGATTATTTAGTAATAAATGATATTTTTGAACACGCTATTGAAGAATTACTAGAAATGGTCATAAACAAAGGTTTTAAAGACCATACCTATGATAAAAAACTAAAGATATTGCAAGATTTGTTGTCTTAAAAGGCTATTTGCAATTAGAATACACACTTAGGAGAAAATATATGGCAAGAATAACAGTAGAAAAGTGCTTGGAACATGTACCAAGTAGATTTGATTTAATACTTTTAGCATCCGGAAGAGCTAGACAGCTTTCAACTACTAGTAGAGAGCCAATGGTTGAAGCAAATAAGGATAAAAATACATTGATAGCTCTTAGAGAAATTGAAGAGGGCTTAATAGATGCCGAAACTCTAGAGAAGACACTTGAAGAAGATGTACTGCTAGATCAGTTCTCCACATCAAAACCTAAAGAGTCAGATATAATTGGATAAACTTTTTGGAGAGCTATTTTGAGTGAAAGAGTTCTCCAAGGCCATAATTTAGAAACAAATTTTAAATCTGAGGAGCTTCTCCGTTTCCCTGCTGATCTATATAACCAATTAAAAAAAGACTTTTCTCGCAAACAAGTAAATCTTATGAGGCAAGCCTATACTTTTGCCTCTAAAGCACATGATGGTCAAGAAAGAATGGATGGTAAACCATATATTAGTCATCCCTTAGAAGTCGCACGAATATTGGTCGAGATGAATATGGATGTAGATTCAATTTGTGCAGGTCTAATGCATGATGTTCTCGAAGATTGCAATATTGAAAAAACAAATATTGATAAAACCTTTGGTAAAGATGTATCTGAAATAGTTGATGGCGTTAGCAAAATTGGAAAACTAGATTTCCAGTCTAGAGCTGAGAGAGATATTAACAGCTTCCAGAAAATGGCTCTAGCCATGGCGAAAGATGTGCGAGTTATCGTAGTAAAGCTTGCTGACAGATTGCATAACATGCGAACAATTGACTTTCTTCCGAGAAATAAACAAATAAGAGTTGCAAAGGAAACGCTCGAAATATATGGACCAATTGCACTTCGAATTGGGATGCAGAAAGTTCGTGCTGAGCTAGAAGATTTAGCATTTGATTGCCTTCATCCACTCAGAGCAGAAATGCTCAAATCGGCAATAAAAAAATCTAGTGGCGGAAGAAAAAAGATTGTTTACAAGATTAGAAAAGAGATTAAGAGCCATCTTAAAGCTAATCAAATTATGTCAACAGTGAAGGGTAGAGAAAAGAATCTATTTAGTATTTATAGAAAAATCAAAACTAAACACAAGCCATTCTCAGAAGTTTTAGATGTTTATGGATTTAGGATTATTGTAAATTCTGTTGAAGATTGTTACAGGTCTCTTGGCTTAATTCATAATTATTACAAACCGATCGAACAAAGATTTAAAGATTACATAGCTATCCCTAAATCAAATGGATATCAAGCACTACACACAACATTATTAGCACTTGACTCGATACCCATTGAAATACAAATACAAACTAAAAATATGGAGCTTATTGCAGAAAATGGAATTTGTGCGCATGCAAATTATAAGAATGAAGACATAAATGACAGCTCTTTTCACATTAGAAATTGGATGGAAAGTTTGCAAGATCTTCATGAAAAATCTCCTAGCACTGAGGATTTTGTAGAGTCAATTAAAACAGATCTTTTTTCTGATGAGGTTTATGTTTTTTCTCCTAAAGGACAGATTTTCAATCTTAAGACTGGATCAACTCCTGTTGATTTTGCATATGAAGTCCATACTGACATTGGCAATAGTCTTGTTGGCTGTAAGATAAATAGAAAGTATGCGCCTTTAAATGTTCAGCTAGAAAGTGGACAGACTGTAGAAATAGAAACAGATAAAAAAGCGATTGTTGATCCAGGCTGGCTTAATTTTGTTGTAATGAGTAAAGCTAGGACTGCAATAAGAGCACAATTGAGGCACCAAAAAACATCTTCAGCACGAAAAGCAGGAAAATTACTGTTAGAAAGTGAGTTAAAAAGATCGGGTAAAGAATTAAAAGAATACAAGGGTAGCATTCTTAAGAGCATATTAAAGCGAGCGGGTGTTAGGTCATTGAATCAGTTGCTAACAGATATTGGACTTGGAAAGAAAACAAGTACTATCGTTGCAGAAAGATTTTATGACGGTCTTCAAATCAGAAAAGATAATAAGAAAATAGTTAAATCTTTTGAATTAAAAAACAATAAGATCGATGGCTTGAGTGTGACTTATGGCAAATGCTGTATGCCAATAGAAGGCGACTCGATAGTCGCCCACTCTGATACAGAAAGAGGAATTGTTATTCATCATTCAAGATGCAATGAAGTTACTCCTTATAAACAAGATGAAGAAAGATACATACCTTCCTTTTGGTCAAAAAACAACAAGAAGCAACTGAGGCCTTGTCATATCAAGGTGCTCAGTGAGAGTGGACCGGGAGTTCTAGCAGACATTGCATCAACTTTTACAAAATCTGATATCAACATAATCTCAGTTGTCTCCAAGTCAGCAGGAAGCAAACTCACAGAATTTAGTTTTGATATTGAAATATATGACTTAGAAGAGCTTAAAAAAATAATGCGAAAAGTTAGATCAATGAAAATTGTTTCAAGCTGTATTCGGGATATAAATGAAGCTAAGAAAAAATAAGTTAAAAATTTATTTTTTTATATGTTTTATATTTCCTTTACAATGCTTAAATTCTTTGGAGTCGATTATGTCAAAAGAGCCTATTCAAACTAATAAAGCACCAGAAGCAATTGGAGCTTATTCTCAAGCAATTAAATCAGGTGACTTATTATTTATATCTGGTCAGATTCCTTTAAATCCAGAAACTATGGAAGTTGAGGATTCATCATTTGAGGAGTCTGCTTATAGAGTAATATCTAATTTAGAAAACATATGCAAAGAGGCAGGTGCAAATCTCGATGATATTGTTAAGTTAAATATTTATCTTTTAGATCTTGGAAACTTTGCTTCCTTGAACAAAATTATGGAAGAAAAATTTTCTAAACCATTTCCTGCAAGAGCGACAGTAGAGGTTGCTGGATTGCCAAAGGATGTAATGATTGAAATGGATGCAATAGTTAGCCTTAAGAAATGAGACACTTAACATCACTTAAAGAACTATCAAAAGATGAAATCCTTGAATTTCTAGACTTAGCAGATAATTTTATTGATTCAGAAGGCTTTATTAGAAGAGATCCACTTTTTCCAGACAAGAAGGTTGTTAATATTTTTTGTGAGCCAAGCACACGAACTAAAATCTCATTTGAGATAGCTGCATCTAATTTAGGGTGCCAAATAATAGATTTTGATGTGAGCTCTTCATCTTTAGAAAAAGGCGAGTCCCTCAAAGATACTATAGATAATTTAGCAATGATGAACATCAATCTTTGTATTTTAAGACACAAAGATTCAGTTATTCATGAATTGATAGATCAAACAGACTCTATGGTTTTTGTCAGTGGAGGAGAGGGTGCTATTTCGCATCCATCTCAAGGACTTTTAGATATTATGACTTTAAGGCATAGGAAGGATTTAGATAATTCAAATATTTTGATCGTTGGAGACTTAGATCATTCAAGAGTATTCCAGTCTTTCATTGATGGGATGACTAACTTTAATTCTAAAATAACTTTATGTGGACCGAAGGAACTTTGTAAGGATGTTATAGATTCTTCTAATCTTAATTACGAGGCAGACCTTAATAAAGCCTTAAAAAATCAGGATGTTGTAATGGCTCTCAGGATCCAGCATGAAAGGTTTGAAGATAAGAAAGGTCTTGATAAGGAAAGCTATCTTAATAATTATCAAATTAATAATGAAAAATTAGAGATTGCTAATGATGATTGTATAGTCATGCATCCTGGCCCGGTGAATCAAGGTATTGAGATTTCAGAGGATGTTTATAATTCTGCGAATTCTGTAATATTAGATCAAGTAGCAAATGGTGTCGCCATGAGAATGGCTATCTTGATAAAGTATTTATCTCAATAGTTAGTTTGCAAACCCGACAGCATTGAGTTTTTGAATAATTCTAGAGATTTCATCTTTTAAAATAGCTTTATCTTCTTCATTTAAAAAACTTCCAATTATTATTTCTTTACCTTTTGATCGAAAGCTTAAATCATCATCTTTCGTATCATTCTTTATCACGTTAAAGGTTGCAAAAGATCTAAACTCTTTCCACGTAAAAAATTCTTTCAAACCATCGACTCTGACTTCCACATGATCTTTGCATAAGATAATTATTTGTTTTTGGTTACTCCAATTGAAGCTAAGCCTAAAAGCTAAATACACCAAAATAATTTCTAATCCTGCAAAAGGTAAAATCATTACCCCTCCAGCAATAAAGAAGCCGATACCAATTACACTGCAAATAAAGAAAATACTTCCAAGAAAGAGAATCCTTGTTGCCCCCGTAAGAGAACTATTAGGTTTTAAAAGGATTTCAAACTTCGTTGCTTCTAATTCTTTAACTTTTACCATCTAGATATTTTTTTACCGTGTCGGCAATTATTATTGTATTTTGATCAAGTTCAATATTAACAACACTATCTTGTTCGAGCTGAAAAAGATTTGTTATTGAAAGAGTTTCCGGAATTAAATGAATCATAAAAGATTCATTAGAAACTTCCCCTACAGTAAGACTACAACCATTAATAGCGACATACCCTTTGTGAAGCATATAGTCATGCATGAAAGGTTCAACTGAGAATTTTACATCCCAGCTTTGATCTCTCTTATCTATGGAAATAACCTTTGAAATCCCATGTATATGTCCTGATACAGGGTGACCGCCAATTTCATCTCCCATCTTCAATGATCTTTCAAGATTTACATTATCGCCACTCTTTATGTTTTGAAAGTTTGTTCTCTTTATAGTTTCTTCAACAAGATCAAATCTCAATATCTCTGGATTTTCGTCTTTGACAGTCAAACATACACCGTCTACAGAAATACTTGCACCTTTTTTAAGATCAGAAATAAATTTAGATGAACATTCAATAGAAAGATTGAAGATATCCTTTTCCTTTACAAACCCAATTACTTTCCCAGCCTCTTGAACAATACCTGAAAACATTATGCACCCCAATTACTTCTATATTCTTCAAGATCACTTTTGAATTCTTTGAAGTTCGGGGCATCGCTTACAAAGCTTATTAAAAGATCTAGGTTTACTATTGAAGAAACAGTAAGCCCAAAATCATTCTCTAGCTCAGCTTTTGCAGAGATTTCTGATGATCCTTTTTCTTGTCGGTCTAGACCCACCAGCATAACTTTTGGATTTGCTCCTATCGACTTTATTTTCTCAATTGATTCTCTAGCTGCTGTTCCTGCAGAAATAACATCATCTACTATAAGCACATTACCTGATGGAAGCTGGCCTACAATATCACCACCCTCACCATGATCTTTCTCTTCTTTCCTGTTGAAAGATATAGGAATATCTAGATCAGATTCTCCTAAACTTGTTCCAATAATTGACGCTAAAAAAATACCTTTATATGCAGGACCATAAATACTGTCAAAAGAAACATCTAATTCTTGAAGCGTTTTTGTGTAGCATTCAGAAAGGTCAGCTAGGAACTTAGTATTTAACATTTTTGCTGCATTGAAGAAATAAGGACTATTTCGGCCTGACTTGAGAGTGAAATCACCAAAAACTAATGCCTCAGATTTTAAAGCAATCCTAATAAATTTATCTTGATAATCTTTCACTATCCTTCTACAGCCTGTTTTTGGATATTAATTATGTCTTTTATAGATGAACTAGCTTTATTCACAATTTCAGTGAGCTGTTCTTGCGAAAAAGGGCGCTCTTCAGCTGTACCCTGAATCTCAATTAAATCAAGATTATGAGTCATTACAATATTAATATCTGTATCAGCAGTGCTATCTTCTTGGTAATCAAGATCAACTAGGATTTCGTCGTCTTTAACGCCTAGAGAGATTGCAGCCACATATTGCTCAATCGCTCTTTGATCATCATGATGATTCTTTATTGCAAGGAAAAGTGCAACACAACCACCAGTAATTGAAGCAGTCCTTGTACCTCCATCTGCTTGAATAACATCGCAATCAACTTGAATAGTTTTATCTTTTAAATACTTGAGATTTACAGATTGTCTTAGGGATCTTCCAATAAGTCTTTGGATTTCCTGAGTTCTCCCTGATTGTTTTCCTCTTGCTGCTTCTCTGCCCATTCTTTCATTAGTTGATCTTGGAAGCATTCCATATTCAGCTGTGACCCAGCCCTTATTTGATCCCTTCATCCATCTTGGGACACTGTTATCAATACTTGCAGTACAAATAACATGAGTATTGCCGAACTTGACCAGCACCGAACCTTCAGCATGAAGATTTACATTTGTCTCAATGGAAATTTTTCTAGCTTCAGTTGATTTTCTATTATCTCTAGACATTCAGTAATTATATCTTTATGAATTAAAAAAGAATTAAATTAATTTTTCTTTAACAATCTTACTTACAAGGCCCATATCTGCTGAATCGCCAATAGACCCCTTTAAATGGCCCATTACTTTACCCATATCCTGTGGGCCTGCAGCATCAAGTTCCGAAATAGTTTTAGTAACAAGTTCATTGATAGCATCTTCTGACATCATCTCAGGCATATATTTATCAAGAACAAGAAGCTCATTTTTTTCAATCTCCGATAAATCAGCTCGACCACCTTTGTCGAATTGCTCAATCGAATCTTTTCTTTGCTTGATCATTTTCTTTAGAGTTGCAAGAACCACTGAGTCGTCAGCCTCAACTCTATTATCAATTTCATATCTCTTAATTTCAGATATCAACATGCGAAGCGTATCCCTCGTTGTATTGTCTTTAGAAAGCATCGCAGCTTTAAGATCTGTATTTATTTGGTTTAGGGTCGACAAGCTTTATCTGTAGGATCTTTGCCTAGCAAAGTTATTAATTCTATTGGTCTTTCTTGCTCTTTTCTTAGCAGCCGCCATCTTCCTTTTTTTCATCTCAGTAGGTTTTTCGTAAAACTCTTTCTTTCTGATATCAGGAATAATTGCTGCTTTTTCGCAGGCACGCTTGAATTTTCGAAGGCCAATATCGAAATGTTCCGTGTCTTTTATTATTATTGAAGGCATAATTTGAAACGTAGTTTATGCTTTTCTGTAGATATTTGCAAAACAATTTTTTATGAAAACATTAGGAATAGAAACATCATGCGATGAGACAGCAGTAGCGCTGTATGATTCAACATCTGGAATTATTGCTGAGACTGTTTATAGCCAGATCGATTTGCACAAAAAGTATGGTGGCGTGGTGCCTGAGCTAGCTTCAAGAGATCATTGTGAAAAAATTATTGATGTTTTTAATGATGGGATAGGTGAAGCTGATTTTCAAGACATAGATAGAATTGCATATACTGCTGGACCAGGATTATTAGGTGCTCTAATAGTTGGAGAATCATTTGCGCAAGGCCTAGCATTTGCTTTAAATAAACCTTTAATTCCTGTGAATCATCTGGAGGCACACTTTTTGTCACCTTTTTTAGACTTTCCTGAGATTCAGTATCCATTTACTTCTTTGCTTGTCTCTGGAGGTCACTCCTTGATAGTGGATGTAAAAGATTTTGAGGATTACAAGATTATTGGTCAGTCCTTAGATGATGCAGTCGGAGAAGCATTTGATAAAGTTGGAAAGCTACTTCAGTTGCCATATCCTGGAGGCCCCCATATAGAAGAGGCAGCAAAAAATGGCGATCCAATGAAGTATGATTTTCCGCGGCCTATGAAACATTCAGATGATCTAAATTTAAGTTTTAGCGGGCTAAAGACAGCAGTTTTATATGCAACTAAAGACTTAGATATAAATGGAGAGAGATCAAATATATCAGCCTCTTTCCAAGAAGCAGTTATTGATGTTCTTTCAACAAAAATAAAGAAGGCAATGAAACAAACAGGTAATAAATCCCTCATAATGGCTGGTGGTGTAGCTGCAAACAAAAAAATTAGAGCAGCTTTAGATATTCTAGAAGAGAAGGAAGGATTTAAAGTTTTTTATCCTTCAATTAAGCATTGCACTGATAACGCAGCAATGATTGCATATCTTGGTTCACTCAAAACAGAAAGCAAAAACATTTATAATTCTAATGTTCGAGCCAGATGGCCGGTAAGCGAGATTTAAATGGAAGATATTATTTACATAAAAGATCTAAGGATAAAAACCATAATTGGTATTTTTGATTGGGAGCGAAAAGTCAAACAAGAAGTTTCTATTGATATGGAGTTTCCATTCGATTGCAAAAAAGCTGCAGAGACAGATGCCATTGAAGATACGACAGACTACAAAGCAATTACTAAAGCTGTTATTAAATTTGTTGAAGATTCATCATTCCAACTCCAGGAAACGCTCGCTGAAAATATTGCAGAACTTGTCAAAAGAGACTTTGGTGTTAAATCAATTAAACTTAGAGTTTCTAAGCCAGGCGCACTTCGTGGCGCCAAAGATGTCGGCCTTATTATTCATAGATGAAATACTACCTTTCGCTTGGAAGCAATATCAATGCAGAAAAGAATATAGCTTTTGCTATAAAAGAGCTTAGCAAGATTTTTTCGAATGTAATTATTTCGTCAACTCATACAACTAAAGCAGAGGGTTTTGAAGGGGATGACTTTTTAAATCTTGTTCTGGCTGGCGATTCAAAACTTGATTTTGACTCACTTAATAAAGAACTCAAGACTATCGAAAATGCCTCTGGAAGAAAAAGGGATGTCCCAAAGTTTTCAGCAAGAACGCTCGATATAGATATTGTCCTGCAAATAGATAAAGACGAAATAGTTTTTGAGAGTGATGAAATAAAAAAATATCTATTTGTATCAGAGCCACTAAAAGAATTAATCTGAATACTTGTTAACTAGACTTCTTGTTATACTTATATTATGAAAAAGGGGAGTTTTCTGACTGAGCATCTTCGTTCAATTAATAAATCGTATTTTCAACATTTAAAAGATGCCCTTTATTATGGATTCAGGCTTTTAATTGGTGGTATAGGTGCAATATTGCATGCAATCTTTCCATTTATTCTTACCACAATAGCCAGTGATACTATTAATGACCTTCACAAGATGAACGTTAATAGATTGAATTCAGATGATTAATTAAAAATTTGATTCGACAATAGACCAAGCACCCTTTGAAAGAGGGAAAACATTCATACCTCTCTCTTCAGCATGTTTGCTTGCTGCAGTCCCATCTCTCACTCTTCCAAGAATACCCTGACAAATGGCAGCAACTTTAAATAGACTATAAACCATATAAAATTCCCAATCTTGAGATAAATCTTTACCGGTTTGTTCTGAATACATGTCTCTGTACTGCATCTCATTTGGTATACCTAAATCTTTCAACTTTGCATGATCATGGAAATTCGGGAGGGTTCTCCATGTAAGACAGTGATAGCAAAAGTCTGCAATAGGGTGTCCCAATGTTGAGAGTTCCCAATCAAGAACACCAACTACATCAAAATTAGAATAAATCATATTATCCAATCTAAAGTCACCATGAACGACTGATGTTTCATCATCTTCCGGAATATTTTTAGGTAACCACTCTATGAGTTTATTCATCTCATCTATATTTTCAGTTTCAGAGGCAAGATATTGTTTTGTCCAAGTATTAACTTGTCGAGCAACATAGTTACCTGACTTTCCATAATCCTCAAGACCAACTTCTTTGTAATCAACACTGTGAAGGCTGGCTATAACCTTATTTTTATTTTTATAAATTAGTTCTCTTTCCTCGGGAGAGCATTTTGGTAGCATATGATCCCAATAAACCGTTCCATCAACGCACTCCATTAAAAAAAATGGAGTTCCTACAACTGAATCATCTTCACAAAGGCCATAAGTTTTAGGAACAGGTACATCAGTTTCATATAATGCAGTTATAACTTTATACTCTCTATCAACTGCATGGGCTTTTGGTAAAAGCTTACCAGGTGGCTTTCTTCTTAAAACATAAGCATTATTTTCAGTCGAAATCTTATATGTTGGATTTGACTGACCACCCTTAAATTGCTCAATTTTTTCTATATTGCCAGAGTCTTTAACGTTGTCATTAATCCACTCTTGCAGAAGTTTAGACTCAAATTTTAGGTTTTCAGAAACTTCCTTTGTTCCAGTATAAATATCATCATTAAGCTGAAACTCTTCTGTCATGACAACGATCTGCCGCCGTCTACATTAATAGCTTGACCGGTTATATATTCAGAATCCACTAAAAACTTTACCGTTCCGGCGATATCTTTTTCAGTTCCCAATCTCCCAAGAGGAATGGCAGAAAGGATTTTATTTCTTACTTCTTCACTCCAAGAAGATCCAGGTGGTTCTAAGATTGCTCCCGGAGCAACAGCATTAACTCTTATATCAGGTGCGAGCTCTCTTGCTAAGACCTTAGTCGCCGCCAAAAGACCTCCTTTTGCAGCTGTATAGATTGAAAACTTTGCTAAACCTCTGCCAACATTCATATCAGTCATATTTATAATTACACCTTTTGATTCTTTCAATAGATCAATTAATCCATTAATTAGGAAGAGGGGACCTTTTAGATTACTACCAATGAGTTGATCCCAGTCTTTGAGAGTTAAATCTCCAATAGGAGTTGGATAGAAAGAGGAAGCATTATTTACGATTGCATCCAATGATCCAAAACAACTTTTTACATCATCAATCATTCTTTCAACATGATCGTCTTTATCAAGATTAGCTTGAACAACCTTTGCAGATGAATCAAAGTTTTCCTCAATTTCTTTTGCTAAAGCTTCTGCTTTTTCAGTTGAACTATTGCAATGAATTATTATGTTCCAGCCATCTTTAGCAAAAGTTAACGCAATTTCTCTACCAATTCTAACTGCTGCACCCGTTACTAAGATTGTTTTTTTCATTTAGATTCCTTTATTGATTCTATATAGAGATCTTTTTTCATTTTTATCATATCTTTTTTAGGAGCTTCACCTAAAATAGAAAAATCTTTAGATAGGATATTATCTTTCAATTTTATTAAATAATCTCTTTTGTTCTCAAAAAATTTGAGTTTTGTTATTTCTTCAACTTCTTTTTGATTTCTATGAAAATTTATTTTTTCTAACTTATCGATAAGATTTTCCTGATTTTCTTCAATATCAACAGCAGCAAGCTGAAAAGATAAATTTGTAAGATCTATAAATTCTTTGGGAAGCTCTAGAGATTTGTGCAGCGAAAAATTATTTTGAAGTTCTAGTTCGATCCATTTTAATTGGGGTGAATTACTCTCATCTATATCAAATGAGCTTATTTTAGAAAACCATGGATCAGTTAAGCCTAATGAAACAAGAGATGAAAAAAAGTTCGCAGATTTTGGTGAAGATAATGCAGTTCTTAGTTCCATCCAAATTCTGTCAGCAGATAAATGATTTAATTCATTCGATTTACCGATATTTTTAATACTTTCCTCAGTGATCTTGTCCAGAGCAAAATCAGCCAAATGAGGATATGTTTTAAACTTTGCATATCTTATTGATCGCAGGGGATCCTCAGAAAAAGATTCCGAGGTTTGTCTGAAAATTCTATTTTTTAAATCTTCAAGACCACCATGTGGGTCTAGTAGACTTCCATTTTCATCCTTTGCTATAGAATTAATAGTGAAGTCGCGTCTCTTAAGGTCTTCTTCAAGAGTCACTGTCTCATCATAGTAAAATGTAAAACCTTTATAACCCTTTCCCGACTTTCTTTCAGTTCTTGCAAGAGCATATTCTTCATTAGAATTAGGATGCAGGAAGACAGGAAAATCTTTACCGATAGGTTTGAAACCCTTGGCAATCATTTTCTCTGGTGATGAACCAACTACAATCCAATCCTTATCATTTGCTTCTACGCCTAGAATCTCGTCCCTAACGGATCCACCAACCTGAAATATTTTCATAATGACTTTATTTTAAAGATTTTTCGGTCATTAATCCTTATCGCTTTCAAATGTCCGCCCCAGACACACCCCGCATCAAGACCGACAACATTTCTTTTATTTGTTTTACCTTTCAGAGCCGCCCAATGACCAAATAGCTGATAGTTATCCTTTTCATTTTTTATAAATTTAAACCAAGGTTTATATTTACTATTTTTAGAAGAGACCTTAGTTTTGAGGTCAAGCTCACCTTTTTGAGTGATTAGCCGCATTCTTGTAAAGTAATTTATTATTACTCTTATTCTGCTAAAACCTCTCAAACTTTCAGACCATAGATCAGGATGATCTCCCCACATATTCCTAAAGACACCACCGGGATTCTTTTTTATAGCTTTTAAGTACTCCTCATTGAGTTTTCGAGCATCCTCTAAATCCCAAATATGAGGAATCCCAGCATGTGAAATAATAAATTTTTCATTTTTATTATTTTTTCTTTCAAGCATTAAGGGTTTTTCAATTAGCCACCTAAAAAACTTCTTTCTATTTTTAGATTCAAGAATAGGAGCGAGCTGATAGTTTTTTTTATTTTGATGAATAAGGTAAAGAAGATAAATATCATGATTTCCAAGCACAACCTCAATTGACTTCTTATTATCAAGGCAGAATTCAAGAACCTCCAGAGATTTAGGACCTCTATTTATAAGATCGCCTGCAAAAATTAATTCATCATTATTTGAATCAAAATTTATTTTATCCAGTAGGAGCATTAACTCATCGAAACATCCTTGGACATCACCAATGACATAGCTAGGCATTTTTATAAATCTCTAAAAAGTCTTCAAGGCTAAGCTGCTCAGCTCGTAAATTTTTATCAAACTTCAACTTTTCCCAATTTATATTATGTTTTTTTAAATTATTGAATATAGTTTTTCTTTTAGACTGGAAAGACAAATCAATAACTTGAAATAGTTTCTTTATTTCAAAAGCCTGACTATTTTTTGGCTTGAACCTTACCAGACAAGAATCAACTTTAGGCTTTATATCAAATGCATCAGGGGATATGTCCATCAATATTTCAGTTTCATAAAAAAAAGCTACTTTTACAGCAAATTTATTCCAGCTTTTATTACCTGGACTTGAGGTAATCACTTCGGCCATTTCTTTTTGGACCATAAA
The DNA here is from genome assembly GCA_902605165.1 of uncultured SAR86 cluster bacterium. GTDB lineage: Bacteria > Pseudomonadota > Gammaproteobacteria > Magnimaribacterales > D2472 > CACNXK01. The sequence continues at coordinate 143,641 of CACLBJ010000001.1, read as the reverse complement.
GTGCATATCAAAAATTTTCTTATTCAATTCTAAAAATCTAATTATTATTTGAGATGCAATGTTGTAGGGGAGGTTGCCGATAACTCTATCATTATTCTTTATAAAATTAAGATCAATTTTTAGAATATCCTCTTCAAATATTTTAATTTCATTACCAAGAGAGCTCTTTAAATAAGCAACATTCTCGCTATCAATCTCTATAAGAGTAAGATTTCTAGAATTATTTTTAATGCTTTTTGTAATTGCTCCTTGGCCAGGACCAATCTCAATGAAGTCATCTTCTATTCCGGGATTAATTTTATCCACTATTTGAAAAATAACAGACTTATCTATTAGATAATTTTGCCCAAAACGCCTTCGAGATGACCTATCAATCATTAGATTAAGTTATCAGCTGCAAAGAAGGCATTCTTCAAAGAGGAGTTATTTGCAATACCTTTTCCTGCAATATCTAAGGCAACCCCATGATCAACTGAAGTTCTTATAATTGGTACACCTAAAGTTATATTAATTGAATCTCCAAAACTTAAAGCTTTTAGCACTGGAAGTCCTTGATCATGGTACATAGCAAAATATGCATCTGTTTCATCAAGAAGGTTTTTATTGAATGCTGTGTCTGCAGAGAGTGGCATAGAGACATCAATATTAGAAGCTTTCAACTCTTTTACGGCAGGAATTATTATTTCAATTTCTTCCTTCCCCAGTTTTCCGCCTTCACCCGCATGCGGATTAAGTCCTAGAAGAGAAATCTTAGGTTTTTCAATATTGAACTTTGATTTTAGCTCTTGATTTAAGATCTTTACTTTATTAATTATAAGTTCTGTCGTAATCGATTCTGAAACCTTATTTAATGGCATATGTGTTGTTGCCAAAGCGACCTTTAATCTTTCTGAAGCAAGCAACATTAGCACATCATCACTACCAGTCCTTTCCATTATTCTCTCAGTATGACCAGAGAAGGAATATCCTCCTTCAACAATATTCTCTTTACTTATTGGCCCAGTTACCAATCCTGTATATTTACTTTTCGAACACGCATCAATTCCAAAATCAAGATTCTTTATTACATACTCAGAGTTGATTGGATTTAGGTTACCGCTTGAAATGTCAGGACACTCAATAATTTCAAGATATCCAACTTTTTCATTTATATCATTGATATCAGAAAATGTATTTATTTCGAAGCTGTATCCTAATTCTTTTGCTCTGGAAGCAAAAAGTTTTTGATCGCCTATACAGACCACATTTGCTTTTATAAATCTAAAGAAATCTTCATTCAAAAGGCTTAAAAATAGGTCTGGTCCAATGCCTGCTGGGTCACCGGGAGAATAAATAATAGTTTTCAATCTAGATCTTTAAACTCAACAAAAGCCTCTGCTCTCATTGACCTGAGAGTGTTTTCAAGCTCTTCATCATATTTTCTTGAAAACAGAACTGAATATGCACGTTCTTCAATTTGATAGTCTGTTACATCTTCAACTCTTTTGCCTGTAACCTCAAGAAAATGAAATCCATATTGAGACTCAAAAACCTCTGATACTTCATTGATTTCAGAGTTCAACATAACATTCTCAAATTCACCTACTGTGGCACCCTTTGGGAGCCATTCAAGATTTCCACCATTTGAGCCGGAGCCAGGATCTTCAGAAAATTCTTCAGCAATCAATGCGAAGTCTTCGCCTGCAAGAACACGTTCTCGTAAAACTTCTGCTTCTGCCTTTGTGGCATCTACATCTCTTATAGCTGAGGGTATCAATAAAACATGTCTTGTCTCCCATTGCTCTTCAAACTTTACAAGCGGACCTCTTTTTTCTTCAAGCTTAAGAAGGTGGAATCCTGATCCTGTCTTTATGGGCTTTGAAACGAATCCAAGTGACTGATTCCTTATTGCATCAGCGAAAACTGAAGGCATTTCATTAATTTTCCTCCAAGGCATGAAGCCACCCTGTGATTTATTTTGATTTATTGAGTTTTCTTCAACAAGAGTTTCAAAATCTACTCCCTCTTCGAGCCTTAATAGGATAGTCTCAGCTGCTTCTAGAGAGTTTACTTGTATTTGTCTTACAAGTAATTCAGGTGTCAATTGAGCAATAGCTTCCTCTGTAGCTAAAAAGCCCTCAATTTCCTGTGCAGTAATATTTATAGAACCACTAACAATTCCTCTTTGCACTCTTTGTATTATCATGTCTCTTCTTATTTCTTCTCTTAATTTTTCATAGCTTTGGCCGGAAGCTTCATAATCGCTTATAAATTGTTCAATATTTACACCATTATTTGCAGCGATTGTGATGAATGTTTGATTTAGTTCGCCATCACTTATTCTTATTCCAAACTCTTCTCCTCTTTGAAGTTGAAGCTCTTGAATAATAAGTTGTTCTTGAACTTCATCAAGCAGGGCCTCAGTTGGAGGAAGCTGCATACCTTGTTCTATGGATCTCAATTTTGTGGTTTGAACTAGGTCTCTAATTTGAGACTCCATTACAACACCTTCATCAACAATAATTGCAACTCGATCAAGCACCTCAATCTTTGCAAACGAAAAAGCGGACATAAGGATTGTGATTTGTATAAGTAATAGTTTTTTCATTTAGTTAAGAATTGAGTTTTGTATATATCTCTTAAAACCTCTTTTTGTGCTATTAAATCCCTTTAACTGAAAAGAGATATTAATACGACTTTTATTTTCTGTTTCTATTATATTGTCCCATAGCTCATTTAAAAACATATTATTTGAAATATTAATATCATTGAATCGAATTAACGTTCTCTTTGATGCTGTTAAAGATGCAGCAAAACAGCAGTTTTCATAGCCTAGACCCAACCTTGCTTCAATAAACTTATCAGTTTCATTGTCTCTTTGACCTAATGCAAATATTGAATAACCGCTTTCTAATGGAACATCAAAAAAGAATTCGGTTAAGTCCAGATTATCTTGCAGAGATGAATTTATTCTCCTAAATTTCTGGCCTATCCCAATATTGATTTTTTCATTTGTATAAAGCACTTCTAATCCAAGGTTATTTATTTTTGATTGTTCATCAGAGTAATTCAGATATGAATTAAATTTTATTTCTTTCAAGGGATTCCATGAAAAAGATGATGCAATTGGCCCAGTATCATTTTTGTTTTCAAAAGGATTATTTAGATAAACTTCTCTATCTTTGAAGTAGAACTTCTTTTTTACTGTAAAGTTAATTTTCTCGAGACTATCCTCAAACCTTGTGTACTTAAACCCAATAGCATGAAACTTCTCATCTGCTATCCGATCATAACCAGAGAACTGCTTATTCATAAAAGTATTAACACCCCGAGGGATCAAAGCTGAATCAAAAATAGGATTATCAGACTGATCTTCTGTTTTAGCGTATCCAAATGTATATATTGGAGTTAAGAATGAAACTACGTCGTCAGAAGTTTTGAAGAGATCTTTAGAGATTCTTATACGAATATTTGGAACATTTATATCGTTAGTGGTATTTTCGGTATTTTTAAGATCATAGCTAATTGACTTTATTCCAATCGAAGCCTCTATATCAAAGTTTTTATATCTACTTTCTGTTTTTAATGAGTTATTCATAAAAAGTCTTGAGCCTTCAGGCGGGTTTTCAATAAGCAACAAGTATTTTCCTTCATGAACTTGGTACCCAACATAGTCATGAAGAGTTCCAGCAGAAAACTCTGCAAAATTAAGAGATGATTCAAATTTAAGATTCCTGAGATTATTTTCATATTCAAGATTAATAAAAGGCTTTTTAACATAACCATTTGTAAGTATTGGATTTGATGACTCAAATCCCATCGATCCTATCTCATAAGATAGTTTTTTAAGATTTCCTTGAAAAGATATAGATTGTTCAAAATATTCTTCCCTTTGAAAATTTAAATTTACTGATTCACCTGGGACATCTCTAAAAAAATGAACATCTGAAAAATCGGACCAATTAACGTTTAATATCCCAAATTGAAGATCTGAAGAACTTTTTATTTCATATCCCCATCTTTGGTCTCCAATATTTTTATGGCTCGGGTATCTTTTATCAAACTCTTTATCACTATTCAAATAAATAAGGTTAGCCCTAAAAATATTCTGATCTTTAGCTGAGTTTAGCTGGAACTCAAATCCATTTCCGCGTTTTGCAATTGTTCTAGGACCAAAAATAAGGTCAGAGTTATCAGATAATATTTTTTTATATGGCAATGTAAAATCAAAACCATCAGAGGAATACGATATAGATGGATCAAGGAATCTTGAGTGCCTTTTTGGATTATTCTCTAAATCTTCAGATAAATAGACAGGTAGATATGGAAATCTGAAAACAGTTTTATCAAAAACTTCTAATCTTATTTTTTTTGCAAAACCTTTTCCAATATCATCATTAATCTCTATTTGCTCTGCCTTTAATGCCCAACCTGAAGAGGTGTCCGCACATGATGATAGAGACGCATTCGTGAAAGTTACGGAATCATTGGCTCCTTTCGCCGTTTCAAAGCTGATAAATATATTAGGTTTTTTCCAATAAGAGTTTCCGGCATAAAGCTCAAAAGTATTATTACTTCTATCAAATTCACCTCTTTGTGCTCGTAGGTACAGGTCATTAAGAAAAATATCTGCATTGTTATTAAAATTAATTAAATTACTATTTTCTTTTAGGTCAGCTGAAGATGAAGTGAAGAGGCCTCCATCAAACTTAAGTACAACATCCTTTTCTAAAAATATTGATTCTTTTGAAATAAAAGTTCTTTCTGATTCAATATCCATTTTTTCTTGATCCGAGAGAATTGGATAGTAAAAAGTACATTGAGAAAGATGCTCACTTTCTTCAAAAAAACTTTTCCGTATTTCTTCATTAGCTTCTATAAAACTAGAAAGAATAAATGAAACAAGAACTAATCTTTGAAGGGGCATACTTATATTGAAAAGATTTTGATAAAAAAGTTTATTTTAAAGTTGATAAATATTCCTCAATCTCAACAAGCTTATCTTTTCCAAAGAAAATTTGATCATTAACAAAAAAAGTTGGAACTCCAAAAGAACCTCTTTCAACAGCCATGTTGGTATTATCAAATAATTGTTGCTTTATATCTTCTGAGGTAATCTCATTAAAAAAATGATCATGATCAATATCAAACTCTTGTATAAAGTTCATTAGAATCTCTTGATCACCCAAGTTAATGTCGTCTTCCCACATTGCTTGCAAAACCTTATCTCTATATTCTTCGACAAAATCCATTTTCTCTGCAACCAAAGCGCCTCTTTGAAGGCTTACAGTTGTAATTGGGAAATTTGAGTTCATTTTGAACTTATCTAGGCTATGTTTTTGCATAAACCTTTCCATCTCAATTCCTTCATAATCAAGCTTATTTTTAATTTCGGAGAATTGGATCATCGGTGCTTGATTATTGGTTAGCTTAAAAATACCACCAAGAAGACAGTGAATATAATTAAATTTAATATCAGTTCTATTCTCTATTTCAGGAATGACCTTATGGCAACAGTAAGCATTTGGACTTGCAAAATCAAAAATAAAATCTACTTTCATAACACTATATATATTTGGTAAAGTTACTAAGTTATAAACTTTACATAGTGAATATTAGTTTTAAATGAGAGATTATTCAAAATTTTCTGCCATCATAATTGGTGCGGGAGTATCTACCGGGTCGGCAATTACTCGAAAGTTTGCTGAAATGGGATACCACGCATGCCCTGTTAGAAGAGAAAGAAATTTTTCTGAATTAGAAGAATTAGCTAATGGCATTAAACAAGATGGTAATCAAGCAACCCCGTTTGGTGTTGATGCCAGAGACGAGGATGCAATAGCGAAACTATTTCAAGAGGTTGAAGAGAATATTGCTCCAATTGATGTCGTAGTATTTAATCCTGGCGCAAATGTTTTTTTTCCAATTGAAGATACTACTGCACGAGTTTACAAAAAAGTTTGGGAGATGGCAGCATTTGCAGGATTCTTAACTGGAAGAGAGGCTGCAAAATATATGAAAAAAAGAGGGCATGGGTCCATATTCTTCACTGGTGCCACTGCATCTATAAGAGGTGGTGCAGGATTTTCTGCATTTTCTGGAGCAAAGTTTGCATTAAGGTCTCTTTCTCAAAGTATGGCAAGAGAACTTGGCCCGCAAGGTATTCATGTTGCCCATTTTATTATTGATGGTGCTATAGATACTCCATTTATAAAGGAAAATTTCCCAGATACTTACGCCTTGAAAGAAAAAGATGGTATCTTACAACCTAAGGAAATTGCTGAAGCATATTGGAATATTCATGTGCAGCATCCTTCAGCTTGGACTCAAGAAATGGATCTAAGACCATATATGGAAAAATTTTAATAGGAGAAATTATGAGCCTAAAAGATAAAGTAATATTTGTATCTGGTGGGAGCCGAGGAATTGGGCTGGCGATAGCAAAAAAAGCCGCTCAAGATGGAGCAAAACTTGCTCTTGCAGCAAAAACTGCGGACCCACATCCAAAACTTCCAGGAACTATTTATACTGCTGCGGAAGAAATTGCAAAAGCTGGAGGAGAAGCCTTACCTCTAATTTGTGATATTAGAGACGAAGACAATGTCAGAGAAGTTGTGAATCAAACAGTTGAGCACTTTGGTGGTATCGATATATGCATCAACAATGCATCAGCAATCCAGCTTACAAACACGATGGATACAGAAATGAAGCGATATGACTTAATGCATCAAATTAATGGCAGAGGAACTTATATGGTTAGTCGATACTGTCTTCCACATCTTTTAAAAGCAGAAAATCCACATATATTGAATTTATCACCACCACTTGATATGTCAGCAAAATGGTTTGCTGGTCATACTGCATACACTATGGCGAAATATAATATGAGCATGTGTGTTCTAGGTATGGCTGAAGAGTTTAAAGATAGAGGAGTTGCGGTTAATGCTATATGGCCAAGAACAGCTATTGCAACAGCAGCGGTTCAAAATCATCTTGGAGGCGATGAAATAATGCGCCTTTCAAGAACTCCTGAAATTATGGCTGATGCAGCTTACGAAATCTTAATTAAAGATTCAAAAGAGTTTACTGGAAACTTCTGCATTGATGATGTTGTTCTTCATGAAGCAGGAGTTAAAGATTTCTCTAAATATGCATCTGTTCCTTTTAATGAGCTTATGCCAGATTTTTTTGTACCTGATGATACTCCACTTCCGGAAGACGTAAAGAATAGTTAATTGAAAGAAACACAAATACGAGAAATAGCCAAAAAGTGTGATTTAAGTTTTGATTCTTTAACTCCCCTCAAAGACGAAGCGAGTGGAAGATCTTATTGGAGAGTTTCTCGTGACAAAGAGTCCTTTGTTTTATGCTATTTAAATCCAAATCTTGGTGATCACGAAAGTTTCATTTCAGTGGCTGAACAATTGGATGCGCATGATATCAATGCCCCTAAAATAATTTCTCATCACCCATTAATAGGCGTAACAATACAAGATGATCTTGGAGAAGATGACCTAATTTCAGTGATGAATGACCAAAACAGGGAACTTCTTACAAATAAAAGTATTGATCTATTAGTGAACATGCATAAGGCAGACATTAAAGGACTTGTGCATCTAAGTGCGAGCGAACTGAAAGATCAAATGCATAAATTTAAATATATATTTTGTGAAAGATTTTTAGATATTTCTGTTGATGAATCTGTAAATGATCTAATAATGAATTCATTGGATAGTTTACAAGAATGCCCAAAAAATAACTGTCATTTTGATTTTGAGCGAAGGAACCTTATTCTAGATAAGCACAAAGAAGTAAATGTCATAGATTTTCAAGATATGTGCATTGCACCAATCGGAATTGATATCGCTGGTATCTTATTAGACCACTATATGAATTTTGATAGATCGGTCATTGAAAAAAATCTTAAATATTTTCTTAATCAGTCAGATATTTCCTTATCAGAAGATGATCTTTTTGAGTTTTTTAGATGGTCTGGAATTCAGAGAAATATGAGAATCTTAGGAACATTAGCAAATCTTTATTGTGATGAAGGACGAGACTTCAGATTAAAAGATTTACCGAATATCCTTTCAAATCTTACAATCTTGATACCAGATAATCATAATTCAAAATCTTTCTTTGAAGACAAAGTTAAAAATAAATTAACTGAAAGGTTAGCGGTATTATGAAATGCATGATTCTTGCAGCAGGTTATGGCAAGAGGATGATGCCATTAACTAAGGAAACCCCTAAACCACTTTTAAAAATTGGAAATGAGACCCTGCTTGATAGAAATATTAAAAATGTTCTATTAAATGATTTTGATGAAATCATAATCAATGTCTCGCATCACGGAGACAAGATCAAGGAACATTTAATAAAAAATTATATAGATCATAAAATCACTTTAGTTGAAGAACCTCATCCATATGGAACTGGCGGCGCTCTTGTCAATGCCAAAGATCAATTGGGAGATGGAACTATATTAATCATCAACGCAGATATTTTTCATGTTTTTGATTTATCTAAACTTAATAGAGAAACTGAATGTATTCATTTGGTGGGTATAGAGAATCCTGATCATAATAAAGACGGTGACTTTAATATCGGGCCAGATGGGAAAGTATTTTGTGACGATATGAATAAACTTACATGGTCGGGCATCTCTCTATTGAATACGGATGTCTTGTCAAAGGTTAATAAGAATAATTTTCCATTTGATAGTTGGTCAAGTATTGTTTTGCCTCAAATCAAGGAGGGGAAAGTAACTGGGGAAATTTACTCAGATATCTGGTTAGATGTTGGAACAAAAGATAGACTAGAGCTTGCTAACAAAATAATAAGGGAAGAAAATTGACAAATGAGTGAAATAATTATTGCGCCATCAATCTTGTCTGCAGATTTTGCAAGGCTGGGTGAAGAGGTTGAAGAGGTACTAAATGCAGGTGCTGACTGGGTGCATTTTGATGTTATGGATAATCATTACGTGCCAAATCTAACCATTGGCCCAATGGTCTGCAAAAGTTTGCGCGACTTCGGTATTGATGCTTTTATAGATGTTCATCTAATGATTGATCCCGTAGATAGGCTTGCTCACGATTTTATTGATGCAGGTGCTTCACTTGTAAGCTTTCATCCCGAGGCTTCAAAACATGTTCATAGGTCAGTATCAGCAATAAAAGATAGAGATTGCAAGGCTGGGCTAGTGCTTAACCCTGCAACTCAAGTAAACGTATTAGAAGATGTATTAGAAGATTTAGATCTAGTCTTAATCATGAGTGTTAATCCTGGATTTGGGGGACAGTCTTTTATTGAGTCATCACTTAAAAAGGTTGAAAAAGTAAGGAAAATGATTGATTCATCCGGTAAAGACATTAAATTAGAAATTGATGGTGGCATTAATAAGGATACTATTGCATCAGCATATAGCGCAGGAGCAGATACATTTGTAGCTGGCTCAGCTATTTTTAACAGCAATAATTATGAAGAAACAATCTCCTTATTTAGAAAGCTGGCTTCTTAGCATTGTAATACTGATTTTTTTCAATACTGAAGCACTAGCTTCAAAAGAAGTAAATATAGAAAAGCTTTTATCCCATATGGAGATTGCTGATAATTATTTAAAACGTAAGAAAGGCTTGATGTATAGAGAAAATATTGAGGAAGATTTTGGTATGTTATTCATCTGGGATAAAGAAGAAATACAATGCATGTGGATGAAAAATACTTCTATACCCCTAAGCATTGCTTTTATTAAAGAAGAGGGAGTTATTTCAGACATTTATGACCTTTATCCATTTTCTACATTATCAGTATGTTCAACTGATAAAGTTAAATATGCTTTAGAGGTCAACAGGGGTTGGTTTAAAGAAAAAGAAATTGATCGTGGTGACACTCTTTTAAGCTCAGAAATAAAATGATTACAAAGGAAGAATTCAATACTCTACAAGATAGAGGCTTTAACGTAATACCAATTGTCAAAGAAATATCTCTCACAAATTCATCTCCACTGTCTGTTTTTAATACTTTTCAGGGTACAAAAAACTCTTTTCTTCTAGAATCAGTCGAGGGAGGAAACAAGTGGGCTCAATACTCAATTATTGGGCTCGACTGTCATGATTTCTATAAGATTTCTGGAAATGAAGTTATTTGCTTTGAAAATAATCAGCAAACCTCTTTTCGCTCTGAAAACCCATTAGATCTGATAAAAGATAAAATCGGAGGTTATAACTGTGCAAAATTTGATAATCTGCCTAGATTCTTTGGTGGCTATGTCGGCTTCTTTGCATACGAAAGTTCTAAATATGCAGAGAAAAGGATTGAAAGCCTGAAAGAAAAGTCATCAAAATTTGACGAGAATATGCCAGATATTTTCCTTGTGAAGGCAGAAAAATTAGTTGTTTTTGATAACTTTAACAACAAAATAAAAATAATAGTTAATACTTTTTTAGAAACTGGATCATACAATCAATCAATTAAAGAGATTGCCAACATTGAGGATGAGCTCAAAAAAGAAATTAATTTTGAACCAAAAGATTTCTCATTTAAGTCATCAGCCGAAGTTTTTGATTCAAATTTCTCTAAAACAGATTTCTTAAAAGCTGTATCTAGAGCAAAAGACTACATTGTTGATGGTGATGTAATGCAAGCTGTTTTAGCTCAAGACTTTTCAAAGGAATTCACTAAAGAGCCATTTGATTTATATCAGGCACTAAGATTTTTAAACCCATCACCCTATATGTATTTTATGAACTTTGAAATTTGCCAAGTAGTAGGAGCATCTCCAGAGATCTTAGTAAGGTTACAAGGTGATCAAATTACCCTTAGACCAATAGCAGGAACAAGAAAAAGAGGTTCAAATGAGATTGAAGATGAAAAAAATGCAAAAGATCTTCTTGCGGACCCCAAGGAATTAGCTGAGCATCTTATGTTAATTGACTTAGGAAGAAACGATGTTGGAAAGATTTCCAAAATGGGAACAGTAAAAGTAACTGAAAAAATGGTTATAGAAAAATATTCCCATGTTATGCATATTGTTTCTAATGTAGAAGGTAGTAAAAAAGAAGATCTAAGCTTCATTGATGTTTTAAAATCTGCTCTACCAGCTGGAACTTTATCTGGAGCGCCAAAAATAAGAGCCATGGAAATTATTAATGAATTAGAGCCTAGCTCAAGAGGAATATATGGAGGAGCAATTGGTCACATATCTTGGGATGGAGACATTGATACAGCAATAGCTATCAGGACTGCAGTCATTAAAAATAATAAAATTCATGTTGGAGCTGGAGCAGGGATTGTAGCTGACTCAATACCTGAGAATGAATGGTATGAGTGTCTTCAAAAGGCTCATGTTTTCTTAGATGCCATTGAGATGATTAAATGATTTTAGTAATAGATAACTATGACAGCTTTACTTATAACTTAGTCCAATATATTGGAGAGCTCGGGTATGAAGTAGTAGTTAAAAGAAATGATGAAATAACTTGTGAAGAAGTAAAAAAACTAAACCCAGAAAAAATAGTTATTTCGCCAGGACCATGTACGCCTTTGGAAGCAGGCATATCAGTAGAAATTATTAAAACAATTGAAAAACCTATTTTTGGAGTTTGTTTAGGTCACCAGGCTATTGGAGTAGCTTTTGGTGGTGAAGTAATTAAGGCAAATGAACCAATTCACGGCAAGCTATCATTAATTAATCATAGTGAGAGCGGAGTTTTCAAAGATATTGAAAATCCTTACAATGTTGTTAGATATCATAGCCTAATTGTTAATCCAGAAAATCTATCTGATGAGCTTGAGATAACAGCAACTTTAGTTGAAGATGAAAATATGATCATGGGCCTATCTCATAAAACAAAACCTATAGTTGGTGTGCAATTTCACCCAGAGTCTATTGATACAAAATTTGGAAAAAAACTTATTAATAATTTTCTTAAATCATGATTGATAAGGAATTACAAAAACTTCAAGGAAAAATTGATTTAAGCAGCCAAGAAATGCTTGATGTGATGAATTTAATCATGTCTGGTAGCTTGCAAGACAATGAAATAGAAGAATTTCTTATAGCTATGAATGAAAAGGGTGCATCCATTAATGAAATATCTTCTGCTGCTTCAGTGATGAGAGATAAGTCTCTTAAATTCAATATTGGAGATGGAACTCATATTGATACATGTGGAACAGGAGGAACTGGACTTCATATTTTCAACTGCTCCACAGCATCGGCTTTTGTTGCTACTGCATGTGGAGCGAAGGTAACAAAACATGGCAATAAAAGTATTTCTAGTAAGACTGGCAGTGCCGACTTTCTTTTAGAAGCAGGAGCAGATATTGCTCATGACAGAAGTTTGCTAGAGAGTATTTTTGAACAAACTGGCTTTATATTCCTTTTTGCCCCATTGCATCATTCATCAATGCGATATGTAATGCCAGCGAGACAGAAAATTGGAAAGAAAACTATATTTAATCTTTTAGGACCACACACTAATCCTTGCTCTGCGAGAAAACAGCTAATCGGAGTTTATAAGAGATCGCTAGTTGAAACTTTCTCAAGTGTAGCCAAAGAACTTGATATGGAACATGTAATTGTTGTCCATGGAAATGATGGATTAGATGAGATCTCAATTACTGATAATTCTTTTATAAGCGAACTTAAGGAAGGAAAAATAAAAAACTACCATGTATCACCTAAAGATTTTGGCCTTAGTTATGGAAACTTTGAATCCATTAAGGCTTCATCTCCACAGGAAAGCTTTGAAAAAGTATCTTTAGCATTTGCAGGCAGAGAGGGCTCTGTACAAGATATGATTGCTATCAATTCAGCTGCTGCATTAAAACTTTCAGGCATTGTTAAGTCTTTGAAAGACGGTGTTGAGCTTTCTAAATCAGCAATGAACGAGGGACTGGCTCAATCAAAACTCGAAAGTTATGTGAAAATGTCTAATAACTTATGAATATCCTTGATGAAATAGTTTCAAAAAAAAGAAAAAGAGTTGATGAAGTAAAATCTCAAGTATCTATTGAAGATATCCAAAATCAATTAGCTAAAATCCCTTCTTTAGAGAGTAATTTTAAAAAAAACTTAGAAAATCAAAAACAATCAATAATTGCTGAGATTAAAAAGGCATCCCCAAGTGCTGGAATTATTGCTGAAGATTTTAATCCAATTTTAAAAGCAAAAGAATATGAAAAAATGGGCGCCAGAGCATTATCTATATTAACCGAGGAGGATTTTTTTCAAGGCAGTAATAAAGTTCTTCAAGAGGTTAAGAAAATCACTAATCTCCCAATCCTAAGAAAAGATTTTATTATTGATGATTACCAAATATATGAATCTAAGCTCATAGGTGCCGATTGTATTTTATTGATTACAAGCATACTCTCAGACTCACAAATTGAAGATTATGTTTCTAAAGCTGAAGATATAAATTTAGATGTTCTTATTGAAGTGCATGATGAGGAAGAGCTCGTAAGGATTTCAAGATTTAAAAATGCTTTGATAGGAGTAAACAATAGGAATCTTAAAACTTTTGAAGTAGATCTTATGAATGCTGTCAGGTTAAGAAAAAATTATAACGGAAATCAGATTTTTATTGCAGAGTCAGGAATAAAATCTAATACAGATATAGAGTATTTAGTATCCAATGATATAAATGTTTTTTTAATTGGTGAAAGCTTGATGAGGGGTAATTTTTTTTGAAGCTAAGATCATGGCAGGCTGAAGCATTTCCTCTTTGGTGGGACAAACAACAAGGCATTATTAAAGTTGTTACCGGGGGAGGAAAAACATTTTTTGCCATTCACTGTATTAAAGAATATCTAAAAACTTCTCCTAAAAAAGATATATTGATCGTTGTTCCATCAATTGCACTACTTGATCAATGGAACGAAGCTCTTTTAGAAAATAATATAAATCAGGAGATTGTACTCAATGGTGGTGGAGAGAAAGTTGATAAGTCAGCAAAAATTATCGTAACTACCATTGATTCCTTAAAAAATATTCTAGATCTAGTAAATGCAGAAAACTCTCTCCTTATTGTTGATGAATGTCATAAGATTGGGACCGAAAAGAGAGGAGATATGCTCAGTAATAACTGGTCAGCAACACTTGGATTATCTGCAACGCCAGAGAGAGATTACGATGATAATTTTTATGTAATTATTAAAAAGATCCTTGGAGACATAATATTTGAATACGATTATATTGATGCGAGAGATGATGAGGTAATAGTAAATTTTAGTCTTCTTTACGCCTACGCACCTTTATTGAGGGAAGAAGAAAAGAAATATGAAAACTATAGTAAATCTATTAGAAGAAGGGCTGCCATAATTGGTGGCCATAATATGGATGATTACCCACTTAAAATGCATGTCTTTAATAGGGCACGCCTTATTAAAAATTCAAAAAATAGAATTCCATATGGTGTTGATTTAATTCAAAAATATAAAAGAGAGAGTTGGATTGTTTTTACTGAAAATAAAAAACAGGCCAAGGAATTTAACAAAATTATAAACACAAAAGGGTTTAAGTCTGCTCTCTATAATACCGATCTGGATAGTGCAGAACGATTAGAAAACTTAAATAAGTTTAAAAAAGCTGACCTTAATGTATTGGTTACTTGTACTGCTCTAGATGAAGGTTTTGATATGCCAGAGGCAGATGGAGCACTTATATTGAGTGCCTCATCAAGTAAAAGGCAAAGAGTTCAAAGAATGGGTAGAGTTTTAAGAATCACTGAAAATAAACCAAATGCTCTGATTGTCACAGTTTATTCATCAAAGACCGAATTTGATAAACTAATGGAAGAAGCAAAGAGATATCATAAAGAGGGAGTGCCAGTTTCCTGGAAAAGGCAAGATAGATAGTTAAATATAATGACTTGTAGAAGTCATTACTTTAGCTGTGAACTCCATCACTTTCTTAGTAGGAGTTTGTAACTCTTCAGCTCCAGATTCATTTGCTTGACCAGCATGCAAATCTTCGTCTTCTTGCATAGTTTTTAATATTTCAATTGTCTCTTTATCATTCTCTGAGATCTTATCTAAATGTCTTTGGAGGTGTTTCACAACCTGTTTCTCAGTTTCTTCAACAAAACCTAAACTAGTTTTTTCCCCTAAAGATCCAAAAATTGCCCCAATTGCAAATGAGCCTGCATACCAAATAGGATTTAAAACCGAAGGTTTTCCATCAAGCTCATCTAATCTTTTCTTACACCAAATCAAATGATCAGTCTCTTCATCTCCAGCATGTATTAAGTGTTCTTTTATTTCTGGATCTTTGCACACCATTGCCTGTCCTCTATAAAGTGCTTGAGCAGCAACTTCGCCTGCTAAATTAACTCTCATTAGAGCTTCTGAAAGTTTTTTTTCAGATTCTGATAGATTTACATCATTTGATTCTTTATCTGCGGGATAGTCCCTATCAGTTCCACTTTTTTTATAAGAAAGAGTCTTCAGAGCTATGTCTAGTTCATTTACAAATTTATTAATCATCCTTCAATCCTTTTTTCCCAATATCACTTCTGAAGAACATGCCTTCAAAGTTAATTTTAGGGATTGCATTATACGCATTATCTATAGCAATTTCTAAGGTTTCACCTAAAGCCGTCATGCAAAAAACTCTTCCACCCGATGAGAGAATCTTATTATCAATAAACTTTGTACCCGCATGGAATAATTTCTCATTTTCACTGAAGTCGTTTTTTATATCTATTTCCATATTTGTTTCATAACTTTCTGGGTAACCTGATGACGCTAAAACTACACCGCAAGAGTGCATTGATGACCATTCAATCTGGTGGGTATCAAGTTTTTTATTAATTGCATCAAGACATAAATTCGTAAGGCTAGACTCTAACCTAAGCATAATTGGCTGTGTTTCTGGATCACCAAACCTACAATTAAATTCTAAAACTTTTATTTCATTACCTTCAATCATCAGGCCAGCATATAAAAAACCAAGATATGGAAATCCTTCAGTCTTTAATCCATACATTGTTGGCAGCATAACCTCATCGATAACTCTTTTGTGAATCTCATCTGTAACAATTGGAGCAGGGGAGTATGCACCCATACCTCCAGTGTTTAATCCAACATCGCCATCTCCTACAGCTTTATGATCTTGGCTTGTTGCAAGAGGAATAATTTGATCATCACTTACAACAGCAATAAAGCTTGCTTCCTCTCCACTTAAAAAGTCTTCGATTACTACTCTATTTCCAGCATTACCAAAAGCATTCGATTCAAATATATCTTCAAGAGCTTTTTCTGCAGCCTCTCGATTTTCACAAATAATAACTCCCTTTCCAGCAGCAAGGCCATCAGCTTTTACAACCGAAGGGAAATCAATCTTATCGAGATGCTTTAGGGCATCATGATGATTATTAAATGACTTATAATTTGCTGTTGGTATGCCATATTTTATAAAAAAGTCCTTCGCGAAGGTTTTTGATCCCTCGAGCTGAGCAGCTCCTTCTCTTGGCCCAAACACTTTTATATTTTTAGACTCAAGAAAGTCAACCAAACCGTTAACTAAAGGATCTTCAGGACCGATAATTACTAGTTCAATATTATTTGAAATACAAAAGTCAGAGACATCCTCATTGTTAGTTATATCTAAAGAAACATTCTCTATTTTTTCTTCAAGAAAAGTTCCCGCATTTCCCGGAGCTACATAGACTTTTTCAACAAACGAATCAGTAGAGCACTTCCATGCTAAAGCATGCTCTCTTCCTCCTGAACCAATTACCAAGATTTTCATTTGTTAATGTCTAAAATGTCTTACGCCAGTAAATACCATGACCATTTTATGCTCGTTTGCAGCATCTATAACTTCTTGATCTCTTACAGACCCTCCGGGTTGAATTATTGATTTGATCCCACTACTCGCTGCTTTATCAATGCCATCCCTGAAAGGAAAAAATGCATCTGATGCCATGCATGATCCTTCAACTTTCAAGCCTTCTTCTTCAGCTTTTAAGCTTGCAATTTCAGCACTAACAACTCTGCTCATTTGACCTGCTCCAATACCAATCGTTTGCCCATCTTTTGCAAATACAATAGCGTTTGACTTTACAAATTTAGCTACCTTCCAAGCAAACATAAAATCATCTAATTGCTCCTGCGAAGGCTTTAGATCAGAAACCACTTTTAGATCATCTATAGAAATAATTTTTGTGTCTTCGTCTTGCACAAGGACACCACCTGAGACAACCTTAAACTGGCTACCAACTGCGTCTCCATCAAGATCACACCTTAGAACTCTTATATTTTCTTTTTTCATTAATACATTGAGGGCATCCATATCAAATTTGGGTGCAATTATTACTTCAACGAATTGATTTTCTAGTATTTCTTCTGCCAAGCTTGATTCAAGCTTTCTATTAATTGCAATTATTCCACCAAAAGCTGAAGTTGGATCAGTTTCAAAAGCTTTTCTATAGGCTGTTTTAATATCTTCAGACTCACTAACTCCACATGGATTAGCATGCTTTACAATCACGCATGCAGGCTTCTGAAACTGTTTTAGACATTCCCACGCAGCATCTGAATCCGCAATATTATTGTATGAGAGCTCTTTTCCCTGAATTACCTCCGCATTGGCTATATTCTTTTTTCGAGAAGATTCGTTTAAATACAGTTTTGCATTTTGATGGGGATTTTCTCCATATCTTAAAACTCTTGGATTGGATAAATCTATAACTACATTTTCATCATTTTCTGAGTCCATATATTGATAAATTGCTCTGTTGTATCGGCTCATTTTTTTAAAAACTTTTGTTGCCTGTTTTTTTCTGAATTCGTAACTAATACCATTCTTTGAGTCCCACTCACTTATCATTTCTTCATAGTCGCTAGGATCAGATAAAACTAAAACATCTTTGAAGTTTTTTGCAGCCGCCCTGATCATTGTTGGACCACCGATATCAATTTGCTCAATTGCTTCTTCAAATGAACATCCTGAATTTATTGTTTCCTCGAAGGGATATAAGTTAACGACCACGATATCAATTTCTTTATAATCCATTGATTTTAATATGTCTGTATCTTCTCCACGACGAGCCAATATACCAGCATGTATTTTTGGATGGAGTGTTTTAACTCTTCCACCCATCATTTCTTTATGTCCTGTGTATTCTGAAACCTCCATTACATTATTGGTAATTTTTTTGATTGCTTTATATGTTCCCCCAGTAGAAATAATATCTACGTTTCTTTCTAAAAGAAATGAAACCAAAAGATCTAAATTAGTTTTATCAGAAAGGCTTATCAATGCCGACTTTGGCAAAATATTTTTCACTTTATAATCCCATATTTTTTTAGTTTTGTTCTAAAAGTACCCCTATTAATACCAAGAATCTTTGCTGCTTTGGATTGATTATTGTTTGTATGCTGCAGAATAAAATTAAATAATGGAGTTTCAACTTCGCGCATAACTAAGTCATAAACATCTCTAGGCTCCTGCGAGTCTAAACTTTTAAAATATAGTTTTAGGGCTTTTTTTACATCCTCATTAAGACTTTTGTTTTTGCTTACTAAAACTTTCTTATTTTCTTTCAAATGTAAAAAAATTATTGATTGATCTTGTAGTTTACAATTGATTAAAAAATGATCAATACCACTTCATACATTTATGATAGTTTTTTCAACATCCTTCATTGAGATCACTGAGATTTTCTCATTTTCTACTTCAATTTCAGTTATTGATGCGTTGTCCGGATAAAAATGTAACAACCTATCTTTTTTAATTGCATAACCAACTAGAACATTTATGACCATGAAGTGACAAAAGATTATGGAATTATTTTTAAGACTAAGAGTCTCTGTAATAATTCTTTCCCTCCAGTTTTTAATATCATCGGGAAGTGTTTCTATTTTCCTTGTACTAATATCCTTAAGCCACTCAAATCTGATATTTGAATCAATATCCTCTGCAGGTATCTCAACAAAGCCTTCATTTATGTCAAAATTAACATCAATATCCTCAGAGGCATAATTAAGAGTTTCTATGGCTCTTTTTTTTGGACTTGAGATGAAATCATACCTTTTTGAAAAAATGCTTTTTGTAAAATCATTAATTGATTTAGCTTGTTCAACGCCTTTTTTGCTCAAGCCAGGATCTCTGTCATCTCCATCCCATGTTGAAGCAGCTTCCCCATGACGGATAAGGATTACTTTTTTCTTATGCATTAATGTTTGAGAACAATTTATAATTATTTAATGAAGTTCCATAGAGTATATTACAAAGAATTTAATCAAACAGATAAAATTTCTATTGATAATAAATCTAAAATTAATCATCTAAAAAAGGTCCTTAGGCTTTCTGAAGGATCTCAGGTGGATGTATTTGATGGAAAGGGAAATTCATCTATTTGTAAAATAGTATCGCTTGAGAAAAAAGAGATAGTATTGGAGCCAATCGGCGACACTGAATTTCAGCAACCAGAAAGGATCAATTTAAAAGTTTTATTACCTTATATAAAAAAAGAAAACCTTTTTTTTGCAGTCCAAAAAGTAACAGAAATCGGCGTAAGCAATATCTCTTTATTTAGACCAGACAACATTGATCAAAGCATCAAAAAGAAAGACTTATCAAAAATTAATGAAAAAGCTTTATCAATCATTATTCATGCGTGTGAACAAAATGGATCAAATATAGTTCCTGATTTTCAAATATATGAAGATCTATCATCAGCAATTGAGCATGATAGCTTCAGTATTTTTTTTGATTTGGATGCTACTAATGACTTCCAGTCTATCAAGATCATTAAAGACAACATTTCCTTAATCACAGGGCCTGAATCTGGATTTAGCAAAAGAGAGAAAGAATTACTCAATGCCAGAGCTACCCACAATATTTCTCTTGGTAAAAATATTTTAAGAGCAGAAACCGCTCCTATAACGGCGCTATCAGTGATTAAAAGTAATCTTGGTTTATTATAGACTGATGAGAAATTCAATTTTATTCATAACAGACCCCTTTGATTCTCTAAAGCAAGAAAAAGATACTTCTATATTTATTATGAAAGAGGCATTAAAGAGAGATTTTGAGGTTTTTCAGTGTGAGATGAGTGATCTTACGCTAAAGGAGAGATTATCATCACAATGCTCACAAATTAATAAAAATAATGACATTCTGGAGATAGCAAAGAAAAATGTAATTGATTTAGCAAATTTTTCATTTTGCTTTATGAGAAAGGATCCACCTGTTGATCAAGACTACATGAATTGTTTGCATCTACTAAATATAGCATCGCTGGATGGAGCCAATATAATTAACAATCCAAACGCTATAAAAATCTTTAACGAAAAAGTTTTTGCTATGGAATTTAGCGATCTTATGCCCCCTACGATTATTTCAGCAGATTCAATAAAAATAGAAGAATTCTTAAAAATTCATGAAGAGATTGTTATAAAACCTCTTAATGGAATGGGCGGTGATAATATTCACAAGGCTTCTATTAATGACTCAAAGAGTCTTGAAAAAATAATAGACCTTACAGAAGATTCTAAAACACAAATTATTGGTCAAAAGTTTCTTCCAAAGATCAATGAAGGAGACTTTAGGATTCTTATAATAGATGGAAAACCATTTGACTATTGTTTAGCCAGAATACCAAAGGATGGATCATTCCTAGGAAATTTAGCTAAAGGAGGGAAGGGCGTTGCAAAGAAAATTACTTCTACCCAAAGAGAAATTGCGAAAAAAGTTGGAGCCAGATTAAAAAGTGAGAATATACTTTTTGCTGGTATCGATCTAATTGATAACAAACTAACTGAAATAAACATAACCAGCCCTACCTGCGCAGTAGAAATCTTCAATCAAACCGGAGAAAATCCTATAACAAAAATCTTTGATTCCCTATGAGCCATCCCATTCTTTATAACAAAAACATTAAGAACAGAGTTAATCTTAAGAAATCATTTCTTTTATCGACATTAATCCATATTTTTCTTATATTTGGCGTCTCTTTCGTTTTTATTTATAAGCAGCCACTTTTTGATTCATCGCCAGTAGTTAATATAAAGCTTGCAAATGCAGACATAGATCAAGACCCAAATTTTCTGCCACAAGAAAGAAATCTAATAAATGGGAACAGTTTAGAGTCATCTGAATTAATCAATGATCAGATTACACAAAATACTCTTAAAGTAAAAATGTTGGATGCAAACTCAGATCAAAATACAATAGAGTCAAAGTATTTAAATGCATGGCAAAGAAAAATTGAGAGAGTGGGCCATAGTGTTCTTAAAAAGGAGTATCCTCAATTAGACTTAACCCAGCTTAGATTGGTTGTTAGTATTGATTCACTTGGCAATTTAATTGAAACTAAAATAATTGATTCATCAGGGAGCTTAGAAATTGATAAAATAGCTCAAGAAATTGTAAAACTGGCATCACCATTTGAGCCTTTCTCAGATGAAATGATTAGTGAGTATGAAGTCTTACAAGTAGATAGAATTTGGAAATTTGGCTCATAAGTAATGGTAGTTATTGCTATTGATTATGGAGAAAAGAAAATTGGTCTTGCGGTAGGCAACACCGAAACAATGACTTCATCACCAATTTCTATAGTAAAAAAAACAAAGACTGGATTTAATTTGGATGAGTTAAAAGAAAAGATTATGGAGTGGGAGCCTAGTAGGATCATTATTGGTAAACCACTAAATATGGATGGAACTAGAAGCGATTTTATGAAAAAAGTGGAGAGATTTGCGCAAAAACTTAGATCAAAAATAGATATTGAGATTGAATTCTTTGATGAAAGATTAACATCCTTTGAAGCCCGTCAATTAGATGAAGATTCTGAAATGATTGATGATGTTGCTGCAAAGATAATTTTAGATAGTTGGTTAAACAATGAGTATTCCTAAAACCTTTATAGACCAAGTCTTAGACCAAACAGATATCGTAGATGTGATTGGAAGAAGGCTTCCATTGAATAAAAAAGGCTCTAACTATTGGGGTATTTGCCCATTTCATGATGATCATGACCCATCAATGGCTGTAAACCAGGATAAGCAGTTTTACTATTGTTTCGTTTGTCAGGCTTCAGGAAATTCAATTAACTTCCTAAGAGAATATGAGAATCTTGATTTCACTGATGCAGTTGAAACATTAGCATCTTCTTTGGGCTTAGAGATTCCATATGAAAAAACCGAGATTCAAGATGAGAATGACTTCGCAATATTGGATGAAGCAGTAAAAGTATTTGAAGCAAAGTTAAAAGAAAGCAAAAAAGCAATTAATTATTTAAAGTCTCGAAATATATCTGGCATAACAGCCAAGAAGTTCCAACTTGGTTTTTCTGATGATTCATGGGATAGCCTTCACTCATTATTTGAAAAAAGATTTGAACAAAAGGTCATGACTTCATCCGGACTTTTTCTTGAGAAAAATAAAAAGAATTATGACAGGTTTAGAAAAAGAGTTATTTTTCCTATAAGAAATATAAAAGGACAGAACATTGCATTTGGTGGAAGGGTGATAGATTCCGATGACGAACCAAAATATTTAAACTCTCCAGAAACGAAGCTCTTCAATAAATCAAACGAGCTTTATGGACTTTATGAAGCTCGTAAAGAAACAAAAAAAATTGATTCAATAATAGTCGTTGAGGGATATATGGACGTTATTGCACTTCATGAAAAAGGAATTAAGAATGCAGTTGCAACTTTGGGAACTGCAGTTACATCAAACCATCTTTCAAAGTTAATGCGTTATTCAAATAATATTTTCTTTGCCTTTGATGGAGATCTTGCTGGAGAAAAAGCTGCATGGAAAGCACTGCAGAATGTACTTCCAATTATCCGTGAAGATACAAGAATTAAATTTGTTTTCTTTGAAGCAGGTGATGATCCAGATAGTTATGTTAATAAGCATGGAGAAAAAGGTTTTATTGAGCTTATAAATAATGGTCAAACACTTTCAGAATTTTTCTTTTCAAAGGTTAAAAAGGTAGATGACGTAAACTCTCTTGAGGGAAGATCAAGAATAGCTAGCTATGCATCTAAATTAATAAGAACCATTAATAATATTCCTCTAAGAGAAGCATTTATTTCTGAAACAAGCAAAATATGTGAGATACCAATTGAAAAACTTATTTCAAAACCTAATCAGCCAAAACCTAGACTATCATCAGAAGAAATAAAGGTTGACCAAAGCAGAAATACAAAACAGATTGCCTCAATTTATTTAATTATTCATTCTGTTCTCACTGACAGATCTCTTGTTCAAGATCCAATTTTTGATGAGATTAAGGAAGACTCATCAATCAACTTTTTGAAAGAGTTAAGAGAGGTTGTAGACGCTGAATCAGATACTCTTGTCTCAAAGCTAATTGAGCGCATTAAATCAAAAACACTAAAAGAACTTTTTAGTCAGGCAATGGTTTCTGAAATTAAGATTGATCAAGAAGATGCAAGAAAAATGTTCTTTGATTGCATGAACTCATTACTTAAAGATGAAGAAGATAGAGAGGAATCCTTAAAAACCAAGTATAATACCGGGTCAATTTCTGAAACTGAAAGAAGGGAGCTTCAACAACTCATTCTTAAGAAGTCAGAAATCGACAATGAGGACAAAATACTATTAAAAAATCTGTCGTTAAAAAAAGATTGAAAATAAGTAATTAGTCACTAAATAAAGAGAAGTTTTTTAGGATTATTAGAGGATAAGTGGATAAATTTTCAAAAAAAGAAGGCTCAAAAATAGCCGAACTTATCGAGAAAGGAAGAGAGCAAGGATTCCTTACTTATGATGATGTAAACGATCATCTCCCTGATGATATTTCGGATCCTGATCAAGTAGAAGAAATTATTGGGATGATTAATGATCTTGGCCTGCAAGTTCATGAAAAAGCTCCTGATTTAGATACTCTCATGCTCCGAGAGTCAGAAAATACCGATGATATAGCACTTGAACAAGCTGCTGAGGCTCTAGCAGCTGTTGAAAATGAGACAGGAAGAACAACTGACCCAGTAAGAATGTACATGAGAGAAATGGGTACTGTAGATTTGCTTACTCGTGAAGGTGAAATAGAGATCGCTAAAAGAATTGAAGAGGGGATGAGAGATCTTCTTCTTGCAAGTGCTCAATATCCAAGAACTGTTGAATACGTCCTATCTTACTTTCAGCTTGTTAAAGATGAAGAAAAAAAACTCACTGATCTTTTAACTGGATTCTTAGAGGAGATGGAAGAAGTTCCTTCAGCTGGACCTGGAACTGAAAAAGCAAAACAGCTTGCAGATAAAAAAGATGATGATGAGAAAGAAGGCGGTTTAGATTTCAAAGAAGTTCAAAGAAGAATGACTTCTTTAAAAAGACAATACAACAAAACAATGAAAGTTTTGGATAAAAATGGTCGAAGTAATAAAAAGACTCAGGACGAATTTGAAAAACTTGGAAATATTTTCAAGTTCTTAAAATTTAGTCCAAGAATGTTCGAAGAAATTTGTATTATTGCAAGACATGATCTTGAAACAATAAGAAGCCATGAAAGAATTATTCAAACATTGTGTGTGAAGAATGCAAGAGTTCCAAGAAAAGACTTCATAGAAGCTTTTAAAGATAACTTTATAAAAATGACAATAATGCCGTCATTTATTAAAAACAAGAAATATAAAAAAGACTTGCTAGAAAAAGTCAAACAAGATGTGATGATTTCTCAAAAAGAAATCAAAGCTCTTGAAGAGAAAGTAGGGCTTTCTTCAAAAGAAGTCAAAGAGATCAATAGAAGTATGTCCATGGGTGAAACAAAGATGAGGCGTGCAAAAAAAGACATGGTTGAAGCTAACTTAAGACTTGTAATTTCTATTGCTAAAAAATATACCAATAGAGGATTACAGTTTTTAGATCTTATCCAAGAAGGAAATATTGGTTTAATGAAAGCCGTTGATAAATTTGAATACAGAAGAGGCTACAAGTTTAGTACTTATGCAACTTGGTGGATAAGACAAGCAATAACAAGATCTATTGCTGACCAAGCAAGAACTATAAGAATACCTGTTCATATGATAGAAACTATCAATAAATTAAACAGGGTTTCAAGACAGATGATGCAAGATATGGGAAGAGAGCCAACACCCGATGAGCTAAGTAAAGAGCTTGATATGCCAGAGGATAAAGTAAGAAAAGTACTTAAGATCGCAAAAGAACCTATTTCAATGGAAACGCCAATTGGAGATGATGAGGACTCAAACCTAGGAGATTTTATAGAGGATACTGTTATCGAATCTCCTCTTGAAAACGCAACTGATGAGAGTCTTCATTTTGCTACTGATGATGTTTTATCATCTTTAACTGCAAGGGAAGCTAAAGTTCTTAGAATGAGATTTGGTATAGGAATGAATACTGATCACACTCTCGAAGAAGTTGGTAAGCAGTTTGATGTTACTAGAGAAAGAATAAGACAGATTGAAGCAAAAGCACTAAGAAAGCTCAGACATCCAGCAAGATCTAGTCATTTAAGAAGCTTTTTAGACGATTAAAAAAGTTTTTTGAACTACCTTTATTATTTTTAGTCTAAACTATATCTAATATTTTTCGGAGAGGTATATGTTTAAAAAAATATCACTATTAGTTTTCTTATCAGTTCCATTGATAATTCTTGCGGATGGCCATGGCAAAAAAGAGGGCAAGTCTCCTCAAGAGATGAAAAGAATGGAAATGATGAAAAAGAAAGAAGCACATATGAAGAAAGAGATGGAAAAATGGGGAAGGTGGAAACCTGAGGATTGCAAAAAGGTAAGCGATTCTTCAGGAGCATTCCTTTATTATTCTGGTTTAGCTATAGATGCTTCAGAAAAACTTGAGAAAGAGGGAAAGCAAGAAGCATCAGATGAAAAAGCTATCGAAGCACTTGCTTTAGCAGAGCTTGCTGCGAATTTCGCTAAGAATTATGAGGCATACTGCAAAAAATAATTAATTAAGGTATTTCATTAATTTTACCTTTATAATTATCAGCCTAATTCTATAGGGCCTGTAGCTCAGTTGGTTAGAGCAGTGGACTCATAATCCATTGGTCGGAGGTTCGAGTCCTCCCGGGCCCACCATTTACCCTTCAATAATCCTGAAATCTCTAATTGCCATTTCTTCAACAGGTTTTCCGGCTGCACCAAGAACATCTTTGTTATATTCATCGCTGTTCCTCGCATTAATAGCATCTTGTAAAGAAGGAAATTCACACAAAGCAAAAGGAAGCATTCTTCCATCCTCTACAGCCATATGAGGTGGCTTAAGATGATGAACTTTACAAGCACCTGAAGCAACATATTCCTGCCAAGCTGGCATTACTTTTTCTAGCCAGCTGTCTTTATCTTTAAACTCTCTTACCCAAACAAGCCAATATCCATGACCCGGCTTCATCCAACCATCCTCTACTTCAATAATTCTGAAGTCCCTAATTACTTTATTCTCAACAGGAGTACCGTCAGCTTCAATTACTCCTTGATAATAATCTGGATCCTCAGTTCTTGCATGAACTGCCTGATCAAGTGATGGGAACTCTATTACAGCAGTTGTTTTTTCAATCCCTGATTCATAAACCGCCTTAGGCGGACCAAACGAAATAGGATTTACAACACCATTAGATTGTTCTACATAATTTCCCCATGACGATAATACTTGCTCCCATGTATCTGGTTTAATTACATCCTGAACAGCAACGACCCAATAACCTTTCATAATTTCTCCAATTTAATTTAGTTTATTTTCTGACCTCGGCATAAACTTTGCTTGTTCCATCTTTAAAAAGGATAAGAACATCATAAGGCGTGAACATTCCTTCAACCTCCATTCCCGGTGAGCCGAGTGGCATTCCAGGAACAGATAAACCGATTGCATTTGGATGCTCTTCTGAGAGAAATTGAGTTATATATTTGCTAGGAATGTGACCTTCGAAAATATAACCGTCTTTTGAAACACCTGTATGGCAAGATCTATATTCTGGCTTGATATCATATTTCTCTTTAATTTCTTGAAGGTTGCTGTGATCTTCTACTGAAGCAGTGAATCCATTTCCTTCCAAATGCTTAATCCACATCTTGCAACATCCACAAGTTGGAGTTTTATGAACTAAAAGAGATACTTCACTCTCAAAAGATTCACTTTGTATTCCCAACGACAATAAGCAAATTGTAAATAAAAAGAGTATTCGATGCTGGAAATTTATTTTCATCTAATTATCATACCAAGAAGTAACAAGTTTTCATCATGTTAAAATTTTATTATTCATGAAAAATAGAATACTAATATTCTCATCTTCACTTTTTCTTCTCGTAAGCTGCGGAGGTGGAGGTGGAAACTCTGATCCAGATCCTATTTCATCTATATCTGTTTCACTTTCAGTAAACAATCCTGAAGTAGAAGTTGGACAATCCATTACTCTTAATTGGACATCGTCTAATGCTGATTCATGCATTGCTTCTGGAAGTTGGTCTGGAGAAAAATCAATTTCAGGGAATGAGCAAGTTACAATTATTAATTCAGGAATAAATTCTTTTATTTTGACATGCTCTGGAGCATCTGCAATTTCGGGATCTGCAACAGTTGATGTGGTTGGTGTAACTACACGAATAGATATAACAAATAATATTTTTTCAAACAGAAGCTCAGATTGCGCTGATTATGTTGAAAATTATGCTTCAAATGTTAGAGACTTAACAAGAGTTATTGATTTTGAAGGCTATGTCGATATCGAAGCTTTTGATAGTTATTGCAATCTTTTGAGTGACAATATACCTAATCATGATTTTAATGATTCATCTGCAAATTTTAGAACTGATGCTGCAGAAAAGGATAGGGTATTTGTAATCAGCAGATCTCCGCAACAAGCTTCACAAAATACTCCCATTAGTGGACAAACTTGGGATGCTGTAATGCTTAATGGAGTGGTGGCAGATGTAAAAAGTGGCGGTTGTTACTATCCCTCTGAGCCAAGGGCTGATGCTGATGGGAATACTGAAGCTGGGTGTCCACAAAGTGCTCAATGGCGATTAGTACCTTTGGAGTATTCCACTAAATTTGGAGCAGATATTCACAACGCTCATGTTCAACCTGATGGTACTTATCACTACCATGGGAATCCTAATGCAATGTTTGATGATAATCCAAGTGGTGCTGGCTCACCTGTTATAGGATTTGCTGCTGATGGATTTCCTATCTATGGTTCTTATATTTTAGATTCAACAACAGGAACATATCGAAAAGCATTATCTGGATACACTTTAAAAGAGGGGATTAGGGGTACACAGACTGATAGTAATCCTGGTGGAGAATATTCTGGTATCTATGAAGAAGATTGGGAATGGACCGATGCCGGAGATCTAGATGAGTGTAATGGCATGACTTATGAGAACCAATATGGATATTATGTAACCGATAGTTATCCCTTTATAATCAACTGTTTTAAGGGGAATGTAGATTCATCATTTCGGAAGTAGTTTACTAATTTACTTCCATACTGGAAAAGGGTCATCTAGTGTTTCCCAATATGATTCTCCTTTTAAGAGTTCATCTTCAGATAAAAGGCATTTATTAAGATCTTCTAACATAGCCTCTTTATCTAAACTTTGTCCAATAAAAACTAGTTCTTGACGCTTGTCACCAAACGGCTCTTCCCATTGATCTCTTATGTTATCAATAGATTCTTCATCTGTAGGCCAACTATTAACAGGAACTGAGCTCCAGAACATTCCTGCAAATCCATATCGGGCAATTCCACCTGCTTGGCTCCACTGTCCAGCATATTTGTGCCGTGATGCAAGCCAAAAGATTCCTTTAGATCGAATCAATTTTCCATATTGCTTTGTGCTATGAAGAAAGCGATGAAATCTTTCAGGATGAAAGGGTAGCCTTGCAATAAAACTGAAACTGCCAATGCCATACTCTTCGGTTTCAGGTACATGCTCTCCTCTCATTTCCTTTAACCATCCGGGTGCCTGTTGTGCACGCTCAAAATCAAAAAGACCTGTATTTAAAACTTCTTCAATATCTACTTGGCCTTGGGATATTGGAAGGATTTGTGCATGAGTATTAAGGCTTTTTAGAATTGCTTCAAGTTTTTCTATATCTTTAGGCTCAACTAAGTCAGTCTTACTAACAAGAAGCACATCAGCAAATTCAATTTGATCAACTAAAAGGTCTGCAACACTTCTATCATCATCTTCACCAAGCGACTCTCCAGAATCTTTTAAATATTTTGCCTCTTCATAATCCTTCAAGAAATTAACTGCATCTACTACTGTAACCATGGTATCTAACTTAGCTACATCAGATAAAGATACACCTTCTTCATCAGCGAAAGTAAATGTTTCAGCAACTGGAAGAGGTTCAGATATGCCAGTTGACTCAATTACCAAATAATCAAATTTTTTGTCTTTAGCAAGCTTATTAACTTCTAGCAACAAGTCTTCTCTTAAGGTACAACATATACAACCGTTACTCATTTCAACTAACTTTTCTTCGCTGTGGTTCAGCGAAACTTCATTTTTTACAATACCAGCATCAATATTAATTTCACTCATATCATTAACAATAACTGCAACTCTCTTTCCTTCACGATTATTCAGAATATGACTTAAAACTGTAGTCTTACCAGCGCCTAGAAAGCCTGATAAAACAGTTACAGGCAACCTATTTTCTGTAGAAATCTCCATTTTTTTCTTCCTTTAATTACTTTTTTATCAATCTAACATATCTGTCAAGAGTTTCAATTGATAGAATGAACAAATGATTAAAGATATTGATATTGTTATATATGGAGCAACTGGTTTTACTGGCCAGCTTTGTGTTAAATACTTTCAATCGCTCGATCTTGATATCAAGTGGGCAATCGCAGGACGAAACCTCGGAAAATTGGAAGATATTGCCAGCAAATTCTCTACTAATTTTGAAATTTTAGTTGCTGATGCTGATGACGAAAAAGGATTGAAGGATATTTGCTCAAGATCAAAAGTGGTTTTATCGACTGCCGGCCCATTCCATAGATACGGATCAAAACTCGTTGCAGCATGTATAGAAAATGATACACACTATGTTGATATTACGGGTGAGAATTTCTGGGTTAAAGGATTAATTGAGAAGCATCATAAAGAAGCTGCTAGAAGAGGGATAAGAATAATTCCATCTTGTGGGTTTGATTCTATACCCTCAGATATTGGAACTTTCTTTGCAGTAAAATCCACAAATAAGCCTATAAAAAGAATTGACTCATTCCATTCATGGAAGGGTGAAGCTTCTGGTGGAACTATAGAGACAATGTTTTCAATGGGAGATCTAGATCTTGGAAAAGATATACGTGATCCTTTTCTTCTCAACCCAGAAGGATCATATACAAATGAACAAAAAAAACTAAGCTCGGATGAGTTTAAGATTTCTAAACAGAAAGATTTAAATGCATGGTCAGGCCCGTTTGTAATGGCGGGTGCTAATACGAGAGTAGTAAGGAGAAGCGAGGCTCTTTTTACCGAGCGCCAGGAATCTTATGGAAATAACTTCACTTACCAAGAATATGCTTTTCATAAAAGTTGGGGTAAAGCCCTATTATCAACACTAGGACTCGGTTTACTCGGTTTAACTCTAGTAACTCCTTTAAGAAAAATTGTTAGATCTTTCTTGAGAAAACCTGGCGAGGGTCCATCTAAAGAGGTCCAAGAAAATGGTTGGTTTGAATGCAAGTATTTAGTTGAAAGCGAAGATGGTCAAAAGTCTCTTTATAAAATGAGTGGTAAAGGTGATCCAGGATACAAATTAACTGCCCAATTTGCTTCAGAAAGTGCCCTTTGTTTATTAAATGAAAAAGATAAGCTTCCAGGAGGTTTGGAATATGGCGGTGTTTTAACAACTGCCTCTGGAATGGGAGAATCATTAATTTTTAGATTGAGAAATTCGGGTATAGGTTTTGAAAAAATCTGGTAACAATTCTTCTCGAGATCTTATAAATGAAATAATTTCTGAATCAAGCGGTGATCATTTCAAATTTATTTTTAAAAATCTTAATAGTGAAGATAAAAAGAAATTTAATGAAATAGTTATCCAAAATAAGCTTTCACCAAACTTTATAGAATTTATTGGGAAAAATAATCTTTACAATCTATTTGATAGTTCTTTTCTAGAGAATTGCGAGAATCAAAAGAGAAGATTCCAGATTAACTCCCTTCACTCAATAAGGGAGGTTCATTTATTAAATAAAATATTTATTTCAGAAGGATTAAAACCCCTGTATCTCAAAGGGATTGCTTTGCAAACAGAGTATAAAGATGTCGCTCTTAGACCTTTTGTAGATATTGATATTCTTTTTGATAGATCTGAAATATTAAAAGCTTATCAAGTGCTCCATCAAAAAAATTTTTTAGACCCACGGGAGGCCCAATATCTTAATAATCAAAATATAGAAGACTTCTGCAGGAAGTTTCACCACATTCATTTGGTAACGAGAAATGGTATTTCAATTGAATTACATCATAGGATTACACACACTAAATTTTTCTCATGCTGCCCGATAAAGAAAAGCATGCTAGAAGACACAAGAGAAGTAGATTTTTATGGTGAGAAAATAAATATTCCCTCAATTAACAATCTTGCACTTCATCAGCTATGCCATTTCTTTTTATCAGACTTCAACAGGTTGATAAGGACCTTAAATGATTTGAGGCTAATCACAAAAAATCATAATATAAATTTCCATGAGATCCTGTCAAAAACAGAAAATAGAAAGATCAGAAAAAGTATGCTTTTGTCACTAGAAGTAATTAATTTCAACAATATTACTATTGAAAACCTAAATAAGATTAGATCTGACTTTGCCAATGATTGTCCAAACAATGAAATAATTTTAGAGGCTCAAAAGAGGCTTTTTAATACATCAAAGAAAATAATAATTAAAGGAGGTAACCTTTATAAGAATATAAATAAACCAGGAAAGGTTGTTTCTATTTTGGTAAAAAGAATATTCCCAGGAACAAATTCATTAATTTATGAATATAAGATTTCGAATCCAACAAGACTTTCTATTTTAAAAAAATATATTAATTATATTTTTTTACAAATTTTAAAGTTACAAGGCTTACCATCTTTTATTCATGCAAAAATAACTAATCGTGAGTATTTAAAATATACAAATAACATTGATCTTTGGTTTAATAGGAATTAATGAAATTAGAATTAAAAAACCTATACAAAGAGTTTAAAGTACGAAATTTCTTCCAAATAGAAAACAAATCTGTTTTAGAAGATATAAACCTTACTTTAGATGATGGTGACATCTTAGGCTTACTCGGCAGAAACGGTGCAGGAAAAACAACGCTGCTAAAAATTATTCTTGGCTTAATCCATCCTAGCCAAGGAAGTGTTGTATTTACAGATAAAAAAGATCCTCAATTTGGGTTTGCTAGCGCTAACCCAAGATCATTTTATTGGAGAATTTCGTGTAGAGAGAATCTTACCTTTTTTGGGAAAATGTTAGGCTTATCTAATAAAGAAATAGATGAGGGCATTAATAAAATTAGTGATATTTTAGGAATATCAGATATTCTTGATAAGTCTTTTATGCTTCTTTCTTCTGGTCAAATGCAATGTATAAATATAGCCAGATCTTTATTGAAAAAACCTGATCTTCTCCTCCTTGATGAGCCTACCACGAGTTTAGATTATGAGAGTTCAAAGAAGATAATTGATACCACAAGAGAATATCTTATGGAGAATAAAATACCTGCCATTTGGTGCTCACATGACTATTTAGAGTTAAATAAAGTTAGTAATAAGTTTGGACTTTTAAAAGATAAAAAATTTATTTTTAACGATTCGGAAATATTTAAATTTCATCAAAAAGCTATAAATTATGAATTTGAGATTTTAAATACTGATCTTGAAAAGATAAAGTTAAAATTAGATGTTGTAATTACAAAATCATATAACTCAAACCACTTTTTTACTGTGTCAGATAAGGATTTAGACCTAGATGAGATTCTTAAACTTCTAACAAAGTTTGATATAAAAATAGTTTCATTAGAAAAAAACTTTAACCATTTTGAGGATTTCATATTGTGAGAGATTTTTTATCTAAATTTTTTGCTTTCTTAAGAAAAGATATACAAATTACACTTTCTTATAAATTTAATCTTCTTTTGCAGATCATATTTATCATATTCATCATTTCATTAATATTTTTCTCAGCTATCTCTTCTAATGACGCAGACAATGGAAACTCAGAATTTTTTAAAATATTAGTTGGAATAGCTTTAATAGACTTTATGTTTTCATCAATGTCAGTATTTTCAAGAGAAGTACGTCTTGCCCAAGTGTATGGTACTTTTGAAGCTTTAATATTAACTAAGACTTCAATCTTAACTATTCTTCTTTCGTCTTATGCATTAACTTTTTCAAGATCTTTTTTTCGAATACTTATATACGTATTCATAAGTAAGTTTATCTTTGGAGTAGATATTACCTTATCTAATATTCCTATTTTTTTTGCTTTGGTGGTTTATAACTGCATACCTTTTATAGGAGTTGGACTATTTGCAGCAGCATTTATTATTTTATTTAAGGTAGGTAATGTTATAAGTTTTTTTGTAGCCATTTCATCTATTTTTTTCTCAGGTATATTTTTCTCGCTAGATGCAATGCCAGAGTATTTGGTAGATATTAGTAACAACTTACCTCTTTCGATTGGCCTAGATATTGCAGAGCAGGCATTATTAAGTAATTTTGATCTAGGTGAAGCATTTCCTGATCTTTTAAAGATTTTATACATGTCGTTACTTTTCGTTCCAACTGGAATTCTTTTGGTTTATTATTCACTCAAAGAAGCAAAAAAGAATGGGAATCTTAATTACTACTAATTTATGGAATTCAAAGATAAAATCTTTAAGATAATTGACGATATTGTAATATCAGAAATAAATGATGAATCTATAATACTCAATCTAAAAACTGGGATTTATTTTCAAGTAAATGAATTAGGAAGCTATATTGTTTCTAAGCTAAATCAATTTTCAACATTTGAAAGTTTAAATAATAAGATCATTAAAGATTTTGATGTGACTCCAAATAAATCTGAAAAAGATCTTCTATCATTCATTAAGGACTTAGAAAGTAAAAATTTATTGCATTATAAATAATATGCAATTCCCCAATTACCTCTTAATAAAAATGAAATTTGTTATTATTTCCGTCTTTGCAATATGCATAATTAAGATCTTTCTTAAAATCATGTCACTAGAATCAGCAATAATGAAGGTAAGAAAAATATCAAATATTCTTCTAATATCAAGTGAATCTGAAATACCTATAGAAAGAATGCATAAATGGTATCTTAAATTGAGTAGCGCCTTGAAAATAAAATCCTGTTTAACAAAATCCCTTTCACAGAAAATTGTTTTTTCAAATTTTGGTTTTAATTTTTTAGTTATATGCGGAGTCAGATTTGATAAAGATGCAAATCTTAAGGGACATGCATGGCTTTCTTATAAAGATGAGATAATCTTTGAAAAGAATGAAGATATAAAAAAATATACTGAATCTTTTAGAGTCTGAAAATGATTGATTTTATTGCTTGCATAGACTTTAAAGGCCTTAGAGGAAAGAACTTTTCTTTGGAATCAAACTATTATGAGAAAGTACAACAGGGTTTTACTCAAAGCTATAAAAATGATTTTGTTTTATTTAAACATAATGGAAGTAATGAAAACTTTAACTTATGCAACAAAAAGCATGAAAAATTTTTAGTTTTTACAACAATATTTGAAGAGGATAGACAGGTCTTAATTGATAAACTTGGGGCTAATGATGATTTAAGGATCAAAGATTCTGAACTTATGATGAAGCTTTACTTAAAATTTGGTGCAACTGGAATGCAGTGTCTCTCAAATGGCTTTATCTTTATTTTAATAGATCTAATAAAAGAAAATGTTTTGGTTTTTAGAGATCATATAGGTATTAAAAATGTATGTTATTTTAAAAGTGATAGTTCAATTTATTTATCATCATCATTTAAGAATTTATTTAATTTGGATAATAAAAATTTTAGCCTTAATCTTGAAAAGGTAGATAATTTTTTAAATTCTAATGATTCTTCAAACACAAACACCTTTATAAATGAAATTAATAAAGTGCCACCACTACATTTTATTAAATACCACAAAGATCAAATTAAGATTATTCAGTACTCTAAATACAAATTGAAAGATAATCTAGCTTCAGCCAATGACCAGATAAATGGTTTAAAAAATCTTTTAGAGAAATCTGTATCTATAGACAGATCATGCAAGCATTCAAAAATAGGATTCCTCTTTAGCGGCGGCCTCGATTCGTCAACAATAATTTCTTTTTTTAGAAACATCAAAAAGATAAATCATGAAATTTTTTCATTTTCCTCTCATTATCAGAATATAGGCGAGGATGTCTCTCACTTAATTGATGAATCAAGTTATCAAGATGAGATTAATAAATTGAATGATATCAAAAGTATTCGGTTTGATGGCTGTAATGAATCAACGCTCTCAGAAATAGACTTTTATATTGAAGTCATAGGCCAGCCCTTTTTTTTCCCAAATCTTTACTTATCAAAAAAGTCATTTGCTCTTGCATCGGATAGCGGAGTAAATCTAGTAATGAATGGAAATGATGGTGATACTGTAATTTCTCATGGATATGAATATTTTCAAGAGCTGTTCCTTTCTTTTAAATGGATACGGTTATATAAAGAAATAAATAGGACTGCAAAAGTGCGCTCTCAAAGTAAAACATTCATTTTTAAACGCAGTGTTCTAGATCAATTTTCTTTTAGTAACCTTCAATTAAGATATGCAAAGAAAAAACACCTTAAGAATATTTCAACAAGCAATCATTCAAAAGCAATTGAAATACAAAGCTTAGTAGCAAACTATTACGGTATTGAAGAGAGATATCCATTCTATAACAGAGAATTAATAGAATATTGTCTAAATATTTCTCCAAACCTAAAAAATAAAGATGGACATTCAAGATATATTTTAAAAGAGGCTATAAAAGGAGTTGTGCCAGGAAAAATTAGAAGAAGGCATACAAAATCAAACTTAGCTCATGCTTTATGTAAAAATTTTGTGGAAAAAGACTCAAAAATTATTGATGAGGAGCTATCTAATCCAAATAAGATTTTAAAAGGTTATGTTTCTATCAATGACTTAAAGAATTCATGGAATAGTCTTAAAGAAAATCCAAGAAAGTATGCAACTAGATCATCTGTACCATCTAAGATTTTTTCGTTTGTGGTTTTAAACAAATGGCTAAGCATCAATAAACAAAAAATTAAAAAGCTTGAAAAAAACACATAAACTGTGTATCTTTCACCTTATGGACAGAAAAACTTACACATCGCCAGAAATCAAAGAGCTTGGCCTGGCCAAAGACATTATTAAAGATGTTTTAGTGGGCGGAACTGGCGACAGTTTTCCTGGAACTGAAGAAATCCTATCTTCTTCATAAATCTAGCTTTATTAGCCCTATAATACCTTTCTAATAGTATTTAATTTTATATTGCTGAAAGCTATATGAAATGATACCCATAAATTAAAATGTCCTACAAATATCAAATCTGCGGATTTAATCTTTTATCACAAGTTAGACTTCCGATCCTGAAGGAGATAGATTTTGAAAAACCTGATTTTGAAATAATATTAAAAAATAATATTCAAATCTCTGATAAAACTATTGAGATTATCGAAGGGGACAATATTTTATTCAAAGATTTGCACCATAACATGTTTAAAATAACTTACCAAAAGATTTATATCTCAATAAAAGATAACAGATATAGTGAGGCAGCCAACAGTGTTTTAGGCGTTCCTTTGGGATACTTGTTGCAGAATAATGATTTTCAAGTACTGCATGGAAGCGCGGTGACAGAAAATGACCTCGGCTTCTCTTTTATTGGAAAGTCGGGAATAGGAAAATCTTCAATTGCCTTATCCCTTGTAAACAAGGGCTTTAAGTTATTAACAGAGGATCTTTGCGTTGTTAAAGATATGCATATTCATAATTTTTCAGATTGGGTTAAATCTGATGAAACTAATCTAGTTGAGACTTTAAAACCAATTGAAAGGATTTATCTGAAAAAAGATTCCAGACAAAGGTCACTATACAAATTGGAAAATAGGTATATAAGTAATAAAAAAACTAAATTAAAAGCGATATATTTTCTTGATTCAAATAAGAAAAGAAATATTATAAAAGTTTCACCATCAGATGCATTTAAATATTTATTCACTTATGCGTATCGAAAGAGTGATGCAGACGCAGTTAGTTTAAAAAAATTAACAAAGATTTCAGAACAAGCAGATTGTTTCATATATTACAGAGATGTAGAAAAGCCTATTGAAGATAACTCAAGATTTATTTTTGATCATATTATGGAGAGCATTTGATTTTGTTTGTAATTTCCAAATATACTGCAATTTAGGTATTATTTTGATATGAAAGTAGCAATCTACCCTGGTTCATTTGATCCAATTACGGTTGGGCACATGGACATAGTTGAAAGAGCAACTGTGCTTTTTGATAAAGTTATTATCAGTGTTGCTGATACAGATATGAAAAATCCACTTTTTTCTTCTGAAGAAAGATTAGACCTTGTGAGTTCGATTTATGCTGATAATGAAAAGATAGAGGTTGTGGCATTTAAAAAGAAACTTACAGTTGATCTAGCAAGAGAAAATAATGCATGTGCCATCATCAGAGGTTTGAGAGCAGTATCTGATTTTGAGCATGAGTTTCAGCTGGCTACAATGAATAGATCGCTTGCTCCAGATATAGAAAGTATTTTCTTAACTCCTAAGGACACACTAATTTATGTATCATCGAGTCTTGTTAAAGAGATTGCTAGCCTAGGTGGAGATATTTCAAAATTTGTTCATGAAAATGTTGAAATGGCTTTAAAAGCGAAACTTAATCATTAGTTCTGGCAGCTTTTACAATAAAAAGTTGATCTTTGATTTTGAATAAATCTAAGGATTTTTTCATTGCACACTCTGCATTTTTCGTTCTCTCGATCATAAACATTTAACTCAATCTTGAAATAACCTTTATTACCATCAGCAGAGTAAAAATCTTTTAGGGTAGTTCCCCCCCTAGTTATCGCTTCTTTAATTATTCTTTTTGTGTTTTTGACCACATCTTCGCATTGACTTTTATTCAAGTATTTAATTTTTCTCTTAGGAGAAATACCTGAGCTAAATAATATCTCGCAAGCATAGATATTTCCTATACCAACTACATTCTTTTGATTCATTAAAAAGGCTTTTGTGGACACTCCCGCTTTCTTTATCTTTTTATAGAGATATTCTGCATTAAAGCTATCTTCAAGTGGTTCTGGACCAAGATGCTTTATTAAGAAATGATCTTGGGGATCTTTTGATACATGAAGAGATCCAAATCTTCTAGGATCATTGAAGATTAATATTTCTTTGCTGAACTCAAAGATAACATGATCATGCTTTCTTGTCTCATTGCTTCCGAGCTTCTGTATTCGAAAAGTTCCCGTCATACCTAGATGAATTATTATTGTCATTTCATCCAGATGTAAAAAAATATATTTTGCTCTCCTTGAAATGGATAATATTTTTACTTCTTTTATTTTATTAATTGCTTTTTCATCTACTGGCCATCGCAAAGATGGATTATTAACAATTACTCGTTGAAGAGTTTTACCCTTGAAAGGGAGGATAGCATTCTTGGTGGTTTCTACTTCAGGAAGTTCAGGCATTAATTGAGATAACCGTTGATCTCATTAATACTTTGAGGACTTAATGTTCCAGCTGCTAATTCAAGATTTAATTCAGAGAGCAGATAGTCATATTTTGCATTTGCAAGATTCTTTTCTGCGGTATAAAGATTCTTCTCGGCTTGAAGAAGATCAACAATATTTCTTGTTCCAACTTCATACCCGACTCTTGTTGCTTCAAGTGCACTATTAGCTGACACAACAGCTTGTTTTTGAGCTTTTAGATTGGCACCAAGCGTAATTACATTTGAGAATCCAGATCTAACTTCTTGAATCACCGTTCTCTGCGCAAAGAGTGTTTCTTCAACAGATCTATTGTACTCTGCATAGGCTTGCCTTCTTCTTGAACTGACAGCTCCACCTTGAGAGATCGGAATTGAAAGGCTAAGGCTATAGTTCTTTCGTTGTGTTTCACTAGGAGCCTGAAATCCTAAATCTTCAAAACCTTCATATGTATATTGGTTAGTATTTGATTCCGACTCTGTTCCAACTATATTAATTTTTGGTAAGTGCTCAGAGGCTGAGCTTCTAGCTGAATCTTGCGATGCATCCCTTCGGAGTACTGATGCTTGAAGTCTATAGTTATTTTTGAGAGCAATATCAACCCATTCTTGTTTAGTTGTAGGGTTAGGATTTTCTGGAACAATATCTGCTTTGAGGGAATCTACAGAGAATATTTCTCTCCCTATTAAAGAATTAAGCTCTTCCCTTGCATTAAAAAGCGCACCCTCGGAACGAATCTTTGCTGCTAAGCTTAAATCATATGCTAATTGAGCTTCTTGAACTTCCGTAATAGCAGAAAGCCCAACTTCAAACCTTTGTCGAATCTGGTCAAGCTGCTTTTTGATTGCTTTTTCTTCTGAAATCGCAGCATTAAGATTATCAATAGCTCTCAAAACACCAAAATATTTTTCTACCGTTCTAATAATTAAATTTTGTTGCGCATAAGCAAAGTCAGCTTCAGAAGCATCTGTAAGTT
Source organism: uncultured SAR86 cluster bacterium (assembly GCA_902605165.1). Classification (GTDB taxonomy): domain Bacteria; phylum Pseudomonadota; class Gammaproteobacteria; order Magnimaribacterales; family D2472; genus CACNXK01. The sequence continues at coordinate 103,927 of CACLBJ010000001.1, read as the reverse complement.
TCTTTGATCTTTTAAAGTTAAACCAAGAATCAAGTCTAAAAAGAGGTTGAGTTAATCTAGCGGTCACTGAGTTGTTATTGTAAGAACTTTGCAACTCATCAAATTGATAATATTCATTCCAGTTTGTTGACCCGCTCAAAGTAACATTTGGAAGAAGTCCTGCTCTTCCTTGAACAACAAACTCTTTACCAGCTAAAAGAGAATATTCTGAAGATTTATATTGAGGATCATTATCAAGAGCTTCGTTATAAATATCCAAGAGGTTTTCTGATGCCAAAGGCAAAGAAATAAGTGATATTAAAACCAGATTTTTAAACATAACAATAATAATTGGGTTGCATTAAACAACCTTTATGCTATCTGTGTCAATATAAAGTGTCAAGTAAACTTTACATTAAGGAATTATTTTCTTTATATTGCTTAAGCTTAGAGTAAAATAGTTGCAACGCTTATAAAGGTATCTAACATTGTCAAAAAAGGCTTACGATTCAAAAGCAATTGAGGTTTTGTCGGGGCTCGATCCCGTCAAAAAAAGACCAGGTATGTATACAGATACCTCTTGCCCAAATCACCTTATTCAAGAAGTGCTAGATAACTCTGTAGATGAAGCTTTATCAGGTTACTGTAAACGCATTAAAGTAAATCTTTACAAGGATAATAGCGTTGAAGTTTCAGACAATGGTAGAGGTATGCCTGTTGATGTTCACCCTGAGCACAAGCTTACAGGCGTTGAATTAATTATGTGTAAGTTACATGCTGGGGCAAAGTTCTCTGGAGAAGATTATGGTTTTTCCGGAGGACTTCATGGTGTTGGAGTCTCTGTAGTAAATGCTTTATCTACCAAACTCAATGTAAAAATTAAACGCGACTCACAAGAGTATGAAATAAATTTTTCTGCCGGAGAAAAAGACAATGATTTAAAACCAATCGGCGATGTTGGAGCTACGAACTCAGGAACCTCGATTAGATTTTATCCAGATAAACAATACTTCGAAACATTAAATATAAACAAAAAGAGCTTAAAACATCTATTAAAGGCTAAGGCAGTTCTTTGCCCAGGACTTCAAATAGACTACTTTGATGAAAAAAAGAATGAGAGAATTAAATGGATTTTTGATGAGGGACTAAGCGACTACCTCGATGAGTTTTCAGGCTGCAATGAAACACTTCTTGATGAAACTATTATTCTTTCTAAAACTTCTGATGATCAAGCGTTGGATGTTGCAATTAATTGGACTGAAGAGGTATCAAATAATTTACTTAAAGAAACCTTTGTAAATTTAATTCCAACTGCATTAGGTGGCTCTCATTTAAATGGTTTTAAATCTGGTCTTCTCGAAGCAATAAAAGAATTCTGTGATTACAGGAATTTAATTCCAAAAGGTATAAAAATTAACTCCGATGATATTCTTGCTAATTGTATTTTTGTCATTTCTTCGAAGTTGAAGAATCCTCAGTTCGCAGGTCAAACTAAAGAGAGGCTTGATTCTAAAGATCATATGAGCTTTGTTTCTTCCTCAACGAAAGATTCTCTAAGTATCTGGCTTAATCAACATACAGAAGAGGGTGAAAAAATTGCAGATCTTGCTATTGCTGCCGCTCAAAAGAGGATTAAAAGCGCAACAAAAGTTGATAGAAAGAAAACATTCAAAGGCCCAGCTCTTCCTGGAAAGCTTTCTGACTGTAACTGTAATAACATTGAAGAGAGCGAGTTGTTTTTAGTTGAGGGAGATTCAGCGGGAGGCTCAGCAAAACAAGCCCGAGATAGAAGATTTCAGGCAATCATGCCTTTGAGAGGAAAAATTCTTAATACCTGGGATTTAGAAAGTGCAGATATAATTAAATCTCAAGAAATTAAAGATCTTGCTACTGCAATTGGATCTTTACCCGGAGATGAAGATGTTTCTAACCTAAGATATGGGAAGATTTGTATTCTTGCTGATGCCGATTCAGATGGGCTGCACATAGCGACTTTATTATGTGCATTATTTCTAAGACACTATAAGAATTTAGTAACCTCTGGAAAAATCTTTGTTTCAATGCCTCCGCTATATAGGATTGATGCTGCAAAAGAAGTTTTTTATGCCCTCGATGAAAATGAAAAAGAATCTATCGTTAAAAAAATTAAAAAACAAAACTCCAAAATTAAGATAGATATCCAAAGATTCAAAGGACTTGGGGAAATGAATCCTTCTCAATTAAGAGAGACAGTTATGAAACCTGATTCAAGAAGACTGGTTCAACTAACTTTAAGTAGTTCTGATAATGCAAATTCTGTATTTGATTTGCTGCTTTCTAAAAAGAGAGCTCCAGATAGAAAAGAATGGCTTGAAAAGAAAGGCAACTTAGCGGAGATTTAATGACTAAAGAAAATTTAGATAAACAAAGCATTAAAAAATATGCAGAAAATGCATATCTCAATTATTCGATGTATGTCATTTTAGACCGAGCTTTACCTAATATTGGAGATGGACTGAAGCCAGTTCAAAGAAGGATCTTATATGCAATGTCAGAACTTGGACTGAATGCATCATCAAGGTATAAGAAATCTGCAAGAACTGTTGGAGATGTAATAGGTAAATTTCATCCTCATGGCGATAGTGCTGCTTATGAAGCCATGGTTTTAATGGCGCAAGATTTTTCATTCAGATATCCATTTGTAGATGGCCAAGGAAATTGGGGATCGCAAGATGATCCTAAATCTTTCGCAGCAATGAGATACACGGAATCAAAACTAACAAAATTTTCAGATCTTCTAATAAATGAGTTAAAACAAGGAACAGTAGATTGGCAGCCAAATTTTGATGGATCACTTCTTGAACCAATTATCTTTCCAGCAAAAATACCATCCATTTTACTCAATGGAACTACAGGTATAGCTGTTGGAATGGCTACAGATATCCCTTCACATAATATGACAGAGGTAATTGATGCAACTATTCATGTTTTAGAAAACCCAAAGACTTCCGTTGATCAGATTCTTAAATATATAAAGGGACCAGATTTTTCTAACAAAGCTCCAATTGTTGCATCTCCAGAAGAGTTAAATGAAATGTATAGCACTGGAAGAGGTGCTTTCAAAATGAAGTGTGCTTGGAAAAAAGAAGGTAACGACATAATTGTAACTGACCTTCCACATCAAGCGTCTGGTTCAAAAGTTTTAGAGCAAATCTCCAATCAAATGATAAATAAAAAACTCCCAATGATTGTTGACCTAAGGGATGAGGGCGATCATGAGGAACCAACAAGATTAGTAATAAGCTTAAAATCAAATCGAGTTAATGCAGAGGATCTTATGAATCATTTATATGCATCAACAGACTTGCAGAAAAATTATAGGGGTAACTTTAATTTAATTTCTTTAAAGGGGTCACCTAAGGTTTATTCAATAAAAGATCTTCTAAGCGACTGGGTAGCATTTAGAAAAACAACAGTAATTAGGAAACTCGAACATAGACTTGATCAAGTAGATGATAGATTACATATATTAGAGGGTTTATTAATTGTTTATCTTGACCTAGATAAAGTTATTAAGATCATTAGACAGTCAGATGAACCTAAAAAAGAACTCACTAAAAAATTTAAAATATCTGATATACAAGCTAATGCAATATTAGATATAAAGCTTAGACAGCTTGCAAAACTTGAACAAATTAAACTAGAAGAAGAAAGAGATGCTCTTAAAAAAGAGAAAAAAGAACTTGAAAAGATTCTTAATTCAAAGGCAAGGTTGAAAACTTTTATTAAAAATGAGTTAAAAGAAATAAAAGAAAATTTTGGAGATGGAAGGAACTCTCCTATCATTGAGTCTTCAAGTGCAAAGATGTTCTCTGAGGAGGATACCATTACATCTGATCCTGTAACAATTGTCCTTTCAAATGCAGGCTGGATTAGAAGTGCCAAAGGTCATGAAATAGATCCATCAACTCTTTCCTACAGAGGTGAGGACAAATTAAAAGACTTTAGCCGAGGAAGAAATAATCAATCCTGTGTATTTATTGATGCTCTTGGAAAAACATATACATTGCCTGCGCATACACTACCTTCTGCTAGAGGTCTGGGCGAACCTTTAACGGGAAGAGTTACCTCTAGTTCAGGAGTTGAATTTATGAGTGTTGCCATTGGGAAAGGTGAGGATAAGTTTCTAATTTCTAACACCTCTGGATACGGATTCCTCGCAAACTTTGAGGATATGATCTCCAATAAGAAAACAGGTAAAGCCTTTATGAAGGTTCCTGAGGGTGCTGAGATTCTTCCTTGTGAAAAAATTATGCAAGATGATAAATATATAGCCGCTGTTACAAACTTTGGGAAGTTATTAATTTTTAATTTGGATGAGCTGACCATTCTAGCAAAAGGTAAAGGCACTAAAATAATAAATATTCCTAAAAAACAGTTTGTTGAAAAGAAGGAAAGATTAACTATTGTTAAACCATTTAGTGAAGGATCTAAATTAAATATTCAAAGAGACAATGGAAATATTAGAGCGTTTTCATCTAAAGAACTTGAAGGATTTAAACTTGAGCGAGCAAAAAGAGGAAGATCTTTACCTCAGGGTTATAAAAGGGTTTTATCAATAACAGTTGAAAGGCCTGGATCTACTTCCAATTAGGAAGTTTTTTCTTAGCAAGGATTAATTTTGGCCTTTCTAGCTTTGGAAGACCATTTTTATAATCTACAGGTCCTTCTCCTTGAATCAAAGGACTAAAATAATCTAAACCTTTCTTAGTTATACCAAAGCCATCTTTTGTAATAAAGCTTTTCGGTAGTTTCTTTTCTACATTTGCTATTTTAGAAAGTTTTGCGGGAACTATTTTCCAAGAATATTTCGAAGCCTTCTTTCTTTTTATTACTGGCATGACACCATTCATTCCTTTAACTGCATATTTAACTGCATATCTTCCAACCGCCACAGCATGTTCTAAATCAACTTTTGAAGAAATATGTCTCGCACTTCTTTGAAGATAATCAGCTACTGCCCAATGATTTTTAAGTTTTAGTTTTTGTGAAATAAGATTTGCTAAATAAGGTGCAACTCCACCAAGTTGAGCATGTCCAAAAGCATCTTTTATATCAGTTTCAGCAAGAAACTTATTTTTATTATTTTTTACTCCCTCTGAAGCTACAACAACGCAGTAACCTAATTTATCCACAGTATCTTTTACTTTTTTTAAGAAAACAGTTTGATTAAAAGTAATCTCCGGAAGAAGAATTATGTGAGGTGCATCAGACTTATCTTGTTTTGCAAGAGCTGAAGATCCAGCAATCCACCCAGCATGTCTTCCCATTACTTCGAGGATGAAGACTTTTGTAGAACTCTCCATCATTGATTGAACATCAAGACTTGCTTCTTGAGTCGATATCGAAACATATTTTGCAACTGACCCAAATCCTGGACACGTATCTGTAACTGCTAAATCATTATCAACTGTTTTGGGTATTGCAATACAGGTCAAATCATAGTCAAGAGTTTTACTTATTTGAGATACTTTGTATGCAGTATCTGCAGAATCATTTCCTCCATTATAAAAAAAGTAACCAATATCATGAGCTTTAAAAACCTCTATAAGTCTTTTATATTCTTTTGCATTTTCATCAAAGCTTCTAAGTTTGTATCTGCATGATCCAAATACACCACCTGGCCTACAATATAATGAATTAATTAGTTTTTTTGATTCTTTAGAGGTGTCAATAAGGTTCTCGCGCAGTGCTCCAAGTATTCCATTTTTTCCTGCATAAACTTTATTTATTTGATTTGGGAATTTCCTTGCTTCCTGAATTACTGCAGCAGCAGTTGCATTAATAACAGAAGTTACACCACCGGATTGAGCATAAAAAGCATTTTTTTTCATAGCTTAAGTAAAGATTTAACTATGCTAGCAAAAATGTTCTAATTATTAAAAGTATTTATGAAAATTCATATCTTAGGAATCTGCGGAACATTTATGGGAGGATTGGCTCGAATTTTAATTGAGTCCGGTCATAAGGTTAGTGGATCAGATAACAATTTTTATCCTCCAATGTCAGATCAACTAAGAGAATTAGATATTGAATTAACAAAAGGATTTGAACCATCCTCGCTGCCTGAAGCTGATTTATATGTAATTGGGAATGCACTTTCTCGTGGAAATGAATGTGTTGAAGAAATCTTAAACAAAAACCTTCCTTATAAATCTGGGCCCGAGATCCTTGGTGAAATCATCAAGGATAGATTTGTAATAGCTGTTTCTGGGACTCACGGAAAAACAACAACATCCTTCATGATTGCAAAAATTTTTAAGTCTATCGGTAAGGATGTAGGTTATCTCATTGGAGGCATATCACCTGATTTCTCATTCTCAGCAAAAATAGGCAGTGATGAAATATTCATAATTGAGGCTGATGAATATGATTCTGCATTTTTTGACAAGAGATCAAAATTTATACATTACTCTCCAAATATTCTTATGATAAATAATATTGAGTTTGATCACGCAGATATATTTAACGATTTAGATGAGATAAAAAAACAATTTCATCATTTATTAAAAATTATACCGAGCAGTGGGAAAATCATTTTATTTAATCATGATAAAAATGCATTAGATGTTATCAATGAGGGGTGTTGGGCAAATATTATTGAAATTAATGGTGATTCCAGCTTAGCTAGCTTTGATCCGTCTTCTTCAATGATTAAATTTGATGGGAAATCAGTATGTATAAATGATTTACCTTTTTATGGTTCTCATAACAAACTAAATGCAGCTGCAGCAATCATTTCTGCTTCTTCTTATGGAATTAATCTTGATGCTGCTTATGACGGGCTGAAAGATTTTAGTGGCGTGCTTCGCAGGCTTGAAGAGAAGGGAACTTTCAAAGGAATAACAATACTGGATGACTTTGCGCATCATCCAACAGCCATAAAATCTACTATTGAAGCAGTTGAAGAAAAATATAGCGGAAAAAAAATACTAAACATCATAGAGCTTGGGTCTAATACAATGTCAGAAGGTTTTCATGGAGAAGAACTGTTTTCTATTGATAATCTAGATAGTGAGATTTTATGGCTGGATCATAAATCTATACTTAAAAATTGTAAGGGGAATATTTATAATTCCCATGATGACTTGATTAAATCGGCCTCAAAAATTTACTCATATTTTGATATCATTTTAATAATGACCAATAAAAATAGTAAAAATATCTTTGAACCATTAAGAGAAATCATTGAAGCCAATTAATCTACCAATCTTTCCCTTAAAATTAGTTGTTCTCCCAGGAACAATTCAAGGTTTGCAAATCTTTGAACCTCGATATCTAAATATGGTCAAGCAATGTATGTCTAATGCTTCAAATTTTGTTATTTCTTACAAATCAGATAAATTTGATGATTTTGATTTTGGTATAGAGAAGGTCGGAACATCAGTACAGATTGTAGATTTCAATAATTTACCTAATGGATTATTAGGAATAACAGTTAAAGCTGAATCAAAAGTTTCTTTAAATAATATAATCCAACTTGAAGATAAATCCTATCTCGGTGAGGTTCTACCATTAACTGAACCCGAAGTTGACGATCAATCTCTCTTGGCAAAGTATCCAGATCTCATAGAAGTTTTAGTCAAGCTTAAGGAGCATCCAGAAATTAAAACACTGCAACTTAATATTGATTTAGACTCTGCCGACTCAGTGTCTTATCACTTAGGGAACCTAATTCCACTAACAGCGGATGAAAAACAAACACTACTGACAGCATTTGACGCTGATCAAAGATTTAAAATACTATCAAAGATTCTTGAATCAATCAGGAAGACCTGATTAGATCTTTAGCATTTGTTTTCCTTGATTTTGCCCTGTAAATAATCTATTTAGAGTTTCAGGACAGTTTTCAATTCCCTCTTGGATATCCTCTCGATGTTTAATTTTTCCTTCCATCGCCCATTTAGAGATATCGTCAATTGCTTCACTTGATCGCCCATAGTAATCCAGAACTAAAAACCCCTGCATTTTAGCTCTTTTTACTATTAACATAGTCAGATTTCTTGGTCCTACAGGCATTTGCTCTCCTGTGTAATTTGAGATACTTCCACAACAGATAATTCTTGCATTTATATTAATTAAAAAAAGTACTGACTCTAAAATAGGTCCGCCTACATTATCAAAATAAATATCTATTCCATCCTTAGCTAGCTTAGTTAACTCTTCAGCAACGTTAGAATTTTTATAGTCAATTACATCATCTACTCCACATTCTTTTAACCATGAACATTTTTCATCTCCACCAGCAATTCCAATTACATGACATCCCTTGATTTTTGCAATCTGACAAACCATAGCTCCCGTGGCTCCAGCTGCTCCAGAGACAACAACAGTTTCACCAGGTTGAGGATTGCCGACATCTAGTAAGCCAAAGTAGGCAGTAATTCCTGTTGACCCAAAGATATTTAACATAGTAGGTATGGGTAGAACGTCAGGCACTTTGCGCATTGTCTTTAAGTCATTTACTGAAGGAATGTTATGAGTTTGCCATCCAATCATGCCGCTGACTAAATCGCCTTCAGAAAAACTCTCATTTTTTGATTCAACAATCTTTCCAATCCCACCCGATCTAACAACTTCATCAATTTGAACTGGAGGCAAATACCCAGGCAAATCCGTTAACCACATTCTCTGAGTTGGATCAAAAGATAAATATTGATTTTCTATTAGAACTTCCCCGTCCTGAATATCTCTTAGTTCTTCTTTTATAAGCTCAAAATCTTCATTTTTAACAAGACCTCGAGGCCTTTCTTTTAAAACCCATTTTGTATTTGTTACTGACATCTTTAGTCCTCCACTAATAAAGCTTTATAAATTAATAAATCGAATAATACACCTTGAGATAGCTCTAACAAAAGAATTATTTGAAGATTATTGGCGGTATATTTGATTTGATTCTGTACCAATTTATTGTTTTTAAAATCAGATTTGTTTTAATAATTCTTTTTTCCAACCTAAATTTTCCTGGATAGTCACTTAACATAAGTCCAACCAAAATCGTAAGTAACCCCTGACCAGGAAGAACAAGCATTAAAATACCACCCATAATCAAGCAATAACCAATGATATTCTTTACTGTCAATGTAATTATCCAAAAAACAGGATTTTTATTCTTGTAATCAGGTATGCCTCTTTTGTCATTTAAAAAATAGTCATACGGTATTTTTTTTATAAAGTATCCTATTGAAAGAGCACTTATTACTAATATTGCAATGGAGCTGATCCCAAGAATAAAGAATATATCAACAAGATTTTCTGACAAATATTTTTGCATAATTAATTAATAATAATTTCTTTTTTTATCATATACTTAATGTATTAAAAGCAAAAACAACTTGGCAAAAACTTCGTTAAAAAAACTCTGCATAAACTCCCTTGAGGAATTAAAAGCTAAAGATATTATATGCATCGATTTGAGGAAGATTTCTTCGTTTGCAGATGAAATGATTATTGCATCAGCTACCTCATCAAGGCATGCAAAAGCACTATCAGATAGAGTTGTTGAAGATCTTAAAAGTAATAATATTTTAGTTTTAGGAGTTGAGGGACAGGATACTTCAGACTGGATCTTAATCGATTGCGAAGATCTAGTGATAAATATAATGAATAATGAAACTCGCGTTTACTATGATTTAGAAACACTATGGGGGTATGAGGATGCCACTTTAAATTCTAATTTATGAGATTAGAAGTTATATCAATATCTAATAAGCTAACTAAATGGGAGGACGAGACTTTAAACTTTTATTTAAAACAGATTTCGTCATTTGCCAACATAACTATAAAAAATATTAAACCTGCTCAAGGAAGAAACTTAAACATAAGAGAAGTTCAAAATAATGAAGAAAAAAATATCTTTAAAAAAATTAAGCCAGACTCATTAATAATTTCCTTTGATAGAAAAGGCAAACAGCTCGATAGTTTACAATTTGCAGATCTTATTCAAAGATTCTTAACCTCTGGAAAGAGCTGTAGCTTTATTATTGGAGGATCTTATGGGTTGAGTGAATCGTTTCTAGAAAAATCAGATCATGTAATTTCATTTTCTGCATTAACTTTTCCTCATAAATTATTTAAGATTTTACTTATTGAGCAGCTCTATAGATCTATAACAATTATAAAAAATAAGTCTTACCACAAATGACAGAAATAAATGAAACCTACAAGGAAAAAACAAGCTTTAATAAAAGACTTGTTTTTCTATTTGTAACTTTTGGCATTCTTGGTGCAGTTTTTTATTATCAGATATTCAATTTACAAATCTCAAATTATTCAGAATACGAAATTGCGGCTAAAAACAATAAAAATGAGGAGATATCAGTTCAGCCCCTAAGAGGAATTATTTTTGATAGAAATGGGGAAATACTAGTAAATAACATACCAACTTTTGACCTGATTACTAAACCTTTTTTTATTGATGATCCAGATGATTTTCTTTTAAGACTCTCTTCTTTTTTAGAAATCGATGAAGAGGATAAGAGAGTATTTTTATCACAATTTGAGAAAGCAAAAGCCTTAAATAAAGAATTAACCTTGAAGCAATCTATTTCAGATGAAGACAAGGCAAAATTTCTCGTTAGAAGCCATATGTTTGAAAATGCTTATGTTGGAAAAAGGTATTTACGTAATTATTTATATCCTAAGATCTTCTCACATTCTATTGGTTATGTTGGAAAACCAAATGAAGATGAGTTGGATGAGATTTATGAATTAAAAAGTTTAAATAAGAAGATTAACTTCACTTATACAAATCAATTAATTATTGGTAAAACAGGCTTGGAATATACTTATGAGGATATTTTAACGGGAGAATTTGGTAATAATCTTCGAGAGGTCGATGCCAGAGGAAGAACATTAGGCGAGAAAATTTCTTCAGCGCCAATAATAGGTAATAATTTATATACTAGCCTTGATTTAAAGTCTCACCAAGCAGCACATAAAGCCCTCAATAATAGAAAAGGAGCAGTAGTAGCAATAGATATTAAAGATGGTTCTATAGTTACCCTATTTAGTTCACCAACCTTTCCAACAAATCAATTAGCAAATGGCATCTTACAAAAAGATTTTGATGAGCTCTTATTAAGTGAGGAAAAACCATTTTTTAATAGAGCGCTAAAAGGGAGATATCCACCTGCCTCAGCAATAAAACCCGCTATTGCAATGTATGGTATTGAAGAGGGATTAATTGATTGGAATTTTTCTATTTTTGATGAAGGTTTTTTTACATTACCAGAGGATGGAAGGATTTATAGAGATTGGAAAGAAGGAGGACATGGCAACACAAATTTATTCAAAGCCATAACCCAAAGTTCAAATACTTATTTTTTTGATTTGGCATATAGATCTGATATTAATCAACTCAATAAGCATCTATTGTCTTTAGGTTTTGGTGATAAAGCATGCATTGATTGTTTTGAAGAAGATAAAGCTTTTGTCCCTGAGCCATCTTGGAAAATGAACAAACACAACTTTGGTTGGTTTAAAGGCGACACTGTGAATATGGGAGTGGGGCAAGGTTATTTAGTCTCAACTCCAGTTCAATTAGCTAAATACGCATACATAATGGCCAATAAGGGTAAATTTTCTGATTTGTCTCTTAAAAAAGATTTAGTTAAGAGTGAAAAAAGCATTGAATTCAATAAATTTTCAAATGATGACTGGTTTAAACTACATGAGTCTATGATTAATGTAATAGAGGGAAATACGGGAACAGCAAGAAGACTAAGAGAAAAAAAGAACTATATTGTCGCAGCTAAAACAGGAACTGCAGAACTAGTATCAGGAGATAATAGAGAGCAATATTCTGAGACAAGACTAGATGATAATTTGAGAGATCATGCCCTTATAATTGCTTTTGGGCCAATGCCAAATCCTAGATATGCTGTTAGCGTTGTGGTTGAAAATGGTGAAAGTGGAGGATCTGTTGCTGGACCAGTTGCAATCTCAGTATTAAATTCTTTAATTCAAGAATGAGATATTTAGACTTTAAAAGATTTTCTATTTATTACGATCCTTATCTAATAATATCTATAACTTTGCTATCTATACTAGGACTTTTCTTTCTTTATAGCGCATCTGATGGGAATGCATCTGTTTTGATTAAACAATCAATCTTTGTTTTTTTTGGCTTAATCTTAATGATCGTGCTTAGCCAACCAGATCCTCAAATTTATTACTCATATTCAGGATTTTTTTTACTTATAAGCATTATATTAGTATTTATTGCAATCTTTTTTGGACCAGAGATTAATGGTGCAAACAGATGGATAAGCTTTGGTTTTGTAACGCTTCAACCTTCAGAATTATGTAAGGTTTTTCTACCAATATTTATTGCATCCTATCTTTACGGAGTTAATTTACCCATCAACTTGAAGAATACATTTTTAACAATTTTTTTAATTTTTGTAGTTTTTTTTATCGTCTCATCCCAGCCTGATTTAGGAACTGCAATCGTAATACTGCTATCTGGATTATATGTATTGTTTTTAGCTGGCCTGAGTTGGACATTCATTGGTTCCGCACTTGCGATTTTTATAATTTCACTTCCTTTTTTATGGAATAACTTTTTAGAGCCCTTTCAAAGACAAAGAATTGCGACACTATTTAATCCAGATCTTGATCCTTTTGGATCTGCATGGAATATAACACAATCAAAGATTGCTATTGGATCAGGAGGTATTCTTGGGAAAGGCTTCGGAGAAGGCACTCAATCTCATCTATATTTTCTTCCCGAAACCGAGACAGATTTTATATTTGCAGTTATTGCCGAAGAATTTGGCCTAGTTGGCTTAACAATTTTAATGAGTTTATATTTTTTTATTTTTATTAGGTGCTTTTATCTGTCAATTAACGCTAGAGATAGATTTTGCAGACTTGTTATTGGAGGATTATCTTTAGTTTTTATATCAACTTTATTCATAAATATTGGAATGGTGATTGGTCTTTTACCTGTTGTAGGAATGCCATTGCCATTAATTAGCCAAGGAGGTTCTTCTTTAATTTCTTTTTATATTGCATTTGGCATAATAATATCTATGGCATCTCATAAAAAATTGGTACCAAGGTGAAAAAACTTTTTCTTGTTACATTGTTAATTCAATTTAATTTTATTCAATCGGATTATTCACTTCACCCAAGAGCAGATTTTGTTGTTAATGAATTAGTCAGCTCTCATGGTTTTGAAGAGGAGCAAGTCTTGGATGTTTTAAAAAATGCTAAGAAACAACAAACCATTATTGATAGGATTTCAACTCCAGCTGAGTTTACTATTACATGGGATGCATATAGGAATATATTTATTGAAGAAAAAAGAATAAGAAATGGTAAACAATTTATTGAGGACAACCTACTAATTCTTAAAAAAGCCGAAGAAGAGTTTGGCGTTCCAAAAGAAATTATTACTGCGATCTTGGGAGTTGAAACAAGATATGGAAATATTCAAGGAAAGGATAGAGTATTAGATTCACTTACAACATTAGGTTTTGATTATCCCAGAAGAGCAGAGTTTTTTAGAAATGAGTTGATAAAATTTTTCATACTTACTAGAGACAATAATCTTGATATTTATAGTGTGAAAGGTTCTTATGCTGGGGCTATGGGATATGGACAGTTTATTTCATCCTCATACTTGGCATATGCTATTGATTATGATGGAGACAGTTATGCAGACCTTTTTGGTTCTAAAGAAGACGCTATTGGAAGTATTGCAAATTACTTAAGCATTCATGGATGGAATCCAGATGCTGACATAGTCATAAAAATAGATCATAACAATGTTAGAAAGCCCTATAATCTTGATGGTAAGTTTATTCCGGTAAAACTAGAGCAAGGAGAGGATATTTTTTATGAGATTCAAAATGGAGATACGTTATCTCAAATAGCTTTAAATAATGATGTAAGGCTTTCAGACTTGATGACATTAAATGATATGAAAGATAAAGATGTATTAATAACGGGAAAAAAGATTAGAATTAATAAAAAAAGCAATACATATTTCATCGGTACAGAAAATTTTGTTGCAATTACAAAATATAATTACAGTCACTTTTATGCAATGGTGGTTTACAATCTAGCAAGGGAGTTAGGATTATGAAAAAATTATTGTTATTACTATTTGGGTTAGTTTCTCTTGAATCTTTCGCTCAGTCATTTATTCCAAATACTCCAACTCTTGACCTAAAAAGTTATATTTTAATAGAGCCTAATACAAATACTGTTATCGCGAGCTTTAACGAAGATGCACCAATTGAGCCTGCAAGCATGACTAAAGTAATGTCCAGCTATGTGATAGCTGACCAAATTGCAAATGATTTTTTAGGCTTAGATGACAGTGTTCTCATTAGTGAAAAAGCATGGAGAATGGAAGGCTCGAAAATGTTTATTGAGCAGGGGAAAAGAGTAAGTGTTCTTGATTTACTCAAAGGAGTTATTATTCAGTCGGGCAATGATGCAACAGTGGCACTAGCTGAATATGTTGGAGGAACAGAGGACGGATTTGTAGATTTGATGAATTCATATGCTGCATCAATGGGCTTATCAAATACTTTATTCCAAAACTCCACAGGGCTTCCGGATGGAAATCATTTTTCAAGCGCTAAAGATTTAGCAACAATGACAAGTTTATTAATAAATAACTTTCCAGAAACATACAGTTTGTACAAAGAAAAATATTACACCTTCAATAATATAAGGCAGCCAAATAGAAACCGACTTCTTTGGAAAGATAATTCTTCTGATGGAGTAAAGACTGGGCATACAGAATCTGCTGGATATTGTCTAATCAGCTCTGCGAAGAGAAATGATATGAGGCTAATAGCTGTTGTGGCAGGTGCAAAGTCTGATAAAGAGCGTTTTAATGATACTCAAAGGTTGCTTGAATATGGCTTTAGATTTTATTCAACCCAGGAAGTAATTAAAAAAGATAATGCTCTTAAAGATGTTGATGTATGGGGCGGTAAAAAGAATCTGGTTTCATTAGGTGCAGAAAACAGTATTAAGCTTACTCTACCAAGAACTTCTTTTAGGAATATTACGATTAGTTATGACTTTCAAAATAATTTAAGAGCTCCCATCAAAGAAGGTCAGGCCCTTGGTACTTTGGTAATTAAAGACGGTGAAAAAACCTTACATACCGAAAATTTGGTTGCTTTAGGTGATGTAGAAGCGAAAGGATTTTTTGGCAGGCTATGGGCAAGTTTCGTATTATGGTTTAGAGGTTTATTCGGCCTAGGCGATGCCTAAATTAGCATCTTACAACGGTAAAGTTGATTCAATAGAAAATATTAAAGTCTCTCCAATGTCGAGAGCATTCCTTTTTTCAGACAGTGTTTATGAAGTTATTTCTTTTTATAAGAATGAGTTTATTGATTTTGAAACACATCTTGATCGTCTGAAGCATAGCCTTAATGAAACTAAAATATCATGCTCAATTGAGGACTGTAAGACTGAAATAGAAAAACTTTTAAGTGAATCCAAATCTGAAAATGGATATATTTATTTTCAAGTCTCAAGGGGAGTTGATTCCAAAAGATCTCACTTCTTTGAAGAAAGTGATTGTGAAAGGTTTGGTTTTGTCGAAGAATTTTCCTTTTTCAATCAGTCACCTTTAAGGGTTATGTTAGTTGATGATATCCGTTGGCAGAGATGTGATATTAAATCAACTTCGTTACTTGGTAATGTCCTTCAAATGAATGATGCCAAAAGTATGGGATGCAATGAAATATTAATGCATAAAAATGGTGAGCTTACCGAAGGTGGTGCAAGCAATATTTTTTTTGTTAAAGATAAGACTATTCATACACCAGAACTGTCTTCTAATATTTTACCTGGCATAACTAGACACCAGATCATTAAAATAATTAAAGACAAGAAATTAGATTTCCAAGAAGGGTCTTATAGCATCAATGATTTAAATGAGGCTTCTTCAATCTGGTTTACGAGCACTACAAAGGGAATAGTTGACGTTGAGGAAATAGTTAATCTTGAAACTAAAATTAATCCTGAATGTGAGCTACTTGAGATTTGTAAAGATGCTTTTATAAAAAAGTATTTTAGCTAGCGCAGATTTTTATTATCAGCCTCTCAACTTCCTTCCATGCATCAAGTCTTTTAATTCCCTTAAATGTTTTCTCAATCTCAAAAATATCTTTGCTGAGACTTGATAGACTAGACTCCATTTTTCTTATAAAAGATAAGTAGAGACTAATTTTTGAGTTCCACATTTTTGCATTCTCAAGATATTTTTTTGGCGAAGCGCTTTTCTTTGCCATTAGAGATGTGCTTATTAACTTATCTAAAACCCATATCACTAACGCTAGAGAGTTTGGATCGTTTTGTTTAATTTGCCTGAGAACCTTTATTGATCTCTTTTCATTAAAATTCAATAAACAATCTTCGAGTTCATAAGGAGCATGGATTGAGCTACTTATAGAGTTTTCAAGTGAAACTGAATCTATTTCAGCTGAATGTAATATTTTAAGGGTTTCAATATCATTTCTGTGTGCAACTAAGTTGCTAGAGTTCAATTCAAATAAATGCTTTGCAACCTTATCTGCATTCGTTTTATCAAGAAAGTTTAGCTTATCTCTTAACCATTTTTTTTCATCCAGTGGCTTTAATTTGGTGCACTCAATGATTTGTACTAATTCTTTATTATTTTTGATCCATTTTGTATTTGAGCTTATGGATTCAGAAATACTATCAATAATAATCTTAATATTGCTCATATTATCTAAGTCAATCTTTTCTAATATTTCGGAGAGATCCTTTGGAAACCTTCCTTCACTATGAACTACCTTAATTATTAACTGTGATCCAAATAAGTCACCTCCAAGATTGTTTTGAATTGCTGATAAAAGACCATCTGATTCATTTGCTTCAAAAATGATTGTTTCATCAAACCCTTGATCAGCAAACTCTTTTGTTAAAAAGTCTTTTACTTCATTCTTTAGTATCATTTCTTTTCCATGAATGATACTAAGCACAGCGTTTCCTCTTAAATTGTTTTTAAAGTTGAGACTACTTATCTTCATTGGCCTTTAAATAAAGAATTATCTTTTTATTTAAATCTTCAATAATTTCAATACGCATTAATCTTACTAATTCTTTTTGTGCCAAAGGATTGAGGCTTTGAGTATTAAATCTTCTTGTAGAACTAATCTTTTTAGTATGCTCTTCGTCATTTCGAGTATTTATCTTAATACTTCCAACAACCTCACTTTCTAGAGAACCCAAATTTTCACCACCATAAAAATTATTTTCTTTAAATTCAAACTCTGCAATGTTTACTTCTTTGGACGATGCCTGATTTTCTTTAATAAAAATATTTAGATTATTTTTTATCTTTTCAGGTATAGATAGATCAAAATTAACTTTACTTACAATAATTTGAGAATCAGAATTTATTGGACTATAAGAACAGCCAAGGATTGTTATGTTAAGAAAAATTATAGTTGCTAGATTACGAAATTTATTAGCTTTTCTTTTACATAGATACATTTTTTGATTTCCTTATCACCTAGTAAATCATCCACATTTTTAATAGATTTAGCAACACTTTCGATTTCGTCTTGTGCTAAGCTTGATGATACTTCTATTTTTCCTCTGACTTTTCCATTAATTTGGACTACCAATTCAAATGAATCAGTGACCATTAGATTTTCATCAAAAGTTGGCCAACTTTCCTCAATTTCTGAGCTATTTTCAAAAAAGTTATTCCACAAAGCTTCACATATGTGTGGTGCTATGGGATAAAGCATTTGCAGAATTGATGAAATAAATTCATTGAGACAGAATTGATC
Organism: uncultured SAR86 cluster bacterium; assembly: GCA_902605165.1. Taxonomy (GTDB): domain Bacteria; phylum Pseudomonadota; class Gammaproteobacteria; order Magnimaribacterales; family D2472; genus CACNXK01. The sequence goes on along the minus strand of CACLBJ010000001.1, from coordinate 86,111 downwards.
ATTTTCAGTGGATATTTCACTTTTTATTTGATCAGGCGTTGAATTTAAAAGCTCCATACAAGCTGCAATTACTGTATTAAAAGCGTATCTATTTTCATAATCATCGGTAACTTTTTTGATAGTTAAATGAATTTTTCTTCTAAAATCTTTTAAACTTTTATCTATCTCACCTTGCATCTTTGCTTTTTTAAACTTTTTATCATGAGAAAAGCCCCAAAGTTTTTTCAAGAATCTAAAAGCTCCATCTACTGCAGTTTCTGACCATTCTAAACTTTGCTCAGGAGGAGCAGTAAACATCATATAAAGACGTATTGTATCAGCACCATATTTATCAATATATTGTTGCGGGTCAACCGTATTGCCTTTGGACTTTGACATCTTTGATCCGTCCTTAAGAACCATTCCTTGGGTAAGTAATTTTTTAAAAGGCTCGTCACCCTCTACTAAACCAATATCTCGCATAGCTTTATGGAAAAACCTAGAGTAAAGAAGATGCAAGATAGCATGTTCAATGCCGCCAATGTAAAGATCAACTGGAAGCCAGTATGCTGAATTTTCGTCTAAAGCTTTGTCATTATTATCTGCTGCTGTAAATCTTGCGTAATACCAGGATGAGTCAACAAAAGTATCAAATGTATCAACTTCCCTAGATTCCCTAGGACCAATATCAAAAAAATCTTTATTTTGACTTAGTGGTTTTGGTGACTCTCCATCTTTTATTTTAGGTAACTCAACAGGTAGCTCTGTATTCTCTAAAAAAATAGGCTCATCATTTTTATAGACTACTGGTATAGGACATCCCCAAAACCTTTGTCTGCTAACGCCCCAGTCACGTAATCTAAAATTTTCAATGCCTTTACCGATTCCTTCTTTTTCAAGGAAGCTATTAATATTTAGGATTGCATCTTCTGAAGTCAGACCATCAAATTGCTCCGAGTTGATAAGTTCACCTTTTTGAGAAGAAGGTACTTCATCAGCTTTTATGACTTGTTTGATATCAATTTTATATTTGTGGGCAAACTCATGATCCCTTTCATCATGAGCTGGAACTCCCATCACTACTCCTGTTCCGTAATCCATTAGAACATAATTGGCAATCCAGACATCAAGACCCATTCCTGTGAAAGGATGCTTAACTTTTAAATTTGTTTTTAAACCTAACTTTTCAGCCTTAGCCATATCTGCTTCAGCCATCTTTGTTTCATTACATTTTTTAATAAAGTTATCTATTTGCATATCTTGATTTGCTAGATTCTGTGAAATTGGATGATTTGGTGATATAGCAAGGTATGTAACTCCATAAATAGTGTCAATTCTTGTTGTAAAAGCAGTCAGCTCCTCTCCATTTGAAAGAGGAAAACTTATTTCTGATCCAAAAGATTTACCAATCCAGTTTTTTTGCATTGATTTTACATTTTCAGGCCAATCAAGGTGTTCTATAGAAGTAAGAAGCTCATCAGCATAGTCTGTAATTTTTAAAAACCATTGATCAATTTCTTTTAACTCTACAGTTGCTCCTGATCTCCATCCTTTCCCATCTATTACTTGTTCATTCGCAAGCACTGTCTCATCAACTGGATCCCAATTAACTAGAGATTTCTTTCTATAAACTAGACCTTGCTTATGCAGAAGACTAAAAATTTCTTGCTCCCATTTGTAATAATTTGGATCACATGTTTTAAGCTCTTTTGACCAGTCATAGCTAAACCCAAGTCTTTTGAGTTGCGATTTCATATTTTCAATGTTTTGCTCAGTCCAACTTTGTGGATCAACTTTATTGTGAATAGCTGCGTTTTCAGCAGGTAGACCAAAGGCATCCCAACCCATAGGCTGGAAGACATTGAATCCTCTCATTCTTTTATATCTAGAAATAACATCGCCAATCGTATAGTTCCTTACATGTCCCATATGAAGTTTTCCAGATGGATATGGGAACATAGATAAGCAATAAAACTTCTCTCTATCATCTGGAGTAGCCTTATATTTGCTTATTTTTTCCCATTCAGACTGAATGCTAGATTCAATTTTTTCTGGATTGTATTGTTCTTCAAGCATTTTTTAGAAACTCATTTTCAAGATAGTTGATTGTATGTTGGTTTTTAACGAATTTCTTATCTTTAAGCATTTTTTGATGGAATTGATGAGTTGTTTGAATCCCTTCAATAAAAAACTCATCAAGAGCACTTAACATTCTATTAATAGCTGATTTTCTTGAGCCGGCAAGAGAAATTATTTTTGCCAACATTGAGTCATAGTAGGGCGGAACCTCATAACCATTGTAAATGTGTGAATCATACCTGATACCAAATCCTCCAGGAATGTGCATCCTAGTTATCCTTCCAGGATTTGGAATGAAATTAACAGAGTCTTCTGCATTAATTCTGCACTCAATTGCATGCCCTCTGAAATTTATATCACTTTGATTTAAAGTCATTGGCATATCCAATGCTATTCTAAGTTGAGCCTTTACTAAATCAAATCCAGTAATCATTTCTGTTACAGGATGCTCGACCTGAATCCGAGTATTCATTTCTAGGAAGTAAAAGCATTCATTTTCATAGAGAAATTCTAGGGTACCAACACCCTCATAATTTAAGTCTTTACAGAGGTTTACGCAGTTTTCTAAAACTTCATCAAGCTTTTCTTTATTTACATCTCTTGCGGGGGCTTCCTCAATTAATTTCTGATGCCTTCTTTGGATTGAACAATCTCTGGTACCTAAATGTATAGCATTCCCTTTTCCATCTCCAATTACTTGCACTTCAATATGCCTTGGATTTTCAATAAATTTCTCAAAATAAACGATATCATTACCAAATCCATTAAGTGCTTCTCGCTTTGCAATTTGTACTGAATTAATTAGTTCCTTTGAGCTCTTCACAATTTTCATTCCTCTTCCACCACCACCGGCTGTTGCTTTAACAATAAGTGGATATCCTATTTCATCTGCTATTTCTAAAATTTCTTTTTCATTATCAGGAAGCTTTTTATTGAAACCAGGAACTCCATCAATACCATATTTGGTAACGATAGATTTTGCAGTTATTTTGTCTCCCATTTGTCTTATAGTTTCTGAGTTTGGGCCTATAAATTTGAATCCACTAAGATTACATTGCTCAGCAAAAGAGTGATCTTCAGCTAGAAATCCATAACCAGGATATATTGCATCTGATCCTGTAACATCTGCTGCAGATAGGATAGTAGGTGCGTCTAGATAGCTTTTAGTGGGATCGGCTGGACCAACACAAACTGACTCATCTGAAAACCGCAAACTTTTAAGTTCTTTATCACCTTCAGAATAAATAGATACGGTTTTTACACCCAGCTCTTTGCATGCTCTTATGGCACGAAGAGAGATCTCTCCTCTATTGGCAATTAGGACTTTTTTTGACATTTATTCTAAGGTAATTAAATCTTGAGAAAATTGAACTGGCTCACCGTCTTCAACCGCAATTGAGACTATTTTCCCGCTAAACTCAGATTTAATTTCGTTCATCATTTTCATAGCCTCTACAATGCAAACAATTTGTCCAGCATCAATTACATCTCCTACTTTTACATAGGGATCTTTATCTGGTGCTGGTCTTCTGTAGAAAGTGCCAACAATTGGTGATGTAATAGTTTTTGAACTAGAAACGGTATTTTCTTTGGTTTCAGTATCTAAAAGAGTTTCCACTTTTCTATCTGAAGCTGGTTTTTCAACAACAATATCATTTGAAGATTTTCTAGAAATCCTTACAGCTTCCTCGCCCTCAGTAACTTCAATTTCTGTTAAGTCTGATTCTTGAAGCATTTCGATTAACTTTTTAATTTTTCTTATATCCATACTCATAAAATTTAATTTGAATTAATTGCTTTTTCTAGTGCAAATTCATAACCTTTTGTTCCCATTCCGCATACAACACCCTCTGCAATATCTGAAAAATATGATTTATGTCTAAACTCTTCCCTGGCAAATATATTTGAAATATGGATTTCATAAAACGGTATGCCTACACCAATTAGAGCATCTCTTATTGAAATACTTGTATGTGTAAATGCACCTGGATTCATAAGAATCTTTGAAACATTATTTTCTTTGGCCATATGAATTTTTTCAACAATCTCATGTTCAGCATTGCTTTGAAAGGAAGCAAAAGAAACATCATTCTCTTTGCAAACTCCAAAGAGTTTTTTCTCAATATCTTCCAAAGTTTCATTTCCATAAATAGAGTTTTCTCTATTACCAAGAAGATTTAAGTTAGGCCCATTTATTAAAAGGATTTCCATCAGTCGATTTTATATGCTTTTTCGGGGAAATTAAAAGATTATTACAGGACTTGTAAAGACGATAACTTGACTTTTATTGGTGTATAACAAAACCTTTTTTCAGCGCATCCCTGAAAGATTACTTCATAACTCATAAGATTTTGTTCATTTTGATCTAACATCTTTAAATCCAGGCTGTCTCTGTATATCACAGTTTCTCCTAGGAATTCGTCTGCGTGCACAACTGGATTGCCGATTAGTTTAAATTTAACCAACTTGTTTTTATTAAGAACCTTTATAGAGTTTTGATATATATAATAAGTTTTTTCTATTTTCCAGTTTAGTAAAAGAGAATCATCAATATCACTGATTTTCATTTTAAAAGCATCTTCGGGATCAAGGATTTCATTACTTAGACCTATTTGATTTAAAGCTAAAATATTATTTGAAAACATGTATATCAACATTGCGTATAATGAGATTAAGGATTTTTTATTGCGCAACAGAACAAAATGAAACATTTTTTTATAAATTTTCTCTTAGATATTTTCTTCATTTTACCTAACTGGATTTTAAAAGCACTAACTCTAAGGAAAGAGATCACACATAAGAATGAGGTATTTGATTATCAATCTATGACATATATCTCTCTAATATCCTGGATTGTTACAAAGTTTAGGCTAGCTTTAGATATGGCTGACTTTTCAAATGATATGCGTGAAAAGATGTCTAATTTTCGAATGAAAATTAAAAATAGTAAACTCCCTAAAGAAATTGTTCACAAAGAAGATATCATTATTGATCAAAAGAATAAGTTGGTTCTCAGACAATATTCGCTTGACTCACAAATGTCTGATAAAGCTATTTTATTTTTCCATGGGGGCGGTTATGCAATTTCTAATATAGATGTTTATAACCCAGTTGCATCTCTTATGTGCGAAGGGCTGAGTTCTAATATTTTTTCATTAGAGTACAGTCTCTCTCCAGAAAAAAAATTCCCAAAAGCTTTAGAAGAAGCCAACATTGCTTTCGAATGGTTAATGAGTTGTGGATATAGCAAAGAGCAAATAATTATTTGTGGAGATAGTGCTGGGGCTCACTTAGCTGCATCGTTATTGCATGATCTAAAAGCTAGAGATAAAGAACAACCTTTTTTGCAGGTCTTAATTTATCCAATGGTATCTCCATCATTAGATTTTCCTTCTCTAGAAAGGCTTGGTGAGAATTTCTTACTGACAAAGGAGCAGATGAAGTGGTTCTGGCATTATTTTAGAGCAGAAGAAGCAAATAATTTAGATCCAAGGTTTGATCTGCTGAAAATTGATAATAATAATAAATTTGATACTAAAACAGTTATAATTACCGCCGGTTTTGATCCACTATGTGATGAAGCAGAAGCATATGCAGCAAAATTGAATGATATGGGCAATAATGTGAAACAGATTCATTATCCAAGTTTGTTTCATGGCTTCATTAACATAACTAGGTTAAAAACAGCTAAATTAGCAACAATAGATATTTTAAAAGAAATAAAAAGAAACATATGAGTAATTTATTAGAAGTAAAAAACCTTACCGTTGGTTTTAAGGTAAGAGATTCTATCTTCACAGCTGTAGAAGATGCTTCTTTTGAAATAAATAAAAATGAGACTATGGCACTGGTTGGTGAATCAGGATCTGGAAAGTCAGTCTCAGCAATGTCAATATTACAACTTTTACCAGAGGGTAAAACAATCTTTAGTGATGATTCATCAATTAAATTTCACCATTCTGAAATATTGGAGATGTCTAATAAACAACTTCAATCAATTCGAGGAAAGAAGATATCTATGATCTTTCAGGAGCCAATGACATCCCTTAACCCTTATCACAGAGTAGGAAATCAGATAACTGAATCAATTTTAAACCATGAAAATATTTCAAAAAAAGATGCAGAAAAGAGAGCTAAAGAGTTGATGGAGCTTGTTGAGATTCCAGATCTAGAAAGAAGATATAAATCATTCCCTCATGAACTCTCTGGAGGTCAGCGCCAAAGAATAATGATTGCAATGTCACTAATTAATGAACCCGAGCTTCTAATTGCTGATGAGCCAACAACAGCCTTGGATGTAACTATTCAAGCTCAAATACTTGATCTAATGAATAGACTTAAAAAGAAGCTTGGAATGTCAATCCTATTCATAACTCATGATTTAGGACTTGTTGAGAAGTTTAGTGACAGAGTTTGTGTCATGAAAGAAGGGAAGATCGTTGAACAAGGTGTTACAACCGAAATCTTCTCTAATCCAAAACATGAATATACGATTAAGCTCTTAAAATCAGAGCCTAAAGAAAAGGATCAGTTGCTTGTATCTGAGGATAATATTCTAGATATTTCAAACCTTAGTGTTTTTTACAAAATACCATCAAAAAGACTATTTAAAACTGATAGGTTTTGTGCGGTTTCTGATATTTCTTTAAAAATTCCAAGAAATTCAACAGTTGGTGTGGTTGGAGAGTCAGGATCTGGTAAATCAACACTGGGAAAAGCGATTATAAATCTTCTAGATTTTGAAGGATCAATTAGATTTAATGGTAAATCAATTAAAGATCTTAGCTCAGCTGAAAAGAAACTATTAAAGAAAGACATTCAAATAGTTTTTCAAGATCCTTATGGATCTCTATCACCAAGAATGACAGTTGGCGAAATCATAGGTGAGGGATTGGATATACATTTTGATTTCTCAAATGAAGAAAAGTTAGAAAAAATATCAAATGTGATGAATGACGTTGGATTAGATGATACCCTCATTTTTAAATATCCACATGAATTTTCTGGCGGTCAAAGGCAAAGAATAGCAATTGCTAGGTCTATAATTTTAAACCCAAAATTCATGATTCTTGATGAACCAACTTCAGCCCTTGATAGATCTATTCAGATTCAAGTAATAGATGTTTTAAAAAGATTGCAAGATAAATACAAATTGACATATTTATTTATTAGCCATGATCTTAAAGTAATTAGGTCTATGTGTGATCAGATTTTTGTTATGAATGAGGGAAAACTAGTTGAATTCGGTAAAGCTGATGAGGTGTTTGAAGATCCTCAACAGGAATATACTCAAAAACTTTTAAGAGCAGCACTCAAATACTCATCAAATTAAGATGCCAAATAGGAAGTATTCAAAAATATTGCATGATGGTCCTCAACAGGCAGCATCAAGATCAATGCTGCGAGGAGCAGGATTTAAAGATGCAGATTTTCAGAAATCTATTGTTGGGATTGCTTCACTTGGAGCGAGCGTAACACCTTGTAATATGCATCTAAACTCCCTTGCAGAAATTGTTGAAGAATCAGTCAATAATGCAGGATGTAAAGCTGTAACATTCAATACAATTACTGTATCTGATGGGATTTCTATGGGCACAGAGGGTATGAAATATTCTCTTGTTTCGAGAGAAGTAATAGCTGACTCTATAGAGACTGTTGTAGGTTGTTTGGCTTACGATGGAGTAGTGGGTATTGGAGGCTGCGATAAAAATATGCCTGGTATAATTATTGGATTAGCAAGGCTTAATAGACCATCTTTGTTCATTTATGGCGGCTCTATAAGACCAAGTAATCAAAATACTGATTATGTTACTGTGTGTGAGAAGACTGGTGAGTTTTCAAAAGGCTCAATCTCTGAAGAAGAATTAATCGCTGTTGAAAAAGTTTCAGTGGTGGGGCCGGGCTCATGCGGAGGAATGTATACAGCAAATACAATGGCTTCAGCAATTGAAGCCCTAGGAATGTCGCTTCCAGGAAGTAGTAGTCAGGATGCAGTTTCTGATGATAAAAAAAATGATTGCATAAATACAGGGAATGCAATTGAGAACCTCTTAGAAAAAGATATTAAACCATCTGATATTATGACAAAGCAGGCATTTGAGAATGCAATAACCATAGTTGTTGCGCTTGGCGGATCAACGAATGCAGTTCTTCATCTCATCGCAATGGCGTATGCTATAAATGTTGATATTAATTTAGATGACTTTACAAGAATAGGCAAAAGAGTTCCTGTAATAGCTGACATTAAACCATTTGGTAAAAATTATATGTCCTCTCTTAACGAGGTGGGTGGAATACAGCCACTCATGAAAATGTTACTTGATGCAGACTTGCTTCATGGCGACTGTTTAACTGTTTCTGGAAAAACCATTTCAGAAAATCTTTCTGAGGTTGAACCATATCCAGAAAATCAGTCAATCATAAGAGACATATCTAATCCTATCAAAAATAGCAGTCATTTACGCATCCTTTACGGCAATTTAGCTCCAGAGGGAGCAGTTGCTAAGATTACAGGAAATGAAGGTCTTAAATTTACTGGAACAGCTAAAGTGTTTGATTCCGAAGAAGACGGAAATGAAGCAATTCAAAAAAATCAAATCAATGAGGGAGATGTAGTTGTTATAAGGTATGAAGGACCAAAGGGAGGTCCAGGCATGAGAGAAATGTTGAAACCTACTTCTGCAATAATGGGACAAGGCCTAGGTGACAAAGTTGCATTTATTACTGATGGAAGATTTTCTGGAGGCACTCATGGCTTTGTTGTTGGACATATTTCTCCAGAAGCATTTGTTGGTGGACCCATCGGAGTCATCAATGATGGCGATGAAATAACAATTGATGCTGAAACAAATTCAATTTCCATAGATATATCTGATGAGGAGCTTCAAAATAGATTAGATAACTTCAAACCAAATAAAGAACTTCCTAAGAAAGGTGTCTTATCAAAATATTCAAAAAGTGTACAATCTGCATCCCTAGGAGCAATAACTGATTAATTTATGATTTCAAGGAAATATCCATCAACTAGATTACGAAGACTAAGGCAGTCAGAGTCTATTATTGACCTAACCAGTGAATGTATGGTGACAAAAAATGATCTAATACAGCCTTTATTCGTTAAAGAAGGTTTGAGTGATAAAGAGCCTATAGAATCAATGCCTGGTATCTTTAGATTTGGTGAAGAGTCTATTTTAAAAGAGATTGAAGAAATTGATCAGCTGGGAATAAAGGCAATAGCTATATTTCCTGTCATAGATCCTTCAAAAAAAGACTCGAGAGGTACTGAAGCTACAAAAAGAGATAATTTTATTTCAAGAGTATTAAGTTCTATAAAAAATAAGTTTCCTGATATGTTAGTCATTGCTGATGTTGCCTTAGATCCCTATACAGATCATGGTCATGATGGAGTCTTTGAGAAAGATAAGATTTTAAACGATCAAACACTAGAGGTTCTCGCAGAGCAATCTCTTGTTCTTGCAGAAGCTGGTGCAGATATTATTGCTCCCTCAGATATGATGGACGGCCGAATAGGATTTATTAGAAGAAAATTAGATGAAAATAATTTTCAAGATAAAATTATTTTGTCATATGCAGCAAAATATAATTCAAAATTCTATGGTCCCTTCAGAGATGCAGTTAATTCAAAAAATAATCTAGGTACTTCTGATAAATCTTCTTATCAGATGAATCCTGCAAATTCACTTGAAGCTCTTAACGAGGTTGCGATGGACATTGAGGAGGGCGCTGATATCGTAATGGTAAAACCAGGTATGCCTTATTTAGATATTATTTCTAAAATTAAAGAAGAATTTAAGGTTCCAACTTTTGCATACCAAGTAAGCGGTGAGTATGCAATGATCATGGAATCAGTTAATAAAGGATGGCTTGATAAAGGTGTTATAATAGAGTCCTTAACAAGCTTCAAAAGAGCTGGAGCAGATGCGGTTCTTACATATTTCGCTAAAGATTTGATAAAGGAATTTAATTTATGAGTAATGTAAAAGAAGTAACAACAGAGACATTTGAGAAAGAAGTGCTGAGTTCAGATGTCCCAGTACTGGTTGATTTTTGGGCTGAATGGTGTGGTCCATGTAAGCAACTTGCACCAAGAGTAGAAGAAGCAGCACAACAGTATGGCGAGCAGATAAAGGTTTGCAAAGTTGATATTGAAGAGCATAGAGATCTTGCTGTTCAATATGGTATTAGGTCTATTCCCTCTTTGTTAATCTTTAAATCAGGCGAAGTTTCTGGTGCTCAAGTAGGTGCTCTGACGCAAGAACAACTAGGAGAATTTATAGATACAGAAATCTAGGTTTTTTTGCAAAATACAAAAAAAACTTATATTATCAACCCTTCTTAGATATCTTTTTGATATCAATTCAATTTTTTCAGAGGAATTTCCAATATAACTAATGAACTTAAGTGAAGTAAAAACTAAAACGATTACCGAGCTTGTTGAGATAGCTGAAAAGCTAGGTCTTGAAAATGTAGGCAGACTCAAAAAGCAAGACATAATTTTTCAAATTTTAAAAAAACAAGCTGACGATGGAATTGACATATTCGGCGGTGGAGTCCTAGAAATCCTGAATGATGGTTTTGGCTTTTTAAGATCAGCTGAAGGCTCATATTGTGCTGGACCGGATGATATTTATATCTCACCAAGTCAAATAAGAAAGTTCAGTCTTCGAAAGGGTGACGAAATTCAGGGGAAAATAAGACCTCCTAAAGATAAAGAAAAATATACTGCTCTCGTCCAGGTAGAAACAATCAATGATGAAACTCCAGAGGACGCTAAAAAGAAAATACTATTTGAAAATCTTACCCCATTATTTCCAAATGAAAGATTAGTTCTTGAGCAAGGAAGCGGTTCTAATGAAGATTTGTCGGCAAGAATAATAGATTTAATTGCTCCTGTTGGTAAGGGACAAAGAGGTTTAATAGTTTCTCCTCCTAAAGCTGGTAAGACACTGATGCTACAGAGCATTGCCCATTCAATTACAAGTAATAATCCTGAAACCAAGTTGATAGTGCTCTTGATTGATGAAAGGCCTGAAGAAGTTACTGAGATGACAAGAACTGTAAGAGGCCAAGTAATTGCAAGTACTTTTGATGAACCGCCTTCAAGACATGTGCAAGTGGCTGATATGGTTATTGAAAAAGCAAAAAGACTAGTTGAGCACAAGCAAGATGTTGTAATTCTTCTTGATTCTATTACTCGACTTGGAAGAGCCTATAACTCTGTTCAACCTGCTTCAGGAAAAATCTTAAGTGGTGGTGTTGATTCAAACGCTCTTGAAAGACCAAAAAGATTCTTTGGTGCAGCGAGAAATCTTGAAGAAGGAGGAAGTTTAACAATTTTAGCTACAGCCTTGGTAGATACTGGCTCAAAAATGGATGAAGTTATCTATGAAGAGTTTAAAGGTACTGGAAATATGGAAATCCATCTTGAAAGAAAGATTGCTGAAAAGAGAATCTATCCCGCTATCAATGTGAGAAGATCTGGAACAAGAAGAGAAGATCTCCTAACTTCTGAAGAAGAGCTAAGACTCATGTGGGCTGTTAGAAAAGTAACAGATCCTATGGAAGATTCTCAAGGAATAGAATTTTTAATTGATCGACTAAAATCATTTAAAACTAATTCCGAGTTCTTTGATTCCATGAAAAATGGAAGTGGAAAGAAGAAAGCTAAGTAATATTTAATATTTCAGACTCAAAGTTATCTGCAAAATAATTTAGCTGAAAGTTCTCAAAGCCCAGTGATTCAACATAATTCTTAATCCTAGATGAGATGGTAATAAATTTACTATTTATATTTGGATTATAAATTTCTTGGAAATATATTTCAGCAGCTAGCCTACTCGGAAAGATTACAAAATCTGCGTTATCAAAGTCTTTACTTAGCTTGGAATAAGATGAAAATCTTTCACGTTGATAATTTTGAACAGTATCAACCTCAGCTCCTTCTGTTTTAAGATAATCAGAAATAATGTTTAAACCACCTTGACCCTTAACAATTAAGAACTTCCCATGACCAATACTGCTCTTTATTAATCTTTTTAGACCTTCAGACCCAGGATCTTCAGGTATTCTTGATGAAATCCCTTTTGCGCCTAAAGAGGATTGTGTGCCTGGTCCCATTGCAAAAATATTTTTATCTTTTAAATCCTTATGATGATTAAAAAATTCAACAGAGGGAGTGCTTTGGAATATAACATCGGTATAACCAGAAATATCCATTGAGTAGTCTAAAAAAGAAATCTCAAAAAGAGGAATATTCCTTATATTTTTTCTTTTAACAAAATTAAAAGTATTGTTTGCTCTTGTATCAACTATGTTCATTTAGCAACCTTAAACCATCTAACTCTTCAAAGCGCATAAAAGCCTCCTCCGCATTAAGCGCAGAAAAACTTATAAACTCTTTCTTACCATATACCTCTACTTGCAATACTTCATCCATGTAATCTACTGCAACCGCTGAATTGCAGTCTGCATTAATAAGATTAAGAAAATTATTACACTCTTTGATCTTTCTTTTCATTTCATTATCGTTCAAGGGCTTCAACAGTTTAAAGATCTCCTCACTTTTCTTATTAAACCGTAAACAGATTGATCCTTGAGAAATACTTGTAAGGTGCTCAAGCTCTGAGTAGTTAAGATCAAGCTCCAATCTTTCACATCCAGCCTTTGCAAGAATAATGCAATCATATTCACCATCATTTAATTTTTTTATTCGAGTATCAACATTCCCATTAAGATTATCAATTTCTGTAGCCTCTAAAAAGAATTTAGATTGTAACCTTCGCCTTAAGCTCGAAGTACCTATTTTCATATTTTTTTTAAATACTGGATGCTCATTTTTTCTGAATATCAGGATGTCATTTCGGGAGTTATATTTTTCATCACTTTGGACTAAGTCATTCGAGATATATATTTCATCAAGACCAGAAATATTCGAGACAGCTGGCATATCTTTAGCAGAGTGAATCGCGATATCTATTTTTTGATCCACAAGAAGATTATCTATATCCTCAACAAAGTTTTTTTTATCAAACTGAACTTTATTTTCTCTACTTCTCTTATCTCCAGCCGTGTCTACACCTATAATTTCAAAACTAGGCGCCCCAATCCTTTTCATAGCTATTTCTACCTGTTTTAAAGCTAGCTTTGAGGTTCTTGATCCAATTCTAATTTTCATTTTTCTAATAAAAGCCCTTCAGCATCTCCAACACTTTTCGATTTAAGTAACTTCAATGAATTAGGGACATCTATTTTATCAAAAGTACTTTTTTCAAAATATATTAATGTCCCTTTTTTTATTTTTAGAGACTCTAGAGAAGAAAGAAGACCCTGGATTCTTTCATCAAAAAATGGAGGGTCAAAGAATATTAAATCCAATTCTTCCAGACTATCTTCCTTTAACCAATCAAAAGCATTTTTAATCTTTATTTCACATTTTTCAGAAATATTTAACCTTTCAAGATTTGCTTCGATACTTGCAGCAAACTTTGGTGTTTTTTCAATAAATGTGGCTGATTGAGCTCCTCTAGAGATTGCCTCTATACCAAGCGCCCCTGATCCAGAAAAACAATCTACACACTTAAAACCAGCTATTTCAAAATTTAACCAATTAAAAAGAATTTCTCTTAACTTATTTGATGTAGGCCTAAGCTTAGACGAGGAGGGGAAAGAAATATGATTTCCTTTTAAAGAACCACCAATTATTCTTATTTTAGAGGTCTTCAAAATAAGTCTTCTATAAATTGTCTTAGGTTACTCCTTGCTCTTTTAACTGACCTAACTGGGATTGGCATTTCACTATCAGGAAGCGATAGAGCGACATCCATCTTTTTTGAGATACTGCTTATACCATGCAAAAAGGACCAAATATGAATTGCTTTATTGGATGCACTAAGATCATTAAGGCTTCTATCATGCTCTTTTACCGACTCTAAAAGGGTTTGAAAAGAACTATCAGCAACTTCCAGTATGTTAGGAAATTGTAGAAATTCAACCACTGATTGACTAAAAAGCAGGTCGTATATATTCTTATTATCGAAAGCAAACTCTAGATAGTTATCACATTTATCAAAAATGTTAGCTTCTGAATCTCCCTCAACAAATATATTGAATTCAATAAACCCCTTTACAACAACATCAGCCAACAGATGTTCCTTTGTTTTGTAGTGTCTATAGATTGCAGTTGCAGAAACATTACAATTCTCAGCAATGCCTCTTAGGCTCATTGCAGCATATCCATTCTCTGAAACAAAATTATAAGCAGCTGTTAGGATTTCATCCCTTAAATTACCATGATGATACTTATGATTTTCAATATTCATGATGTTGACAGTGTTAACTTATAATATATAATTTAAGTTTACATCGTTAACATTATGACAATTTATAAGCATTTTTGCAAAACTCTTTTTGTGTGCGGGGTTTACCTATCTTTTTCACTGTATGCAGATCAGCAGCTTGAAGTGCTTGAAGTTAAAACTAGCAATACTTATGAAGTTTCTAAAAGTTTACCTGGCAAACTTTTACCTTTCCAACAATCAAAAATAGCTTTTGAAATTCCGGGGCGAATAAATTCAATTTTTGTCGACATTGGGGATAAGGTAGAAGAAGGTAATATTCTTGCTCAGCTCGATGACAATGAAATTAATGCAAATCTTGAACAAGCATTAGCCAGACTAGACTTAGCAACTCAGGTTTTAAATAGATTCAAAGATCTCAAGGAAAAAGGATTTATCTCAAATCAAGATTTTGATAAAGCAAAATCAGAGTATTTGATTGCAAAGTCGCAGGTTAAATTTTTTCAAGTAAAAAAATCACAAACTGTTTTAAGAGCACCATATGATGGCTTTATTCAAGATAGGTTTGTAGATGAGGGCACAGTGATCAGTGGAAGTAATCCAATATTAGAAATACTTGAAGCAAATAAGGTCGAGGCTCATGTTTCTATTCCAGAAGATCTTATTAAAAATCTGATAATTTCATATGAGTATACTTTCAAAATTGGCTCTGAAATTGCTCAAGGTAAATTGAAGAGGCTAGCTCCAATGTCACTAAGCGGCTCTAATAGTAGATTAGCGATATTTGAATTCAATGATTTCTTTTTACCAGGATCTGTAATTGATTTAGTTATAAAAATTAAGAAGAATGAAAAAGGTTTATGGCTTCCTATAAATTCTCTTTCACAATCTGAGCAGGGCCTTTGGTCCGTGTATACTATTTCAAATGATGGAACAAATACTGTAGAAAAAGATTTAGTTCAGATCCTACATTTTGAAAATAATTATGCATTTGTATCTGGCACTCTCAAAGATGGTGATTTAGTTGTTCTGGGTGGCCTATCGAAGATCATAGAAGGACAGACACTCTAATAATGAGCTTAATTAGAGTTTTTCTTGAGAGACCTAGGATACTTATTCTAACGTTAATCTTCTTTCTTTTAGTCGGCTATTCTGGTTTCAATAATATTCCTAGACAAGAAATGCCTGAACTTGCTGAAAGATGGGCACTAGTTATTCAAGTTTATCCTGGTGCTTCCGCAGATAGAATAGAAAGTCAGGTTACAGAAATCTTGGAAATTAAATTAAGAGAAATTTCAGAAATAAGAAATCTTAATTCAAATATTAGACAAGGATCTGCCACGACTCTTGTAGAGCTTAAAGACGAAGTTTCTTTTGACTTAGTTGAGAAGGTTTGGAGCGAGGTCCAAGATAAGCTTGATCAAACTGAGCAAAAAATACCTAATAATGCAAGGCTTGAGCTTAGTCGAAATTCAGGACCTCCAATTTCAGCTCTTTATTCGATTCAATGGAAGGGTGAGGGAGAGCCTCCCCTTATATTAATGTCTAGATTAGCTGAACAATTAAAAAGAAAACTAGCTTATTTAGGATCTACTGAAGGGGTTGAAATTCATGGTGCTGCAAATGAAGAAATCTTAGTAGAAGTTGACTCAAGAAAGTTATCAAATCTTGGTCTTTCTTTTCAAAATCTTTCTAACTTAGTTGGGTCATTTGATAATAAGAGATCTGTTGGATTGATATCAAGCTTAGATGAAGAAATTTTAATAAAGTCTAAGGATAACCTGAAAACAATATCTCAACTCGAGGATATACCAATAGCGAAAGATGACTCTCAATTAATTAAACTATCTGATATAGCTTCTATTTCTCAACAGGCTGTAACACCCATAGAGAGTTATTCAATAGTAAATGGTTTTCCTGCTGTATTAGTTCAGGTCACAGGGACGTTTAACCAAAGGATTGATGAATATGTTTCCAGAGCAAATAAGGTTGTTGAAGACTTTAAAGAGAATTTGCCTGAGGAAATTATTGTTCTACCTGTATATGAAGAATCTTTTTATGTTGAAAAAAGATTTGATGAATTAACATCAAGTATTGGATTTGCACTATTTTTAGTTTTAGTATTGAGTGCATTTCTATTAGGACTTCGATCGGCGCTACTGGTTGCATTAATACTGCCATTAACCCTTTGTTCGGTTTTATTTATTTGCCAAATTACCGGACTGCCTCTTCATCAAACATCAACAACTGGAATGATAATTGCCTTAGGTCTCTTAATTGATAATGCGATTATCGTTGTAGAAGATTATAGATATAGAAGACTGGATGGATTGAGTTCAAAAGAGGCAATTTACAAATCTGTAAAACATTTATTTTTACCATTGCTAGCAGCAACTGCAACAACCGCGCTAGCATTTATGCCAATTGCTGTTGGAGAGGGCCCAAGTAATGAGTATGTTGGAGGAATGGCAAAAACATTGATAATGGCAGTCTCATCATCACTTTTTCTCTCACTTACAGTTGTCTTGCCTGCTCTCCACTATTTAGAGAAGATGCCAATTTTTTCTTCAGATTTCTTTAGTAAAGGGTATTCAAGTAACAAACTTTACAAATACTACAGAACATCATTATTTTGGGCCTTATCAAAGCCAAAGAGAGCAATACTATTGTCCTTTTCACTGCCAATGCTAGGTTTTCTTCTATTTAGTAGCTTAGACAGGGATTTTTTTCCTGCCAACGACAGGAATATGTTCCAAGTAAGAGTTGAATTGCCAAAAAACAGTTCAGTAAACGGAACAATTGAGAAAGTTAAAGATATTAGAGAGCAACTTTCCGAATATGACTTTATTGAAGGCGACTTTTGGTTTGTGGGAAGAAAATTGCCAAGAGTTCTAGGAAATGTAGTTGGAGGTAATAGTTCACTTGGAAGTAATAACGAAGCAAATGCAGTTTATTTCACTACCAGTTATTGGACCATGAAAAATAACATTGACATGATAGCAAAAGAGCTAGTAAAGAATAACCCTGGTGTAAGAATAATAGTTGATCAATTTTCTTCGGGTCCACCAGTATTTGCTGATATTGAATATAGAATTTTAGGAGAAGATCAAGACATTTTAACAGAGCTTGGTAATAGGCTAGAACTAATCCTAAGTAAAGCACCTGATGTATATATTACACGCTCACAGTCCAATGAATATGAAACAAACCTTGAGATAGATTTTGATAATTCAAGCATTGCATATACATCCAACGATATGGACTCATTGATAAAAGAGATCAATTTTGCAAGTAATGGAATGGTAATTGGGACTATGCAAGATGGAAGTAAAGAGTTGTCAATAAGATTAAAAAGAGATCAAAAAGCTACTGCAGATATTTCACAAGCATCACTTCTCTCAATTTCTGGAACAAGCGGAATTGAATATGTGGAAAATTTTTCTGATATACAGCTATCAAGAAAATTAGGAGCATTTTCAAGGTATAAAGGTGAACGAGAAAATGGTGTTTCAGCATGGACATGGCCAAGATCACTTCCATCAGTTTCTGAGGCTTTCCTTAAAGAAGACATTCAAGAATTTAAAAATAATCTTCCTTCTGGGTATAAGCTTGAACAAGCTGGAGAAGCAGCTGAAAGTGCTGAGTCTAATGCGCAGCTATTTGCTTCAGCTATTGTTTTCTTTATCTTGATTCTTGTTGGATTAGTTTTTGCACTGAATTCATTTAGACAAACGCTTCTCATATCATCAGTTGCAGGATTGTGCTTGGGTTTAGCTATATTGGGATTAGTTGTGGGTATGCAAAATTTTGGATTCATCGGACTGGTAGGTGCAATTGGGCTAGCAGGACTTGCAATAAATGACTCAATCGTCGTTTTAGCAGCTTTAAAAGAAGATTCAGAAAAAGGAAATTATGATTTAGATGGAGTGATTCAAACTGTGACCAGGGCTACAAGACATATTATTACAACAACAGCTACAACAATTGGAGGTTTATTTCCTCTGATACTAACAAGCATCTTTTTCCAACCACTAGCATGGGCAATGTCAGTTGGGGTTATTGGCGCATCTTTGATAGCATTGTTCTATATTCCAGCTATGTTCATGATTTTAGGAAAGATACCTAGGACTACTTAATACACTTTTCAGAGCAATATATATTATCCCCTTTTTTTATAGCTAAATTTTCTGAAACAAAAGTCCCACAGCTAATACAAGAATCCATATCATTTCTTGAAATACGGTTCACTTTATTTGGTTTAATTAAATACCTTATTAGAAAAAAGATTATTACCAACAAAGGGACAATTATCTTCAATTAATTAGTTGCACCTGAAAGAATTGTTCCCCCAATAATTAGAGGAAGTGAGTTTGGTAGCGGAACATTTTGCAGAAATGATCCATTTGTTTTTCCTGAATCTGGTGGCGGTGGATTTAGTGCTATCAATTTTTCAGTATCCTCAACCAGATCAGTGTAACCAAGCTCTTCATAAGACGTCTTTAAGATTTGGAGTGCTCTATGATTTTGATTTGAATTTGGAATATTTTCTAGAACATAAGATGCCCTTCTAATGGCAGCGACATAAGCCTTTCTAGTTACATAATAATCAGCAGCTGCAAGCTCATTACTAGCAACGAGATTTCTTAAATAAATTAGCCTTTGTTTTGCATATGCAGCATATTGACTATCAGGAAACCTTGTAAGGAATTCAGTTAATTCTGAAAATGCTAATTTGGCTCCTGAAACATCTCTTGAAGATAGATCAGTATTTGTAACTCTTACTAGGAGTCCAGCATCTCTAGTATAGCTTGATAGACCTTTCATAAAATAAGCATAGTCAATATTAGGATGTCTTGGATGAAGTCTAATAAATCTCTCCGCAGCTGAATGCGCAGCCTCAGTTTCTCCATTCATAAAATAACAATAGACTAGCTCAACTTGAGCTTGCTCTGCGTATTTACCAAAAGGATATTGTGTTTCTATTCTCTGCAGTGACTCAATTGCACCAAAATAATTATTAACTTTCATTCTTCTTTGTGCATTATCGTAATAGACCTTTTCTGGTCTTTCGATTTCAACTTCATCTTTACTGCATGATGAGATAAAAAAAGTACAGGCAAAAGCTAAAGGGAGAAACAAAATATTTTTTAGATTTCTATTCATGGGTGTTATTTTACTCTAATATTTGATTATAAATCTTAAAAAAAGTTCATTATGTTAACAACAAAAAAAGTTTCTAAGGATTTAATCAACTTGAGACTTGATAAAGCATCATCAGTTTTATTTAAAGAGTTTTCAAGAACCAAGTTGAAAGAGTGGATTTTGAGTGGGAATATCCTTTTAAATGGAGAAATTGCATCTCCTAGAGAAAAAGTAAATCTTGATGATGAAATTGAAGTGAATCCTGTAAATGAAGCTTCAACAGAATGGAGCCCTGAGAATATTGAATTTAGTGTATTGCATGAGACAGATGATTTCTTGATAGTTGATAAACCTGTAAATCTAGTAATTCATCCCGGAGCAGGTATTTCTAGCGGAACTTTAGCCAATGGGTTACTTTACAAGTTTCCTAAACTTGAAGAAATTCCAAGAGCTGGAATAGTGCACCGTTTGGATAAAGATACTTCTGGTTTATTGGTTGTGGCTAAGAATGAAAAATTTAGACTTTACTTTATTGACCTTCTCCAATCCAGGAAGGTTAAAAAAAGTTATAGGGCCTTGGTTATTGGGACACTTAGAGGAAATCTTGAAATAGATATACCAATTGGTAGGGATAAAAATAATAGAACTAAAATGACATGCAGGGAGGATGGAAAAGAAGCTATCACTTTCGTAAAAAGTGTTAATAGTTATGGCGGTTACTCACTCCTTGATGTTGAAATAGAAACTGGAAGAACCCATCAAATAAGGACTCACTTAGCACATAAGAAGCTCCCCATAATAGGAGACAAGACTTACAATACAAGAAAAATTATTGCCAAAGATACGCCAGATGAGCTTAAAGATTTCATAAGATCATTTCCAAGACAGGCCCTCCATGCACACAAAATAGGATTTAAATTGCAAGACAGTGAAGATTGCGTTGTATTTGAGAGTAAAATCCCAAAAGATTTAAAAGAATTGATAACAACTCTAGAAAGATTTAATATTTCTTAAAAATCCTAAAAAGCTTGTTTTTACAAGCGATTTTAATGTATAAACCTCAAGCTAAAAGTTTTTATTATGAAAATTGCAGGAAATGACATATTAATTCAGTCTCTTATAAATGAGGGAGTGGAATATATTTTTGGTTATCCTGGAGGTGCTGCTCTTCACATATATGATGCAATCTTTAATCAAAAAGAGATGCAGCATATTTTAGTAAGGCATGAGCAAGGAGCTACACATGCTGCTGATGGGTACGCAAGAGCAACTGGCAAGCCGGGCGTTGTTTTGGTGACCTCTGGCCCTGGAGCTACAAATGCAATAACTGGGATTGCCACAGCCTTCATGGATTCAATTCCTATGGTTGTCATATCTGGTCAAGTACAAAGTCATTTAATTGGAACTGATGCTTTCCAAGAGACAGACATGATAGGTGTATCAAGGCCCATAGTGAAACACAGCTTCACAGTAGATAAACAAGAAAATATTGCACAAATTGTTAAGGAAGCTTTTCATATAGCAACTTCTGGAAGACAAGGCCCAGTAGTTATTGATGTACCTAAAGATATAACAAATCCTGACGAATTATTTGATTTTAACTATCCCGATAAAGCAAATATCAGATCTTATAATCCTCCTGTCAAACCAGAAAATCATCAAGTTTCGCGAGCAGTGGATGCAATACTCACTGCCGAGCGTCCTGTTATTTATGCTGGCGGTGGAACAATCTCAAGTAATGCTTCTAATGAATTAAGAGAGCTTAATGAATTAATTGATTTTCCAGTAACAAATACATTGATGGGTCTTGGAGTTTACCCAGGAACAGGTAAAAGATTCTTAGGTATGCTCGGTATGCATGGAACTTATCAAGCAAATATGGCAATGCATAATGCTGATTTAATCATTGCTGTGGGAGCTAGGTTTGATGACCGTATTACTAACACACCAGAGAAATTTGCTCCAAAGGCAAAGGTTATTCATTTTGATGTGGATCATTCATCTGTATCAAAAATAATTGAGGCAGATATTGCTGTATTCGGACAAGTTAAAGACTCTTTGCAAGCTATTAATAACCACCTAAGGTCTAGAAAGGACGAAATAAATAAGGAAAAGCTTTCCCCTTGGCATCAGCAAATAAGCGAATGGAGAGAAATGCATGGTCTTGATCATCAGCTTTATAAGAATAATTCGGATGAGCATCCAATTTTACCTCAAGCAGCTGTGCAGCACATTTATCAAGAATCTGAAGGTAAGGCGTTTGTTACATCAGATGTAGGTCAGCATCAGATGTTTGCTGCTCAGTATTATCATTTTGATGAACCAAGAAAATGGATAAATTCTGGTGGTCTTGGGACCATGGGGTTTGGTCTTCCATCAGCAATGGGAGTTAAATTGGCTTATCCTGAAGAAGAAGTAATCTGCATTACTGGAGAAGGAAGTATTCAAATGTGTATTCAAGAACTCTCAACATGTTCTCAATACAAACTACCTATAAAAATATTTAGCATTAATAATCTTGCCCTTGGCATGGTAAAGCAATGGCAAGACATGAACTATGAAGGTAGACACTCATCTATTAGCTATGAGGATTCATTACCAGATTTTGTTGGACTAGCAGAATCTTATGGCCATGTTGGTATTAAAATTACTAAAAATTCTGAACTTAGAGAGGGAATTGCTAAAGCACTAGCTATAAAAGATAAGTTAGTTTTTGTTGATATATATGTTGATCCAAATGAGCATGTGTATCCAATGCTTGTTGCTCCTAACGGAAGTCTAAAAGATATGTGGCTGGGTAAAGGTGAAAAAACATGATCCAAAGAAAACTTACTCTTGTGATGGAAAATAAACCAGGTGCATTAGCCAGAGTAGTGGGGCTTTTCCATCAAAGAGGTTACAACATTGATAGCCTGCATGTAGATCCAATTGAGGACTTTGAACCCTTTAGGTTTATAGAAGATGAGCTAGGCATAAAATTTCAAGTTGGCGAGGTCTCAAGACTAACTATCCAAACAACAGTTGGAGATAAGCTAATGAGACAAATTCTAAGACAGATAAATAAACTTATTGAGGTTATCGCTGTAAGTGATGATGAAAATACATATTTAAAAGGAATATTAAGAAATGAAAATCTACTATGATGAAGACGCCAACCTAGATATTATTAAGAACCTAAAAGTAGCGATAATTGGCTATGGCTCTCAAGGGCATGCACATGCAAATAATTTACATGATTCGGGTGTAGATATTACAGTTGGACTCAGAGAGGGATCAGATTCTTGGGAAAAAGCAGAATCCTCTGGACTAGAAGTTTCAAGCATAGAAGACTCAGTTAAAGACTCTGATCTTGTAATGATTCTGGCACCAGATGAGTTTCAAAGTGATTTGTATACAAAAAAAATAGAACCTAACCTCAAGCAGGGCGCCATCCTAGCTTTTGCACACGGATTTAATATACATTTTGGTAAGATCAAACCCACTGAGGATATTAGCGTGGTGATGATTGCACCAAAAGGTCCTGGACATACTGTGCGCAGTACATTTATGTCTGGAGGAGGAGTTCCATCATTAATTGCAATACACAAAGATTCTATTTCTGAAAGAGACTTTAATGCTAAGGATGTTGCTCTGTCTTATGCAAAAGCAAATGGCGGAACTAGAGCAGGTGTTTTAGAGACTTCATTTAAAGAGGAAACAGAAACTGATTTGTTTGGAGAGCAGGCTGTTCTTTGCGGAGGAATGACAGCACTAATAAAAGCTGGTTATGAGACATTAGTAGAAGCGGGCTATAGTCCTGAGATGGCATATTTTGAATGTTTGCATGAAACAAAGCTAATTGTTGATCTTCTTCATGAGGGCGGAATTTCTAATATGCATTATTCAATATCAAATACTGCAGAGTTTGGTGATTACTTAACAGGGCCAAGAATCATCACTGAAGACACAAAAAAAGAAATGAAGAAAGTTCTCGAAGACATTCAATCAGGCAATTTTGCTGATAAGTTTCTTGATGATTGTCGACAAAGTAATGATGGCAGCGGAGGCCCTTTTTTAAAAAATAATCGAGAAAAAACAAAGGAACACTCTATAGAATCTGTTGGAAAAGAACTTCGTTCTAAGATGAAGTTTTTGAGTGAAAAAAAGCTTGTCGATAAAGATAAAAATTAACTCAAGAAAGTGTTTCCTTTTATCATAAATTACGTGTAGAATTCACCTTCCGGCCAAGAGCCGGTAGTTCTTTAAACATATTTGGTTACTCGTGTGGGTGTTCAAAATACGAGAAAATTATAAAAAACTTTGTCACAGTTTTTAAACGTGACACATTGATCATAATTGAAGAGTTTGATCATGGCTCAGATTGAACGCTGGCGGTAGGCTTAACACATGCAAGTCGTGCGAGAAAGTACCTTCGGGTGCGAGTAGAGCGGCGGACGGGTGAGTAACGCGTAGGAATCTACCTAGTAGAAGGGGATAGCCCGAGGAAACTCGGATTAATACCGTATACCTCCTTAGGGAGAAAGAGGGCTTAGCTTTGATGCTCTCGCTATTAGATGAGCCTGCGTAAGATTAGCTTGTTGGTGAGGTAATGGCTCACCAAGGCGACGATCTTTAGCTGGTCTGAGAGGACGATCAGCCACATTGGGACTGAGACACGGCCCAGACTCCTACGGGAGGCAGCAGTGGGGAATATTGGACAATGGGCGCAAGCCTGATCCAGCCATACCGCGTGTGTGAAGAAGGCTTTCGGGTTGTAAAGCACTTTAAGTAAGGAGAAAAAGATTGTAGTTAATACCTGCAATCCTTGATGTTACTTACAGAATAAGGACCGGCTAATTCCGTGCCAGCAGCCGCGGTAATACGGAAGGTCCAAGCGTTAATCGGAATTACTGGGCGTAAAGCGCGCGTAGGTGGTTTTTTAAGTTGGATGTGAAAGCCCTGGGCTCAACCTAGGAACTGCATCCAAAACTAGATGACTAGAGTACGAAAGAGGGAAGTAGAATTCACAGTGTAGCGGTGGAATGCGTAGATATTGTGAAGAATACCAATGGCGAAGGCAGCTTCCTGGTTCTGTACTGACACTAAGGTGCGAAAGCGTGGGTAGCGAACAGGATTAGATACCCTGGTAGTCCACGCCGTAAACGATGACAACTAGCTGTTGGGAGACAAGATCTCTCAGTGGCGCAGCTAACGCTTTAAGTTGTCCGCCTGGGGAGTACGGCCGCAAGGCTAAAACTCAAATGAATTGACGGGGACCCGCACAAGCGGTGGAGCATGTGGTTTAATTCGATGCAACGCGAAAAACCTTACCTACTCTTGACATACTTGGAAGCTCTTGTAATGAGAGTGTGCTTTTAGAGCCAAGATACAGGTGCTGCATGGCTGTCGTCAGCTCGTGTCGTGAGATGTTGGGTTAAGTCCCATAACGAGCGCAACCCTTACCCTTATTTGCCAGCGGTTCGGCCGGGAACTATAAGGGGACTGCCGGTGACAAACCGGAGGAAGGTGAGGACGACGTCAAGTCATCATGGCCCTTACGAGTAGGGCTACACACGTGCTACAATGGGGAATACAGACGGACGCTAAAGCGTGAGCTGGTGCTAATCCTAAAAAATTTCTCGTAGTCCGGATTGCAGTCTGCAACTCGACTGCATGAAGTCGGAATCGCTAGTAATCGCGAATCAGCATGTCGCGGTGAATACGTTCTCGGGTCTTGTACACACCGCCCGTCACACCATGGAAGTGTGTTGCACCAGAAGTAGGTAGTCTAACCCTCGGGAAGGCGCTTACCACGGTGTGATCCATGACTGGGGTGAAGTCGTAACAAGGTAGCCGTAGGGGAACCTGTGGCTGGATCACCTCCTTAAAATAATTTTGTATTTGAGGCCCACACGAGTAACCAAATTTAAAGAACATGATATGTATGATCTTTGGTATGTAATTTTCTTGTATAAAATTAATTTTTTATGCATAGATCACTGCAAGTAATTAAAAGTAATTAATATATTTTATTAAGTTACTCTCAAAAAAACCTATAACCTTTTTAAGGTTATATGATCAAGTAAAGGAAGAGCACAAGGCGGATGCCTTGGCAGCTGAAGGCGATGAAGGACGTAGTAACCTGCGATAAGCTTCGGGGAGCTGGTAAACAAGCTTCGATCCGGAGATGTCCGAATGGGAAAACCCAATATACATAAGTATATTATTCTATTCTGAATTCATAGGAATAGAAGGCAAACCTAGGGAACTGAAACATCTAAGTACCTAGAGGAAAAGAGATCAATTGATATTCCGTTAGTAGCGGCGAGCGAAAGCGGATCAGCCCTTAAGCTTTAATTAATTTAGCAAAACATTCTGGAAAGTATGGCCATAGTAGGTGATAGCCCTGTATGCGAAAAGTTTTTTAAAGTGAAATCGAGTAGGTCGGGACACGTGAAATCTTGACTGAATATGGGGGGACCATCCTCCAAGGCTAAATACTCTCAGCTGACCGATAGTGAACCAGTACCGTGAGGGAAAGGCGAAAAGAACCCCGGCGAGGGGAGTGAAATAGAACCTGAAACCTTGTGCTTACAAGCAGTCGGAGCCCACTTGTTGGGTGACGGCGTACCTTTTGTATAATGGGTCAACGACTTAATTTTAGTAGCAAGCTTAACTGTATAAGGTAGGCGCAGGGAAACCGAGTCTTAATAGGGCGCCAAGTTGCTGGAATTAGACCCGAAACCGGGTGATCTATCCATGGCCAGGGTGAAGGTCAGGTAACACTGACTGGAGGCCCGAACCCACTTATGTTGAAAAATGAGGGGATGAGCTGTGGATAGGAGTGAAAGGCTAATCAAACCCGGAGATAGCTGGTTCTCATCGAAAACTATTTAGGTAGTGCCTCATGTATTACCATTGGGGGTAGAGCACTGTTTCGGCTAGGGGGTCATCCCGACTTACCAAACCGATGCAAACTCCGAATACCAATGAGTATGAGCATGGGAGACAGACTGCGGGTGCTAACGTCCGTAGTCGAGAGGGAAACAACCCAGACTGTCAGCTAAGGTCCCAAATTATGATTAAGTGGGAAACAATGTGGGAAGGCACAAACAGCTAGGAGGTTGGCTTAGAAGCAGCCACCCTTTAAAGAAAGCGTAACAGCTCACTAGTCGAGTCGGCCTGCGTGGAAGATATAACGGGGCTAAATCATAAACCGAAGCTACAGATCTTTTTAAGATGGTAGATGAGCGTTCTGTAAGCCGCTGAAGGTAAGCTGTGAGGCAAACTGGAGGTATCAGAAGTGCGAATGTTGACATGAGTAACGATCAAAGAGGTGAAAAACCTCTTCGCCGAAAAACTAAGGGTTCCTGTCCAACGCTAATCGAGGCAGGGTGAGTCGGCTCCTAAGGCGAGGGCGAAAGCCGTAGTCGATGGGAAACAGGTTAATATTCCTGTACTTTTTACAACTGCGATGGGGTGACGGAGAAGGTTAGACTAGCACGGCGATGGTTGTCCGTGTTTAAGGCTGTAGGCTGACAATTTAGGTAAATCCGGATTGTTAAGGCCGAGAGTTGATGACGATTACCAATTGGTAAGAAGTAGTTGATACCATGCTTCCAGGAAAAACCTCTAAGCTTCAGGTTGTAAGAAACCGTACCCGAAACCGACACAGGTGGTTAGGTAGAGAATACCAAGGTGTTTGAGAGAACTTGGGTGAAGGAACTAGGCAAAATGACACCGTAACTTCGGGAGAAGGTGTGCCGTAGTTAGTGATTAGACTTGCTCTATGAGCTGACTATGGTCGAAGATACCAGGTGGCTGCGACTGTTTACTAAAAACATAGCACTCTGCAAACTCGTAAGAGGACGTATAGGGTGTGACGCCTGCCCGGTGCCGGAAGGTTAATTGATGAAGTTAGCTTTGGCGAAGCTTCTGATCGAAGCCCCGGTAAACGGCGGCCGTAACTATAACGGTCCTAAGGTAGCGAAATTCCTTGTCGGGTAAGTTCCGACCTGCACGAATGGCGTAACGATGGCCACACTGTCTCCACCCAAGACTCAGTGAAATTGAAATCGCTGTTAAGATGCAGTGTACCCGCAGCTAGACGGAAAGACCCCGTGCACCTTTACTACAGGTTCACACTGGACTTTGACTTTATTTGTGTAGGATAGGTGGGAGACTTTGAAGCCAAAACGCTAGTTTTGGTGGAGTCGTCCTTGAAATACCACCCTTGTAAAATTGAGGTTCTAACTTAGACCCATTATCTGGGTTGAGGACAGTGTGTGCTGGGTAGTTTGACTGGGGCGGTCTCCTCCCAAAGAGTAACGGAGGAGTACGAAGGTATCCTCAACACGGTCGGACATCGTGTGCAGAGTATAAAGGCAGAAGGATGCTTGACTGCGAGATCGACGGATCGAGCAGGTAGGAAACTAGGTCTTAGTGATCCGGTGGTTCTGAATGGAAGGGCCATCGCTCAACGGATAAAAGGTACGCCGGGGATAACAGGCTGATACCCCCCAAGAGTTCACATCGACGGGGGTGTTTGGCACCTCGATGTCGGCTCATCACATCCTGGGGCTGGAGCAGGTCCCAAGGGTATGGCTGTTCGCCATTTAAAGTGGTACGCGAGCTGGGTTTAGAACGTCGTGAGACAGTTCGGTCCCTATCTGCTGTGGGCGTCGGAAATTTGAGGGAAGCTGATCCTAGTACGAGAGGACCGGATTGGACGAACCTCTGGTGTTCCGGTTGTCACGCCAGTGGCATTGCCGGGTAGCTATGTTCGGAAAGGATAACCGCTGAAAGCATCTAAGCGGGAAGCCTCTCCCAAGATTAAATTTCCCAGAAACTTCGGTTTCCTAAAGAGTCGTCATAGACTATGACGTTGATAGGCGAGATGTGTAAGCGTTGTGAGGCGTTGAGCTAACTCGTACTAATAACTCGTGAGACTTGATCATGTAACCTTAAGAAGGATTTACATGTGAAGTAACTTAATTCATATACTTAAGTGATTTAAAAATTGCATACCAGTTTGCCTGATGACAATAGCAGTTTGGTCCCACCTGATCCCATTTCGAACTCAGAAGTGAAACGAACTAGCGCCGATGGTAGTGCAGGGCTTCCCTGTGTGAGAGTAGGACATCGTCAGGCTTTTGATTTAAAAGCTCTCAAGAAATTGAGAGCTTTTTTTGTTTTAGGCTAGATTTATTATTAAAAGTACACATAATCTAACTATGAATATTAAAGAAGAGTTCAGACTAGCTTTGAGAGAGCTTGTTTATCCTGTATGTGTCGTATCTTCATATAACAATGAAACTAAAGAAAATAATGCTATTACAGTTTCATCCGTTACATCATTATCGTTTGAACCTCCTTCTATTCTTGTTTGCATAAATAAAGATTCAACTATTCATTCATCTTTAAAAAAAGATTCCAATTTCAATATTAGCTTTTTATCATCTTCACAAACCGAAATATCAAATCTTTGCGGAACAGATGAACTCTCTGATAAGAGATTTGATAATGATTTTTGGGATTTTAAGAACAATATAGGTTTCATAAAAAATTCACAATCTGTTATTTCATGTACTATTAAAGAAATTACCAGCTACGGATCTCATAGTGTTTTTTTTGGGGATGTAGTTGAGGTAATTAAAAATAGTAATACTAAACCTCTTCTATATGGGAAGGGAGAGTACTTGGATATTTAGAGATGCTTATTGGTTTAACAGGTGGAATTGGATCCGGCAAAAGCTTAGCTGGAGATTTTTTTAAAAGTAAAAATATTGATGTAATTGATGCTGATGATCTTGCTCATAATGCTCTAGATAGAGAAGGAGAGGGGTACAAAAAGTTTTTAGACATCTTCGGAGAAACTTTTCTAGATGACAGCTCTGAAATAGATAGAAAAGCTCTTAGAAAGTATATTTTTCAAAATCCAAAAATGAAAAATAAGCTAGAGCAAATAGTTCACCCAATTGTACAAGATGGCATACTAAACTTTATCAATAATTCAAATAGCATATATAGGATTATTATTGTTCCACTCATAGCAGAAACAAATAGCTCTTCATTTTATGACAGGGTTTTGGCAATAGATTGCAAAAAAGAAATCCAAATAGAAAGAGCTTCAAAAAGAGATAATTCTAAGAAGGATCAGATCTTAAAAATAATTCAGTCTCAGGCTTCATCTGAGGATAGGAATAAGATCGCTAATGATGTAGTCGAAAACAATGATACTAAAGATAAATTTATAATGAATCTAGAAGATATTCATAAAAAATACTTAATTCTTGCAAACAATGATTAATTGCCCAAATTGTGAAAAAAAAGTGAGCATCGATAGCTCCAATGAATATAGACCTTTTTGCTCGAAGAAATGTAAGCTCATTGACTTGGGTGAGTGGGCTAATGAAGAAAAAAAGATTTCTAGACCTATACAGTCAGAAGATTTCTATGAGGATTGATTAAACATTGAGATTCCTGCTATTCCACATGCGAAGTGTTTGCAAGCAATATCGAAATCATCATGGCTCAAACTCCCAATAGCGTAGCTTTTTATAGAAGATTTTTTAGCTATATCTGAAAATTTATCCCACCCCATTCCTTTTGTAATAATTTTTTTGTCTATTAGCTTGTCTTTGACAGGACCCAAAATACAATAATTTAAACCTAAATTGCTAGCCAAAGATATCTCATCTTGATTGTGACAAGAGCCACCAAGTATCTTCTTTTTTTCAAAGTACTTAAGGAGATCATTCTTTTTTAATTCTTTCAAAAGCGAGCTTGTAAAATGCACACCACAACTTTTGGAAATTAAATCATTCATCCGCATAAAAGAATCTAAATTATCAAAATGAAGAATGCATGGCAGTTTACCATTTAATAATTCCATTATTCCTTCAGCTAATTTTTGGTACTCGTCTCTTTTCAAGGATTTATTTCGAATTATAAGAAACTCAACTTTATGAGTATTTCTTCTAATTAATTCAAGGTTATTTATATATGAACTTATACTTTCAGGAGAGAGATCAGGTGTTATAGCAATGCTGCCATATTTTCTTTCTAAATTATTCTCCATCCACCAGTCTCGATTAAGGACTTAGCTTTTTTATACTTCATCTCTTTTGTTTCTTCACCATTGGTTATTTTTATAAGCTCATTTCTACCAATCTTTTCAGATGCTATGACTTGATCAGTTTTTTGTTGTTTTTCAAGATTTTGGCCAACATGTGGCTGATCTTCATTCTTTTTTAACTCTAGATTTTTTTCAGCATTTTTTAGATTTTCTTTTTCAATTTTTTCTATTTCTTCTTTAGTAGCAATTTGGATATTGAATAAGATTCTTATAGTTTCTGAATTTATTTCATCCAGCATATTCTCAAACATATTAAAAGCTTCTCTTTTATATTCGTTCTTAGGATTCTTTTGTGCATAAGCTCTTAATCCAACACTTTGTCGAAGATGATCCATTTCTGCTAAATGTTCCTTCCAGTGGACGTCAAGGACCTGAAGCATGATTTGTTTTTCTAAAAGCTTCCTTTGCTCACCAATATGTTCAAATTTTGATTTATATATATCTTTAGCATCAGAAATAATAAGATTTTTAATTTTTTCAACATCTAAAGACTTATCATTTTCAATGATGGGTTTAAATTCTTTATTAAATTGAAAACTCTCTTTGAGAAATTGATCAAGTTCCGTGGTTTTCCATTGCGACTCAACTGATTCAAATGGAATGAACGAATATATTGTATTCTCTAAGCTTTCCTCAATTAGTCCCTGAATTGTTTCTTCAATATTATCTTCTTCAAGCAGATCATTTCTAAGGGCGTAAATCGCACCCCTCTGATCATTTGCAACGTCATCATATTCAAGCAAGTTTTTTCTAATATCAAAATTACGGTTTTCTATTCGTTTCTGTGCATTCTCAATTCCGCGCGAAAGCATTTTGTGCTCAATGTGATCATCACCCATTCCTATTCTTTCAAATAATGCTCTTCTGCTATCTGTAATGAAAAGCCTCAATAGATCATCTTCTAGAGATAGGAAAAACTGAGAGCTACCTGGATCTCCTTGCCTTCCAGACCGTCCGCGAAGCTGATTATCTATTCTCCTAGATTCATGTCTTTCAGTGCCCAATATACATAGACCACCTGCGTCCAAGACTTTCTGATGATTAGATTCCCATTCTTGTTTGTCCTCTTTTTTACCTCCAAGGACAATATCTGTTCCACGACCTGCCATATTGGTAGCAATCGTTACAACTCCTGGTTTACCTGCATTCGCAATTACCTCTGCTTCTCTTTCGTGCTGTTTGGCATTTAAAACCTGATGAGGAATATTTTTCTTCTTAAGAAGATTTGAAACTTCTTCAGAGGACTCAACTGAAGCTGTGCCAACGAGAACTGGAGCATGACTTTCTCTAAGTTCCTCAATCTTTTTTATAAGAGCTTTATACTTTGCAGTTTTAGAAAGGAATACTAGATCATCCTGATCATCTCTAATCATTTTTTTATTTGTTGGTATCACAACAACATTTAGACCATAGATCTGATTAAATTCTAATGCTTCAGTATCAGCAGTACCGGTCATACCAGATAAAGTATCGAAAAGCCTGAAGAAGTTTTGGAAAGTAGTAGATGCAAGAGTTTGCGACTCTCTCTGAATACTTACATTTTCTTTGCATTCAAGTGCTTGATGAACACCTTCAGATATTCTTCTGCCCGGCATACTTCTTCCAGTATGTTCATCAATTAAGACGACTTCACCATTCCGAACGAGATAGTGAACATCCCTGCTGTATAAAAAATTTGCTCTTAATGTGGCTTGAACAAATCTCATTATCTTTATATTTGATACAGAGTAGAGATTTCCGGAACTAGATAGTATATCCATATCTTCTAATAGAGATTCAACCAACATGTATCCTTCATCTGTGAGGTCAATATTTCTGTTCTTTTCATCTATTATGTAATGACCAATTTCACTCTCTTCTAGGGGCTCTTCTTCAGTCTCTTCTCTGAACTGCCTCTTTAGTTTGGGAACAACTGACTTAATATGTGAATAAATTTCTGAGCTTTCGTTACTTGGACCGGAAATAATAAGAGGCGTTCTTGCCTCATCAATCAAAATTGAGTCAACCTCATCGACAATTGCAAAATCAAGCGAGCACTGAACTCTATCTTCGGCTCTGAGAGCCATATTATCTCTTAAATAATCAAATCCAAGCTCATTATTTGTTGCATATATAACATCACAGCTATAGGCGGCTGCCTTTTCACTAAGATCTTGTCCAGAATAAATAACACCTACTGAAAGACCTAGAAATTCATATATAGGACGCATCCATTCCGCATCCCTTTTAGCAAGATAGTCATTTACGGTAACTAAGACTACCTTATTGCCCATTGCAGAATTCAGGTAAGTTGGGAGTGTCGCTACTAGTGTCTTTCCTTCACCGGTCTTCATTTCAGCTATATTTCCTTCAGCAAGAGCGATTCCACCAAGCATTTGAGCATCAAAATGTCTGAGACCAATAGTTCGTATGCCAGCTTCTCTGACAGCAGCAAAAGCCTCAGGAAGTATTGAGTACAAGTCATTATTTTGTGAGAACTTTTGAGATAAATCTGATTTTAATTCTCTATAGAAGCTATCTTCTTTGGAACTATAGTCTTCATCGAAGCTGTTGATAGCATCAACAAACTTTTGCATTCTTTTTAGGTTCCTATCGTTACTCGTTCCAAAGATTTTGCCAATAAAGCCGAACATTTTTATATTTTAGAGACCTTCAAAAGGTGGTCTGACATATGAAATTGGAGCCTCATCAATATTATCAAACTCAATTATCTCAAAAGCATCATCTGTTTCGCTGATCTTTCTTAAAAGACTATTATTTAATGCATGCCCTGACTTATATCCAACATACTGACCGATAAGGTTGTGACCCAGCAGATAAAGATCTCCAATTGCATCAAGAATCTTGTGCTTCACAAATTCATCATCAAAGCGAAGACCTTCTTCATTGATAATCTCTTCCTCTCCAATATTGATTGCATTTGCAACACTAGCGCCTAAAGCTAGATTATTTTTTTGTAACATCTCAACATCTTTATTAAAACCAAAAGTTCTTGCTCTGCAAACCTCTCTTACAAAAGAGGTCGATGAAAAATCGATTGTTGATTCAGCAGGAAATCTTCTTTGTACCGGATGATTGAAATCAATTGAAAATGAAACCTTAAAGCCATCAAATGGTTTTATAAATGCGTGTGCATCGTCTCGCTCAACTCTTACCTCTTTTAAAACTTTTATAAATTTCTTTTTTTCTTTTTGATCAGCAATTCCTGCAGCTTGGAGAAGAAAAACAAAGGGTCCTGCGCTTCCATCCATGATAGGCATTTCAGGGCCATCAACTTCAATAAGACAATTATCTATGCCAAGTCCCGCAATTGCTGATAAAAGATGCTCTATTGTTGATATTTTATGTTCGCCTGACCCCAGCGTTGTAGATAATGTTGTGAAACCAACTTCTCTTGCAGTAGCATGAATTTCAAGATGTGGTTCTAGATCAGTCCTTACGAACCTAATCCCAGTATTTGCATCAGCAGGATGGAGCTCAATATTAACTTGTTCACCAGAATGAAGTCCTATTCCTGAAGCCTTAATAGAGTTTCTAAGTGTCCTTTGTTTAAGCATTGATCAAGTCTAATCTAATATATATTTTCTAGCCATTAATTTTTTTTAGCTCACTTAAGGCTATTCCTGCTGCAACAGCAACATTCAAGCTGTTTATTTTATCATTTCTAACTAAATTTATTTGATGGTCGCAATTTAATAGTGTTTTTTCTCTTATGCCTTTTTCTTCAGACCCCAATACAAGAGCAGCTCCGGAAAAACTTAGTTGATCAATTGCTTGATTAGAATGTTCACTCAAACCAATTACCTCAACTCCAAAAGCCTGAAGCGCCTTAACACAGTTTATAAGATTAGAAACCATATAAATCTTTAGTAAATCTGACCCACCACTAGATGTTCTATGAACAACTTCTGTTAAGGGAGAACAATGATTTTTGTTAATAATAATTCCATCTACCCCATAAATTGCAGAAGATCTCATGATTGCACCCATATTTCTTGGATCAATTACATTATCTAATACCACAAATATTGGGACGCCATCAGAAAGGTTTTCTAAATAATTTTTTAAGTCTTTTAGACCACCAATATCCATTGAAGATACAATCGCTTGCGGGTTTTTTTTAATTTTCTTTGATCTTTCTACAGCAACACCATTATCAGAGCACGCTTGAAGAAACTTAAGCATTCTTGCATCTTCTCTTGCCTCAGGAACAAAAACTTTTTTAATAACTTCTGGCTTATTTTTAA
Source organism: uncultured SAR86 cluster bacterium (assembly GCA_902605165.1). GTDB lineage: Bacteria > Pseudomonadota > Gammaproteobacteria > Magnimaribacterales > D2472 > CACNXK01. Next base: position 51,234 of record CACLBJ010000001.1, on the reverse strand, counting down.
GAAGGATTTCGATTGAATGAAAGCCTTCTCTTATTTTGCTGTCAGTTTTCATTATTTATTTTTAGATAATATTATTTTTCTTTCTTCTGGAATAACTGCATCAATCCTTACATTGAATTGATCTCCTATCTTGAATGTTTTACCAGATCTTCTACCTTTCAGTATATTATTTCTCTCACTATATACATAATGATCATCTTTAAGGTCTGATACGTGCATTAACCCTGAGACAAAGAAACCTTCTAGCTCACAAAACACTCCAAAATGAGTTACGCCAACTACTCTTGCTGACATGATATTTCCAACTTTATCTTTTAAGAAAAAACAAATTAATTGCTGAGTTACTTGCCTAGATGATTTTTCAGCTCTTTTTTCTAAATCAGATAAGTTTCCGCATTCTTCCTCGAAAGCTTCTTCATCAAAATGTACTTTTTCTTTCTTTAGAATTGATTTTATGAGTCTATGAATTATTAGATCCGGATATCTCCTTATAGGAGACGTGAAATGAGAATATTCCTCAAGCTGAAGGCCAAAGTGACCAGATTTTTTTGAAGAATAAATCGCTCTTGGAAGACCCTGCAAAATAAGACTTTGAAGAGAAGTTGCATTTTCACTTCTTTTTGCAATCTCAATACATCGTTGTAGCAAAATTATTGGATCATCAGATTTTTTTAATCCAAGACTTTGAAATTTTTCAAATAATGCCAACAACTTATCTGTATCAGGCTTATCATGAAATCTATTTATTGATATTCCTATTGAACTTTTTAAGAACATGATTGCACATATGTTTGCGGCTATCATGGCTTCTTCAATCATCTGATGAGCAAACATTCTCCTTGAAAGGTTTATTGCCTCAACTGCGCCTATATTATTTATTTTCAATATCGGTTCGCTTGATTCAATCTCTAAGGCATTCCTTTTAGCACGTTTACCAAGAAGGGTAATTGTTAACTCCTTAAGAGCATTGATAGACTCATTAACACTTGTTGAACCAATCTTTTTCTTTCTTAGAATAGCTTCTTCAACTTCTGCATATGTCAGCCTATATTTTGATTCAATCTTAGCTTCATAAAAATCACAATCTTTAATCTCACCACTAGCATCAAAAGTAATATCTGAAACAACAACATTTCTGATTTTATTTGGTACAAGAGAACATAAATCATTACTTATTTCTTCCGGCAACATGGGTATAACAGTATTTGGAAAATAAATTGAAGTTCCTCTTTCTTTTGCCGCCTTGTCTATTTCACTCCCAGGCTTAACAAGGCTACTCACATCAGCTATTGCAACCGATAATTTATATCCTGCCTTTAATTTTTTGCAGAGGACTGCATCATCAAAATCTTTTGCATCCTTCCCATCAATAGTTACAAAATCCGCTGCTGATAAATCTTTTCTATCTATATTTTTTTCAAGCCGTAATCCTTTCACCTCATTTTTAACTAATTTGGACCAAGAATGAGGAATATGATTTTCTTCTAAGATTTGATCAATAGAGTATTCTAGGAAATTCACTAATTTGCTCTTGCTATTCTGATGTTAAAAATTGTATTCCAGATTTAGATTAACAAGTCTTCCGCGAGGATCATGAACTCTTGTATCAAAGCTGAAATCGGGAGCATCATACAATCTAGGAGCAGATTCATCTAGAGCATTGATTATCGCAATACCAAAATTAATATTACCCTCATTAAGATCTATTGATTTTCTGGCTGAGATATCAAATACCAAAAATGAATCAACTTTATTCTCGTATCCTAGACTTGCTCCAAGACCTGTAATAGGTCGCTCGTTGGTATATCCATCTACATATCTTGTAATCAAGCTAAAAAGATAATCATTGTGCTCCCAGTCCATAAAACCATTCAGACGTTTTTTTGGAAGTGAGTGAGTATGGGAATCGTAATTAAATTTACCAACTCTGTTAATCATTTTTGATAAGCCATCTGCAGTAATTTGTGGCGTTAAGAATTTACCAAATATAGTTCCTTTTAGTCTGAAACTTATCGGCGAGTAATTATTTAACTCAAATATATAGTCAAATTGAAAGTCTGTACCACTTATCTTTGTATTCTCCTCATTGAAATAAGTTGTCGTCACACCAATGAGATCCCCAAACTCATTTCTTGTGATACTTGGCCCAAAGGGATCTTGAGTTAGCAGGGCTTGAGCACTTTCAACTTCAATACGATCATCGTAATCAACTTCCCAATAATCGATTGAGATTTTATAACTGTCTTTTTGGAAAATTAATCCAAAATTTTGATTAGATGACGTTGAAGGTTTTAAGTCAGGATTACCGATCGAAGCTTGCCTAACAAATACTGAGTCATCTATATCTCTTACGCTACCAAGATTAATTTGACTAGAAAACATTTGAGCCATAGATGGAGCCGAAAATGCACTTCCCCTTGAAAATCTTAATGTCAAAGAATCATTAAATTTGTATTTCATTGATAATTTTGGATCGAATGATGATTCATTTTTCATCTCCTCGTAACGTCCTGCAATTCTGATATCAAGCGCTTCAAGAAAACTCCTCTCAGCTTCAACAAAAAGGGCTTTACCATTTCTACTTTTTGATACATTTTTGCCTCCGCCAAGAAAGAAGAGGTCAGCTGTTTTGATGAGCTTTCCATTAGCATCAAATTCAGCTCGGCTTATTTCATCATAAAATATATCGAGATTCTCATTATTAATTTGAAATCCATAAGCATATTTAATGTTTTTAGTTTCTGCTCTAAAAATACCATTAAGACTAAGCAGATCAGCGTTTTTATTTGATACCTCAGCACCCCTTACAAAATCTATTAGAGATTGAGAGTTTTGTGCAGAATCAAATATATTCCACATTTCATCTCCATTAGGACCACCATTTCCTTGTATTGCAGCTAAGAATCTTGAATCAATAATATCGGGCCTATAATGGAAATTTGAGTGATCGCTTTTGGTTATTGAAACTTCAGCTTCTGTTTGATTAGCCAACTCAAAGTATGCAGTTGCCCCGAAATGCTTTTGCTCGATATCTTTTGGAGAGTAAGGAGATTTGTATTCAGCTCCAAGCGGTCTTCCATACCAAACAACTGGAACATTAAATGGACTTCCGCCTTCACCGGGCAGGATGCTACGAGATAGAAACGGAAGTGCAGGGTAGGAGGGTGATTGGGGATTATCATTTACTTTCACATTTGAAGATATAAAGGTGAAATTTATATCTACTAAATTATTATCTAAATAGAGATTTATATAGTTTTTCTTATGATTTTCATCATTTACGATATTGAATCTTTCACCATAAAGAAACCTACAAAATGATCCGTCGAGAATACCTCCATTACTTTCACAGTTTGGATCGGGCACAAATGTAGTTTGGTTTGGATAATCTCCAGCATAAATTCCTGATTCAATAGTATCTGGACCTAAAAGTTTAAAAGTTTTACCAAGACCACTTAAACCAAGCTCTGCTATACCGGGTATTTCCTTAGCAGAGAGAGGTGATCTTTCTAATTTGTTATGCCCAATAACATAATTAATATTTCTAAATTTTCCTCCATAAAGTAATCCAATAGTTTCATCATTTTGATCATAGCTCGAGGTAGACTGCCTTCCAGCTTTTACTCGTAAACCATCAAACTTTCGATAGGTTATAAAATTAACAACTCCGGCAATTGCATCTGATCCATAAGTTGATGTAGCTCCTTCCTTCAAAATTTCTGTTCTTTGTAAAGCTATCTCTGGGACTATATTTATATCAATATATCCTTCGCCCTCATTTGAAGGCGTTCCAGCAAATGTATGTCTTTTAGAATTTATTAATATTAGGGTGGAGGCTTGCTCAAGTCCTCTTAAAGTGAGTGAGGCCATCCCTTGATCAACACCCTCGAGGGCATTGGATTGAAATCTTGAGCCTGAACTTATATTTAAATACTTACTGATCTCGGCAACATTAGTTATATTTAGCTGATCATATTCCTCAGAAGTTATTACTTCTATTGGAGATGAATCATCTTCTAGAACTTTGATGAGACTTCCTGTTACAACTACCTCTTCAATATCTGCCTCAATAAGTTGAAACAAAAATACGAATGAAGTTAAAAAAGAAAGAATATATTTTTTGTTCATTAAAATTTGATTGAATAAGAGCATTATAAATAAAAAAGCCCCTAAAAAGGGGCTTTTAATTAATGCTTATATCTTAAAAAGTTAAGTTAAACCTAACTCCATAATTCCTTCCAGGAAGAGGAACCTGATTTTTAACAAATGATGAATGATTTCGCGCAACTTCATCAAGTAAGTTATTAGCGAAAACAGATACTCTTAGAGAATTTCCATTTAAATCAAAAGTCTTAACAACTTTTGTATCTAACATTTGGTAACCCATTGTAGGAGTCTCTTCTTCTGCAACATCTTTCTGATCTTCAACATCTTTAAAGCTCAGATCAAAAAGATAGTCATTCATAGTATATTCAACAGAATAGATGTTTCTGGCAGGACTTAATCTTGGAATATTCATTCCATCAGCAAGCTCTCCATTTACAACATCTCTTGAAAATGAAACCTCTAAATCTCCAGAATCTAGGTTAAAGACTCTACCAACTTGAAGTTCATAACCATTTAATTCAGCATTTTGCTGCATGTATTGTGCTGCAATTAATCCTTCTGCATGGCCATGATCATCATGATCTTCATCATGATCATCTTCATCCATAGCCTCCATATGGTCATCATGATCATCTTCATCATGCATATCCATTAAGTAAATATAATTATCAGTGTCGTTTCTAAAAATTGTTAGTGATGCATAAGTATTATCTGCTTCATAACTTAAACCAATATCAAAATTACTAGATGTTTCCGCATTTAGATTTACATCTCCTGTTTCAAACCTACCAGTAGCCAAATGTGGTCCGTTCATGAAAAGCTCAACAACTGAGGGAGCTCTCTCAACATTTGAATATCCAAGATTTAGGCTCAAGTTTTCATTTAATGGCCTACTTAAATCAAATGCAAAGCTGAGATTGCTGGAATCAAAACTATAATTTGTAGTTTCTTCTTCATGTTCCTCATGATCTTCATCATGATCTTCTTCATCATGACCATCTTCTTCATGGTGCTCAGTAAGTGAACCACTAGTGTCTATTTGGTCATAACGAACTCCAAAACTGACTTCAAACATATCAAAATCACGTTTTGCAAAATATCCAATTGTTAACTCTTCTCTGTCAGCTGGATTCATAAATGCTTCATCACCAAAAATCTTAACAGTCTCCTCTGATGAATTTAATGAAACTTTTTGAGTCATTAAGTCATTAGAAAGATCTACAATAAAACCAAACTCAGAAGAGTCATTACTGAATGTAGTAGGGCCTTCTTCACCATGACCATGATCATCCCCATCTTCATCACCATGTTCATCACCATGCTCTTCTTCAGCATGCTGCTCAGTATGTGAGTATTCAGAATCTTGAAAGAAAAAATCAACCTTTCCAACCTGTCCTCTAATGTTCACTTTATCGGATTCAGTATTTGAAAAAATTCTCTCTCCTTCATGCTCATCATGACCTTCTTCTTCGTCACCATGCTCATCACCATGGTCTTCATGACCTTCACCATGATAAGGAACTCCAAAGATACTCTCTGAGCTTGAAACAGCGAGACCAACATAACCCCAATCAGCTACTTTTGAAACACCAAATCTTGTTGCCTCTTGTGCAGAGTCAGAATTATCTAGATATCCCTTATCTTCCTCATGTTCGTCATGGTCATCATCTCCATGATCATCCTCATCATCATGGTGCTCTTCTTCATGAAGAACTGCGCCACTTGGAATATCATAATTTCCAAAGGAAGAATCGCTATAGGAGAAATATAGATTTAAACCACCAAGGTTATCTGCAACAGAAAAGCTTTGCCCATCACCAGAATTAACTGATTGGGTTTCAAAGCCTAACTTAAGTAATCTCTTCTCAATATCTGAAGTAGCAATTGTATTGTCTACGATATTGATAATACCTCCTGTTGCTCCATTGGCATAAAGCAGTGAAGATGGACCTCTAACAACCTCAATTTGTTGAATGTCATTGAGATCTACTTCATTTTTATGATCAGCACCAATTCCTGCAACATCCCTGTTGACTAAACCATTGGTAAGAATCTTAACTCTCGAACCACTTAAACCTCTTATAATGGGTTGCCCTACAGCAGTCCCATAATCAGATGTTGTGACACCCAATAGAGAATCAAGGGTCCCACCAAGGTCAGTTGTTCCAAAATCAGAAATATCGGTGCCACTTAAAATATGCAATGGATCACCGATTTTATCTTGAGTTACATTCAATATTGATGCTTGAACTACAACTTCTTCAATTTCATCAGAATGAATATAGTTAGCCGAGAAAACGCCCAGCAACGCTAAAATTAATATTTTATTTTTCATGTTTACTCCTTAAAAAATTTAAAATTTAAAATTTAAAAAATCAAAAAATTAAATTTTTGGTGGAGCTCTTTGATGATAATTCTTAGATAATAATTGATCAGTAAGACTCACAAGCTTTGAGTCTTCAATATCAAAATCTATGAAAGTTATATTTGTCTTAGAACTTGCTAAGTCTTCAGATTGATTTTCTTCACAATATTCGCAACTGAGCTCAAAAGCTTCATCTTCAATTTCAAAAGCTTCTGCAATATGTTCTATTTCATGAGCAGTAACTAGGGCAAAGAATAAAAGTCCAAGTAGAAATGGAGTATTATTTTTGAAATCAGTGATCATGTTTGAGACATACTAAACCATTAATAGAGCCACTCGCAAGATCTTTAATGGTTTTATCAGCTTCAGAAACATTTCTTGCTTCAACAGGAACCGGATCAATCTTGCCAGACCTAACTAAATCCATTAGTTCACCCATTTCAGCTAAGCTTCCTACATAAGTACCAGTGAGTGTTCTTGCTGTTAATGTTACCAGCGGTAATTGAATGGTAGTTTGACCACCAAGCAACCCAACCAATACATAAGTACCGCCTCGAATAAGACCGAAAAGACCATAAGCAAACTCAAAAGCTGGGGCAGCTCCAACAAAGTCAATCACACTTTTAGCTCCACCACCGGTAATCTCAAATATTTTCATTGCAGCATCTTCGTCACTGGAATTAATAGCAGCTGATGCACCTGCTTCCCTGGCAATAGCTAATTTTTCGTCATCAATATCAACAACAATTGGATTGATATCATATACAGCTTTTAATATTCTGAGAGATAGCAACCCCATCCCTCCGGCTCCGACAACTACGACAGATTTTTGACCTTCTGTAAGATTAGCTTTTTTAATAGCGCTATATGCAGTTAGTCCTCTGCAAGCATAACTTCCAGCAAGATCATCATGTGTATCTCCAGCATCAAAGAGATATTTTTTATCTGGTACTAAGACATACTCACCATACCCACCATCCCTAGTAATTCCGATGTTCCTATTTGTTGTAATTCCACAATAGTGTTCATTTCCACTTAAACAGACTTCACACTTACCACATCCAATCCAGGGATATACAACATATTTTTTGCCTATCTCAAGATCCTTAACATTTTCACCAAGCTCAACAACTTCTCCAAAAACCTCATGCCCCATGGCAAGATCTTTTGCTGGTGAAGGAAGCTTTGCACCTCCACCTAAATCAAAAAAACCCTCATAAATGTGGACATCTGAATGACAGACACCACATGAAACTGTTTTCACAAGAATTTCATCACCGACAGGAACAGGCTTATCAATTTCAACCTGTTTTAAGGGCTTTCCGTTTTCTATGATTTTGTATGATTTCATAGTTTATTTTGAAACTTCATATTCTATTATTGTACTATTTTTTATATCCTCCCATCTTTTTTTTTCGGTTAGATAGCACAACATTGAATCAGACTCTCTGCTTTGATTAAAGGAGTATCCCTCTGGTATTAAGTTTTTATTAAGTGAACATTTTTCGGTAATTACTCTGCCGCTTTTTAATGACTTAAAAGTAATTTTAACTTCAGTAGACTCTAAAAGTTTTTTAAGATCTTTTATCTCCATTTGTAGGCATTCTAACGTAGCCAAAGAAATTTTTGTTAAGTTTATTTTCAAAAATTATTAGATTAATATAGAAATATGAAAAAGTTTTTCCTTCTTGTATTTTCTCTAATAATTGCTGTTGATTCTTTTTCTGCTTTTGAATCAACTTATAAACCACTTGAATCTGAAAAGGTATTATTTATCAATGGGAATATTCTTGATGGGGAGGGAAATGAATTACTTGATACTGACCTTCTCATAGGAAATGGAAAAATAATTGCTTTAGGAAAAGGTATTAGCATTGATGATAAAGATGTGAAAATTATTGATGCAAAAAATAAATGGATTACGCCTGGAATTATAGATATTCATTCTCATATGGGGGTATATCCAGCTCCAAGTGTCAGAACAAGCAGTGATGGTAACGAAGCAACGAGCCCAGTAACAGCAGAGGTATGGGCAGAACACTCAATGTGGGTTCAAGATCCTCAATACGCTCTTGCACTTAAAGGAGGAATAACAACCTTCCACGTTCTCCCTGGGTCAGCAAATCTTTTTGGTGGAAGAGGAGTAACAGTCAAAAACTTACAACGCAACACCATTCAGTCAATGAAATATCCTGATGCAAAACACTCGTTGAAAATGGCATGTGGAGAAAATCCAAAAAGGGTTTATGGAAATAGAGGACAAGCACCTTCAACACGAATGGGTAACTTTGCGGGTTATCGAAAAGCTTGGATTGAAGCTGAGAATTACTTAAATAAGTTAGAAGCATATGATGCAAAATCTGATGAAGAAAAAATGGTTGAGTCTCCACCTAAAAGAGATCTACAACTGGACACACTTAGTGATGTTCTTAAAGATGAAATACTTGTTCATATCCATTGTTATAGAGCAGAGGAAATGGCTTTAATGATAGATGTCGCAAAAGAGTTCAATTATAAGATTACTGCTTTTCATCATGGCGTAGAAGCATATAAGATTGCTGATTTATTAGCAGATAATGGAATCTGCGGAGCGCTTTGGGCAGATTGGTGGGGTTTTAAACATGAGGCTTATGATATGGTCCAAGCAAATATTGCAATAGTCGACCAAGCAAGGGATGGAAAGGGTTGTGCAATTGTTCATTCAGATGATGAAAGGGGGATTCAAAGACTTAATCAAGAGGCAGCAAAAGCCAGAGCAGCTGGTAATAAAGCTGGATATGATATTTCAAAGGCCAGAGCCATAAATTGGATAACTAGCAATCCTGCAAAAGCAGCTGGTATATATGATGAAACTGGTTCCTTGGTTGCTGGGAAAAATGCTGATGTTGTTCTTTGGTCAGGAGATCCATTCAGTGTTTACTCACTTGCCGAACAGGTATTTATCGATGGCGCTTTAGCATTCAATCGCAACACAGGATTTGGCCCTGTTTCAGATTTTGACGTTGGCATAGTAGATCCAAGAGAGGATAGGGTGAATGATTAAAATAATAAACTGCCTTGCAGTAAGCTTTATATCAATCAGTGCCTTTTCTCAAACAATTGTAATCAAGGGTGGAGAAATTTATACAGGACTAAATCAAGAATCTTTTATTGGAGATATTCTTATCGAGGGAAATACTATTTTAGAAGTTTCAACTAAATCTTTAAAAGGTGATGTGGTTGTTGATGCGTCAAATAAAATTATTACTCCTGGAGTGATAGCTCCTGATACTCAAATTGGTATTTTAGAGATTGGTGCTATCAGTGAGACCAGAGATGGAGATAGCAATATTTATAGCATGGGATTTAGTGTCTATGATGCAATAAATCCAAACTCAACGTTAATTCCTTGGAATAGATCAAATGGAGTCACTTCAGCTATAACGCTACCTGATTTTAATTGGGACCCTTTAAGTGGTATGGCATCATTTTTACTTCTAGATGGCAGTCTAAGAGTTAATGGTATGCCAGATGTGGCGTTAACAGGTGAGATAGGGGCATTAAGCTCTGGATCTCGTGCAGAAAGCCTTATTCTATTAAGAGATCTTTTAGAGTTTGCATCAATATTAGATGAAAAGGATATGGCATCTTCAAAAAAAATATCTGAAGCCATTGAAGATTTTGAAATAGCAGAATTAATGGATTTACAACCAAGAGATGTTATCGCACTTTATAATCTTTTAAATAATAACCTACCATTAATTATAAAAACTAATAGGGCTTCAGATATCCTTAAGTTAATAGATATAAAAAAACTTTATGGACTTAATTTAGTCCTAATGAGTGCGCAGGAAGCAACACTGGTAGCTAACGAAATTGCCGAAAATAATATACCAGTCATAATAAATCCTTTTGATAATATTCCTGATTCATTTGATGAGCTTGCATCAAATATTCGTATAGCTGCATCTCTTGAAAAGGCTGGAATTAAGGTTATGTTTAGCGAATCTAGAACTCATAATTATCACTTAATCCGACAGGGAGCAGGAAATGCTGTTGCTAACGGAATGTCTTATACAGGAGCAATAATGGCTCTAACATCTAACGTTGCCGAAAGTTTTAATATTCCTGAAAGAGGAAGATTACAACAGGGAATGAAAGCTGACCTAGTAATTTGGGAGGGCGATCCTTTAGAGCCATCTACATTCCCATCTAAGGTTTACATTAATGGAAATGATATGGACCTCTCAACAAGATCATCCAGACTGACTGAAAGATATATTGATAAGAGAGATTTGCCGAATACTTATAAGTAGTTTAAAGACTTTTGATGTATTATCTAATATACGTAAAAAATATAAACATAAATTAATTTAGGAGAAATGTTATGACAGTTGGAAATGGCGTATTAGTTTTTTTAGCAACACTAATTATCTATGTAGTTTATTTAGGTATAAAGATTGTTCCTCAATCAAAAGTCTTTGTTATCGAAAGATTTGGTAAATTTACGAGAATTCTTGAGTCAGGACTTTCTTTAATCATTCCTTTTATTGATCGAGTTGCTTTTAGAGTTGATATTTTAGAGAGACAGCTACCATCCTTTCAAATGTCAGTTATAACTGAGGATAATGTAGAAGTAGAGCTCGTTTCTACAGTTTTTTTTAGAGTATTGGATGCCGCAAAATCAGTTTATAGAATCAGAAATATTGATTTGGCAATCGAAAATACCGCTATATCAGTTATTCGTTCAGCTGCTGGTAAGCTTGAGCTTGATGACCTTCAATCAAGCAGAGAGGCGATGAACCAAGAAATTGCAGCAAGGCTATCAAAAGCTGCGGAAGTCTGGGGAGTTGAAGTAACTAGAACAGAAATTTTAGATGTTTTAGTCGATGAAAAAACAAAGGAGTCACAAAGACAACAACTTAATGCTGAAAGGGAGAGAAGAGCTACAATTGCCAAAGCGGAGGGTGACAAAAGAAGCGTTGAGCTAAAAGCGGATGCAGAGCTTTATGAGGCTGAAAAGCAAGCTGATGCTGTAAAAGTTCAAGCTGATGCAGATGCATATGCAGTCAAAGTAAAAGCCGCTGCGGATGCAGAACAAACAAAAGTAATTGCAGAGGCAATTAATAATAATGGACAAGCAGCTATTAATTATGAAATTATGAAAAGACAGGTTGAAGGTTTAGCAGAGGTTGCCTCCTCCAATCAAACTAAAACATTAGTTGTTCCTACTGATATAACTAAGGCACTTGGAACACTAGAGCTTTTTTTAGACAGTATAGATAAAGGTAAAAAGAATGATGATTGATATTCTCTTATATTCAGGAAATATCTGGTTAATTATTGGGCTAGTATTAGCAATATTAGAATTAACTAATGGCAGCCTAATATTTTTTCTTCCAACAGGTGCAAGCGGAATGATAACTGGACTTATTCTAAAGTTGCAGGAAAATGGATCCTTGCCAATATTTCTTAATGATTGGGCTGGATCTTTAACTTTATGGGCAATACTTTCACTTATTTTATCTTTGGGCTTGAACTATATTGTAAGGCGAAAGGAGACTTCAGACGATATAAATAATTATTAAGTATCTATGAAAAAGCTTTATATATTTTTTTTATTTATTTTTCTTAGTTCAAATGTCACAACTGAAACTAAGCAACTAAACTTCTTATATACAAATGATCTGCATGCCCACTTGCAGCCTCATATTGAGCAATGGATAAGTAAGACAAGACCTGTTGGTGGATTTGCAAATCTAGCTACTCTTATAAAGGAAGAAAAATCTGCAAATCCAAATACCTTATATATTGATGCAGGCGATTATTTTTCTGGCCCATACATAAGCACTCTCACTGAAGGCGAGGCCGTAATAGATACTATGAATTTGCTTGGAGTTGATGCTGCTTGTATTGGTAATCATGAATTTGACCATGGATGGGAAAGCATGCTCTCTAAATTAGAGATGGCAACTTTTCCTATTGTTAATGGGAATATTTTTTATGAAGGAACCGATGAACTTATTTGGGATAATCCATATGTCATTCTTGAAAATAATGGATTGAAGATAGGGGTAATCGGACTGCATGGAAAGTTTGCATTTTATGACACAACAAATTTCAAAATGGTTGATGGATTAGAGGCTCGTGATGAAGAATATTACTTGAGAAAATATATTAAAGAGCTTGAACCAATAACTGATCTAATAGTCCTCAGCGTTCATGAAGGCGTCCCCGGTAGACAATCAACTAAAGGTTTATCAGATGTTGAAAGAACTTTAAGCAAAGATATTGATCTAGCAAAAAATGTTCCCGGAGTAGATATTATGATCACAGGACATGCTCACAAAGGAACACCGGAAGCACTTCTTTCTAATGAAACAATAATAGTTTCAACTAATGCTTATTCAATAGAGCTGGGAAAGCTTGTCATAAGCTATGATACTGAGAAAAATAAGATTGTTGACTACTCTAATGAGCTTATTACTATTTTCGATGATGAAATTGAGGACGATCCTGAAATGTCGGAAGTTATTGATTATTGGGAGAATCAGGTGCAAAAGATTGCACTCAAAGAAGTTTCGTTCACTACAGACAAAATGGTTAGAGCATATGGCGAAGAGTCAAACATGGGAAATCTATTTGCTGATGCTGCAGAAGAATATGATCAGAAAATAGATTTCGCAGTTATTAATAGCGGCGCACTCAGACAAGACTTAGATCCAGGAGTCTTAACAAAAGGTGATCTTATATCTGCTTTCCCTTTCCCAAATACACTTGTAATGACCAAAATAACAGGAGCTCAAATAGAAGGTCTTTTTAATCATGCTGCTGGAATGACGAATGGAGTATTGCAAGTTTCTAAAAGCTTTAAATATGTTATTGATTCGAATAGCGAGATTAAAGAACTTAGACTCAATGGAAAACCAATTGAGAGAGAAAAGACTTATTGGGTAGCTTCAACAAACTTTGTCACTCTTGGGGGCGATGGTTACTGGGAGTTTACTGAATCAATTGAATATGAAGATACAAATATCTTCATAGTAGATGTAGTAGAGGATTATTTAAAAGATAAACCAAGGTATAGCCCAGTTTACGAAGAAAGAATTGTAATAGAGTAGAGTGGAGCCACCTGTCAGATTCGAACTGACGACCTGATGATTACAAATCAACTGCTCTAGCCAACTGAGCTAAGGTGGCAAAGATTGCTATTATATACAAATTAATTATTTGGGAAAGAGCAACCAGTTCCCCCAAGTCCGCAATAGCCATTTGGATTTTTAGCTAAATACTGTTGATGATATTCCTCTGCTAAAAAGTAATTCTGCATCATTGATATTTCAGTAGTAATTGGGCCATAACCATTAAGCTCGAGTTCATCCTGATAAGTCTCTAAAGACGATAATGTTTCATCTTTATGTGAATCTGAATTAAGAAAAATTACTGATCGATACTGTGATCCAAGATCATTGCCTTGTCTCATTCCTTGAGTTGGGTCATGACATTCCCAAAATACTTTGAGGAGGTCTCCCAATGATATAATTTTTGGATTAAATACAACTTTTACAACTTCTACATGATTAGTTGTCCCAGAGCATACAATTTCATAAGAAGGATCTTCAAGCTGACCACCGGAATACCCAACTGAAGTTAACCAAACACCGTCTAGCTCCCAAAACTTTCTTTCAACCCCCCAAAAGCAACCAGCTCCAAAAATAATTGATTCAAAATTTTGAGGAGTCTCACTCTGAAGATCTAGATTTGATAGAAAATGTTTCATTTATTTATTATAGATTCCTTTCATTGACACTTCACCAGATGAAAAAGAAATAATATTTCCTGTTTCTTTTTCTAGCAGAAGCTCGCCAGCATCATTTATTCCTAGATATTTCCCTTTAATTGTCTCATTGTTCCTAGCAACAGAAATGATTGCATCATTATGAATGCAGGACTTTTGCCAAAGTCTCTTCCAATCATCAAGACCATTTTTGAGGAGAATTTCAAATTTTATTAATATCCTATTTATGATTTTATCTCTTAAGTTTTTGCCATTAAGATCTTTTAAATCTCCCCACCAAGACTCTTTTTTATCTAACTCAAGATTTATTCCAATACCAACTATAGCTTTTGTATAATCAGCAAAAACTTCCTTTTCAACTAATATTCCCCCTATTTTCTTTTTTTCGTAAACAAGATCATTTGGCCACTTAATCTTAATTGAGCCTAAATTACATACTTCTGCAAGAGCATCTCTGACCAAAATACCTGTAGCAATACTAATAGGCATATCAAATCCTATATCTACAAAAGCTATGGAAAGAGAGATATTGCCCTCTGGACTGTACCATTTTTTTCCTTTACGGCCTTTTCCCTTAGTTTGCCTATCTGCTGTTACTACAAGAATATCTTTATTTGAACTTATCCTTTTGCATTCATCATTGGTTGAGTCTATTAATTGATGTGTTTTGAGCTCAAGATTAGCCAAATTTAGGCCTTTTAGGATAATTTCCTCGTTAAATTGCATGAAAATAAAAAATTAGTTGACTTAATGCTATTCTAGATCAAAAATACACACCTTTAAATGGAGGGGTTGGGGAGCGGTCAAACCCAGCAGACTGTAAATCTGCCGCCTCGTGCTTCGAAGGTTCGAATCCTTCCCCCTCCACCATTCCTAAAGCTTTTTTCTGATAGTTTTTTTTATTAAAAAAAGGTTGAGTTTATCGACTTTTAGAGGGATAATACGCCACCTTAAATTTTGGAACTGTAATTCGGGCTCATATAGCTCAGCGGTAGAGCACTTCCTTGGTAAGGAAGAGGTCACCGGTTCAAGTCCGGTTATGAGCTCCATAATTAGCAATTTTTTTAGAGAGGCGAAAAATGGCAAGAGAAAAGTTTGAAAGAAATTTACCACACGTTAATGTGGGAACAATTGGTCACGTTGACCACGGAAAAACTACTTTAACAGCAGCATTAACTAAAGTTTGTGCCGAAGTTTATGGTGGTGAAGCAGTTGCATTTGATGGAATTGATAATGCTCCTGAAGAAAGAGAAAGAGGAATAACAATTGCTACATCTCACGTAGAGTATGTATCAAATGCTAGACACTATGCGCACGTTGACTGTCCAGGTCACGCAGACTATGTAAAAAACATGATTACTGGTGCTGCACAAATGGATGGTGCAATTCTTGTTGTAAGTGCAGCTGATGGCCCAATGCCTCAAACAAGAGAGCACATTCTTTTAGCAAGACAAGTTGGTGTTCCAAAGATTGTAGTATTTCTAAACAAAGCTGACCAAGTTGATGATCCTGAACTTCAGGAATTGGTTGAAATGGAAATAAGAGAATTATTAAACGAATATGAATTCCCAGGTGATGACACACCTATTATTACTGGAAGTGCGTTAAAAGCTCTTGAAGGTGACTCTTCAGATATTGGTGTCCCAGCTGTTCAAAAATTAGTTGAGGAACTTGATGTTTCTATACCTGAGCCAGCACGAGACACAGACAAGCCTTTCTTAATGCCTGTTGAAGATGTTTTCACTATCTCAGGAAGAGGAACAGTTGTAACAGGAAGAATAGAAACTGGTATTGTTAAAACTGGAGATGCTATTGAAATAGTTGGTATTAACGACACTACTGAAACAACATGTACAGGTGTAGAGATGTTTAGAAAGTCTCTTGATGAAGGAAGAGCCGGTGAGAACTGTGGAGTTCTTCTTCGAGGTATAGACAGAGAAGCAGTTGAAAGAGGGCAAGTTTTATCTGCTCCTAAATCAATTACACCGCATACAGAATTCGAAGCTGAAATCTATGTACTTTCAAAAGATGAAGGTGGAAGACACACTCCATTCTTTAAAGGTTATAGACCTCAGTTTTATTTTAGAACTACTGATGTTACAGGAGCTTGTGAATTACCAGACGGAGTTGAGATGGTAATGCCAGGTGATAACGTCAAAATGACAGTAACACTGATTGCTCCTATTGCAATGGACGAAGGTCTAAAGTTTGCAATACGTGAAGGTGGGCGAACAGTTGGTGCTGGAGTTGTTGCTAAGATCATTAAGTAAAAGAGTTTAAGCGACTGCTAAGACATGTATGTCTTGGTGCGCCTTCTTTTTAATGGGAAAAGTAAATAACGTTTTTAGGCCAGTAGCTCAATTGGTAGAGCACCGGTCTCCAAAACCGGGGGTTGGGGGTTCAATTCCCTCCTGGCCTGCCAATGAGGAAGAGTTTAGGAAGAATTATGAGTAAACAAGAGTCATTTAAATTCTTAGACAAAGCAAAATGGTTAATTTCATTATCTTTCTTTGTGGTTGCTGTTGTTGGAAATAGCTATTACACAGAAGTTGCATTTCTTTATAGAGTTTTAGGCGTTGTTGGTCTTATTGGCTTAGGTATATTTTTTATGGCGCTCACGGATTTTGGAAAATCATCAATAAAATTAATGGCAGAATCGAGAACTGAATTAAGAAGAGTTGTTTGGCCTACAAGGGTAGAAACAACTCAGACATTTTTGGTAGTTTTTATTTCAATCGTTGTTGTCGGTTTAATTTTATGGGGATTAGAATCTATATTAAGCTGGCTGACAAAATTAATTTTAGGATAAGGATAGGAAATGGAGTGGTTTGTAGTTCAAGCATATTCAGGATACGAACAGAAAGTTAAGGCTGCAATGGAAGAAAGAATAATGTTGGCAGATTTAAAAGAGAAGTTCGGTGAAATTCTTGTTCCTACTGAGCAAGTTGTTGAACTTAAAAGCGGCGAACAGAAAAAAACAGAAAGAAAATTCTTCCCAGGATATATTCTTATTCAAATGAAACTAGATGATGACACTTGGCAGCTGGTTAAACAAACTCCAAGAGTTTCAGGATTTGTGGGTGGAACTAGAGAGAAACCAAGCCCAATCACTGATGCAGAAGTTAATAGCATTATTAATAGGATTGAAGTTGGTGAAGAAGCTCCTAGACCAAAAACCATGTTTGAACCTGGTGAAGTTATCAGAGTATGCGATGGACCCTTTAATGATTTCAATGGCGTTGTGGAGGAAGTTGATTATGAGAGAAACTCAGTAAAAGTTTCTGTTCAGATTCTAGGAAGATCAACTTCTGTAAAATTAAATTTTATGCAAATAGAGAAAACTTAAATGGCTAAAAAGAAAAAAGTTGCAAATATCTTAAAATTACAAATACCTGCGGGAGCAGCTAACCCTAGCCCACCCGTTGGTCCTGCCTTGGGTCAAGCCGGACTCAACATCATGGATTTTTGTAATGCATTTAATGATAAAACTAAGGATTCAGAGAAGGGCGTTCCTCTTCCAGTTGTTATTAGTGTGTTTGAAGATAAATCCTTTGATTTTGTGGTTAAAACACCGCCAGCAGCTGTGCTAATTAGGAAGGCACTCAATATTCCTAAAGGAAGTGGAGAACCTAATAGAGAAAAGGTAGGAAGAATTTCAAGAAAGCAACTAGAAGAAATTGCAAAGGCTAAAGAGCCAGATTTAAATGCTAATGATCTTGATAATGCGGTGAGAATTATTGCAGGTACAGCAAGAAGTATGGGAGTAGACGTAGAAATATAATTATGGTTACAAAAAAACAAAAAAATATTCTAGATAGTGTTGATAGCATGACTCATTACTCTCTAACTGATGCTGTAAAAATACTGCAAGATCATAAATCAACAAAATTTGATGAGTCGTTAGATGTAGCTATAAAGCTTGGAGTTGATGGGGGTAAATCCGATCAAAATGTTCGAGGGGCTATAACGCTTCCTAACTCTCTTGGAAAAGAAGTTATTGTTGCCGTTTTTGCAGATGGCGATGCTGCTGAAGAAGCAAAATCAGCTGGTGCCGATTTTATTGGCATGGATGATTTGAGTGAGCAGTTTACAAAAAATGAGATTTCAGTAGATGTCGTAATTTCAACACAAGCTGCTATGAAAGTGGTTGGTAAGCTTGGCCAGGTCTTAGGGCCAAAAGGCCTTATGCCAAATCCAAAAACGGGAACTGTTACTGATAATGTTTCCGATGCAATTAAGAATGCAAAATCTGGACAAGTTAGGTTCAGAACTGACAAAAGTGGGATTATTCATGGCTGCATTGGAAAAGTTTCATTTGACGATGGCAAGGTGGGCAAAAATTTAACTGCTCTTGTTGAAGAATTAAAAAGATTAAAACCAGCATCCGCGAAGGGTGAATACATAAAAGGAATTTCAATCAGCAGTACTATGGGGCCTGGATTGAAATTAAATATATCGGAGCTGGCATAAGTTTTAGAGTTTTTTTAAAACTCTAGATTGTTGCGTTTATTCGCAGCCGTCGAAGACCGTAGGTGCTTTTTAGCTTAATTTCCTACGCAGGTGGTGACTCAATTGCATTAGCAGTTTGTCGCCAAAAATGACCGAAAGGTCTATATAGGAGAATTGTATGGCATTAGCCAAGAACGAAAAAGAAAGGATCGTTGAAGAGGTAAAAGCTGTTGTTGCAGATGCATCTACATTGGTGATATCTGATGCAAGAGGTTTAAAAGTTTCTGAACTATCCGAGATAAGAAAGGAAGCAAACGAAAAAGGTGTGCATATTCAAGTGATTAAAAACTCACTTGCAAAGCTTGCATTTAAAGACACCGATTTTGGTTGCACAGAAGAGGCCCTTAAAGGCCCATCATTATTTGCTTTTTCTTTTGCTGAGCCAGGAGCTGCTGCAAAGTTACTCAAAACATATGCTAAAAATTTCGAGGCTCTTGAAATTAAAGCATTAGCTGTTGAGG
This sequence comes from uncultured SAR86 cluster bacterium, assembly GCA_902605165.1. GTDB lineage: Bacteria > Pseudomonadota > Gammaproteobacteria > Magnimaribacterales > D2472 > CACNXK01. The sequence continues at coordinate 32,015 of CACLBJ010000001.1, read as the reverse complement.
GCCAACTATTAGATGGAAGCCAAATTGATATATTGGCAACACTTCCATCAAGAGAGGAGGCTTTAACTTTAATTGCATCAGTTCTTCAAGCACCTATAGGTAAGTTTGCTACTTTATTAAATGAAGTTCCAAGTAAGCTTGCAAGGGTTCTTGCTGCAGTTCGTGACAATAAACAGGCTAGTGCCTAAATCGGAGAATTATTATGGCAACAATAAAAACTGAAGACATTCTTAAAGCAATTGAAGAAATGTCAGTTATGGAGTTAGTAGAACTTATTTCTGCTATCGAAGAAAAATTTGGTGTTACTGCAGCTGCTGCAGTCGCTGCTGCACCCGCTGCAGCTGCTGGCGATGCTGCTGGTGGTGATGCTGCTGAGGAGAAGGACGAGTTTGATGTTGTTCTTTCTGCAGCTGGTGACCAAAAAGTCCAAGTGATTAAAGCTGTTAGAGCTATAACAGGTCTTGGTCTTAAGGAAGCTAAAGACTTAGTCGATGGTGCTCCAAATACCCTTAAAGAGGGTGTTAAAAAAGAAGAAGCTGAAGAAATGCTTAAGCAGCTTTCAGAAGCTGGAGCTACAGCAGAACTTAAATAATTTTATTAATAACTTAAAGGGCAACATATATGTCATATAGCTACACTGAAAAAAAGAGAATAAGAAAAAACTTTGGAAGATTCCCTAAAGTAATGGATCTACCAACGCTGACAGAAACACAGCTGAATTCATATGCTATGTTCCTTCAAGCAAACGTTGATCCCGATAAGAGGGAAAATATGGGTCTTGAAGAAGTTTTTCAGTCTCTTTTCCCTATAACAAGTGTATCTGGCAATGCTGCCCTTGAGTATGTTTCTTATGAGCTTGGTAAAAATAGTTTTGATGTCCAAGAATGCCTCATTCAAGGGCTAAGTTACTCAGCACCACTAAGAATCAAAGTAAGGCTTGTTATTTATGATAAAGAGTCTAACTTTGAAGAAGTTAAAGATGTAAAAGAAGGTGAAGTTTTTATGGGGGAAGTTCCTTTAATGACCTCAACAGGATCCTTTATTATCAATGGAACAGAGAGAGTTGTTGTTTCTCAGCTACATAGATCTCCCGGCGTTTTCTTTGATCATGACAAAGGAAAAACTCACAGTTCTGGAAAAGTTCTATACTCTGCAAGAATTATTCCCTATAGGGGTTCCTGGTTAGATTTTGAATTTGACCCCAAAGACAGTCTTTTTTGTAGGATAGATAGAAAGAGAAAAATACCTGCAACTATTCTTCTTAAAGCATTGGAAATGACTACTGAAGAAATTCTCCAATCATTCTTTGAAACAGAAACCTATACACTTGATAAGTCTAGAATAAAAACTGAATTAAGGCCTGAGAGACTGAGGGGTGAAGTCCTTAATGAAGAAATAAAAATTAAAAATAAAGTTATTGTAGAAGCTGGAAAAAGGGTCACAGCAAGACATGTAAAATTACTAAGAGATTCTGGAGAGCAAGAAATTTCTTTTTCAAATGAATATCTTCTAGGAAAATTCACTTCAAAAGATATTTTTGATGAAGAAACTGGAGAGGTTACGCTAGCTTGCAACAGTGAAATAGATGAAGATGTGCTCTCTCTGCTTTCAGAAAAAAATATAACAACAATCGATACTCTTTATATTAATGAGCTTGAGAAGGGACCTTATATAGCAAATACACTCAGAATTGATCCAACATCGAATAGATTAGAAGCACTCGTTGAGATATATAGAATGATGAGACCTGGCGAACCACCCACTAAGGACTCAGCAGAAACTTTGTTTAGGAATTTGTTCTTTAATCCAGAAAGATATGATTTATCTGAAGTTGGAAGAATGAAATTCAATAGAAGGTTAAAAATAGAAGAAGAAAGAGAAAATCCTAATGTGCTTGATCTTCAAGATATCATTTCAGTAATGAAAGGCATATTAGATATTAGAGATGGTAATGACTTTGTTGATGATATTGATCATCTTGGAAATAGAAGAGTTAGATCTGTTGGAGAGATGACTGCCAACCAATTTAGAGTGGGACTTATTAGAGTTGAGAGAGCTGTAAGAGAAAGATTAAGTATGGCCGAGGCAGATGAGCTTGGCCCACAAGATCTTATTAATGCTAAGCCGGTCACTGCAGCGATTAAAGAATTTTTTGGTTCAAGTCAGTTATCACAGTTCATGGATCAAAATAATCCACTGTCTGAAATAACTCATAAGAGAAGAGTTTCAGCATTAGGTCCTGGCGGACTTACTAGAGAAAGAGCAGGCTTTGAAGTTAGAGATGTTCATCCAACTCACTATGGAAGGGTTTGCCCAATCGAAACACCGGAGGGACCAAATATCGGTCTTATTAACTCCTTTGCTTCTTATGCAAGAACTAATAACTATGGATTTATAGAAACTCCTTATAGAAAGGTTGTTAAAGGAACAGTTACTGATGAGATTGTTTATTTATCAGCAATTGATGAGGGAGAGCATGTAATTGCTCAGGCAAATGCAACACTTAATAAGAAGAATAAATTTGTTGATGATCTAGTCCCTGTTAGACACGCTAACGAGTTCGAATTGATGTCATCAGATATGGTTGATTTAATGGATGTTTCGCCACAACAAGTAGTATCCGTTGCCGCATCATTAATTCCCTTTTTGGAGCATGATGATGCAAATAGAGCTTTAATGGGTTCAAATATGCAACGTCAAGCAGTTCCAGTATTAAGACCAGAAAAACCTCTTGTTGGAACAGGCCTTGAAACAGTTGTTGCTAGGGATTCTGGAGTTTGTGTTGTTGCTAAGAATAAAGGTGTTGTTGAGAGTGTAGATGCAGGGAGAATTGTTGTAAGAGTTACAGATGCAAAAAATAAAACTGCTGAGGTCGACATTTATAACCTCGTTAAATACACAAGATCAAATCAAAATACCTGCATCAATCAAAGACCTCTTGTAAAGGTTGGCGATAAAGTCGTTGAAGGTGATATTCTTGCTGATGGACCTTCTGTTGACAATGGAGAGCTAGCACTGGGACAAAATATTAGAATAGCGTTTATGCCATGGAATGGTTATAACTTCGAGGATTCAATTCTTATTTCTGAAAAAGTTGCTAGAGAAGATAGATTTACATCAATTCATATTCAAGAACTAACTTGTGTTGCCAGAGATACTAAGCTTGGCTCTGAAGAGATTACTTCTGATATTCCTAACGTTGGGGAGGGGTCATTATCAAAACTTGACGAGTGTGGGATAGTTTATGTTGGTGCAGAAGTTAATCCAGGAGATATTCTCGTGGGTAAGATAACCCCAAAAGGAGAGAACCAACTCTCTCCTGAAGAAAAACTTCTAAGAGCAATATTCGGAGAAAAAGCTTCTGATGTTAAAGATACATCTACAAGGGTTCCAACAAGCACAAAGGGAACCGTTATCGGAGTTGAAGTCTTTACAAGAGATGGGCTTGAAAAAGATGATAGAACTGCTTCCATCGAAGAAGAGCATCTAGCTCAGGCAAAAAAAGATGCAGACGATGAAACTAGGATTGTTCAGGAAGCAACAAAAATTAAGATTTCTGGGTTCTTAAATGCTGAGACAGTTACTAAGGCTCCAGGTTTAAAAAGAGGATCTAAGATTTCATTAGATGATCTTAAAGAAATGTCTTTAAAAGATATTCTTTCAATAAGAACAAAAAATGCTGACGTGAATTCAAGACTAGAGGAATCAGAACAAGCTCTCAAGAAGGTTCTGAGTGAAATCAAAGAAAGATTTAATGATAAAAAATCTAAGATTGAAAGAGGTCATGATCTTGCCCCGGGAGTTATCAAAATAGTTAAAGTATTTTTAGCTATTAAAAGAAGAATTCAGCCTGGAGATAAAATGGCTGGCAGGCATGGAAACAAAGGTGTAATTTCAGAAATAATGCCAATTGAGGACATGCCCTATGATGAGGATGGTAACCCAGTAGATATTGTTTTAAATCCACTAGGAGTGCCATCAAGGATGAATGTTGGCCAGATTCTTGAAACTCACATGGGTTGCGCGGCAAAAGGTGTCGGCAAGATTATTGACGATATGATAAAAAATAAAGAATCAAATGCAGATATTAGGAAATATCTTGAAACGTTGTATAACAAGGATGCTGCAAATCTTGAAGATCTAAACTCTTTGACAAATGGAGATATTGATCAGTTAGCTAATAATCTTAGAGCCGGTGTTCCAATTGCATCACCAGTTTTTGATGGCGCTGCAGAATCTGAAGTCAAAAATATGTTAAAGCTTGCTGGTCTGCCATCTTCTGGGCAATTTACCTTGTTTGATGGGAGAACTGGTAGAAAATTTGATCGCCCAATTACAGTTGGTTATATGTATATGATTAAACTTAATCATTTAGTTGATGATAAAATGCATGCCAGATCAACAGGGTCTTATTCTCTGGTTACACAACAACCACTTGGTGGAAAAGCGCAATTTGGTGGCCAAAGATTTGGAGAAATGGAAGTTTGGGCACTCGAGGCTTATGGAGCTGCTTATACTTTGCAAGAAATGTTAACGGTTAAATCTGATGACGTTTCTGGAAGAACTAAGATGTACAAAAATATTGTAGATGGTTCGCTACAGATGGATGCAAATATCCCTGAATCTTTTAATGTTCTTACAAAAGAGATCAGATCACTGGGTATTAATATTGATTTAGATACTGAAGAATAGGAGAAATATTTTGAAAGAATTACTTAATTTATTGCAATCAAACCAAGATGAATTTTCATCTATTTCTGCTGGCTTAGCATCTCCTCAGATGGTTAGATCTTGGTCTTTTGGCGAAGTGAAGAAGCCAGAAACCATTAACTATAGAACATTTAAACCAGAAAGAGATGGTCTCTTTTGCGCAAAGATTTTTGGACCGATTAAGGACTATGAATGTATATGTGGAAAATACAAAAGAATGAAGCATAGGGGAGTGGTATGTGAAAAATGTGGAGTCGAAGTTACTCTTGCTAAAGTAAGAAGAGAAAGAATGGGGCACATTGAGTTAGCAGCTCCTGTCGCTCATATATGGTTCCTAAAATCACTTCCTTCAAGAATTGGCCTACTTCTAGATGTAACACTTAGAGAAATTGAAAGAGTTTTATATTTTGAAAGCTTTATTGTAACTGATCCAGGAATGACTGATTTAGAAACTGGGGATATCCTTACAGAAGAGGAATATATTGAAGCATATGATCAATATGGAGATGAGTTCAAAGCTGGGATGGGTGCAGAGGCAGTTAAATTACTTCTTGAAGAGCTTGATATAGAAGAGGAGATAAGGATTCTTAGAGAAGAAATCCCACAAACAAACTCTGAAACAAAACTTAAGAAGATTTCTAAAAGATTAAAGCTGCTTGAGGCATTTAAGGCTTCTGGTAATAAACCAGAGTGGATGATAATGGATGTTCTTCCGGTGCTACCTCCAGACCTTAGACCCCTTGTTCCGCTCGAAGGTGGAAGATTTGCTACCTCTGATTTAAATGATCTATATAGAAGAGTAATTAATAGAAACAATAGATTAAAAAGATTATTGGAGCTTAATGCGCCTGACATCATTGTAAGAAATGAAAAAAGAATGCTTCAAGAATCAGTTGATGCACTACTTGATAATGGAAGAAGAGGAAGAGTTATAACAGGCACTAACAAAAGACCTCTAAAGTCTCTTGCTGACATGATAAAAGGTAAGGGCGGAAGATTTAGACAAAACCTTCTTGGTAAGCGTGTTGATTACTCTGGAAGATCAGTAATTGTATCTGGTCCAAATTTAAAACTTCATCAATGCGGACTACCGAAAAAAATGGCATTAGAGCTATTCAAACCATTTGTGTATGGTAGATTGGAGCATAAAGAGCTTGCAACAACAATTAAAGCTGCAAAAAGGCTTGTTGAAAGAGAGACACCAGAGGTTTGGGAAGCTTTAGAAGAAGTTATAAGAGAGCATCCAGTTCTTTTAAACAGGGCTCCAACATTGCACCGTCTGGGTATTCAGGCATTCGAACCTTTACTAATTGAAGGTAAGGCTATACAACTTCATCCATTAGTTTGTGTTGCATATAATGCCGACTTTGATGGCGACCAAATGGCTGTTCATGTTCCATTAACAGTGGAAGCTCAACTTGAAGCTAGAGCATTAATGATGTCGACCAATAACATTCTTTCACCTGCGGATGGAGCTCCAATTATTAATCCAACCCAGGATGTAGTTCTTGGGCTTTATTATATGTCAAGAGAGAAGGTAAATTCTTATGGAGAGGGAAGGGTATTCTCAAATCCTGATGAAGTTCAAAGAGCTTTTGAGTCTGAACAGATAGATCTTCATGCAAAGATAAAAGTAAGAATTGAAAATGCTGAGAAAGGTGTTTTTATAGAAGATACTACCGTCGGTAGGACCCTTATATGGAGGATTACTCCAATTGAAGTTGGATTCGATAATGTAAATAAAACACTAGATAAAAAAGCTGTTTCATCCCTTATTGATCTTTCCTACAGAAAGGCTGGCTTGAAGAAGACTGTAATTTTTGCTGACCAACTAATGTACCTTGGTTTTGATTTTTCAACTAGATCAGGCTCATCGATTGGTGTCGATGATTTTGTCATTCCTGAACAGAAATATGAAATTGTAGACAAGGCAGAGGATGAGGTTAAAGAAATAGAAAATCAATTCTCATCTGGATTGGTTACAAGAGGCGAAAGATATAACAAAGTAGTTGATATATGGTCTAGAGCAAATGAAAGAGTTGCCAAGGCAATGATGGAAAAAATTAGTAAAGATAACGTTGAGGATTCTGATGGTAATGAAGTTGAACAAGCTTCTTTTAATTCAGTATATATATATGCTGATTCAGGAGCTAGAGGATCACCTGCTCAAATTAGACAGTTATCAGGTATGAGAGGGTTAATGTCAAAACCAGACGGTTCAATTATTGAAACTCCTATTACGGCAAACTTCAGAGAAGGTCTTTCCGTTTTACAGTACTTTATCTCAACTCACGGAGCTAGAAAGGGTCTAGCAGATACTGCATTAAAAACAGCAAACTCTGGTTATTTAACAAGAAGACTATGTGATGTATCAATGGATTCAGTTATTACAGAAGACGATTGTGGTACAGAGGACTCAATAGAAATGAAAGCAATTATTGATGGTGGTGAAATCATTCAAGACCTCACTGATAGAATTCTTGGAAGAGTAATTGCTGAACCTATTCTTGATCATGATGGGAATGAGCTTTTCGCTAAAAATACTCTTATTGATGAAGATGCATTGCTGAAGATTGAGCCATTAAATCTTTCTACGCTTAGAGTAAGATCTCCAATGACTTGTGAGTCAAGTTTTGGTGTATGTTCTAAATGTTATGGAAGAGACTTAGCGAGAGGACATCTTGTTCACAGAGGTGAAGCCGTTGGTGTTGTTGCTGCGCAATCAATTGGAGAGCCAGGAACTCAGTTAACTATGAGAACTTTCCATATTGGAGGAGCTGCTTCAAGCTCATCTGAAGATGATTCAATAATTAGCAGGAATGATGGCTCAGTTATTTTTTCAGATGATATTAAGAGCGTTAAAAACAAAGATAAACTAGAAGTTGTTATTTCAAGAAATTCAACCTTATCTATTTCTGACAATCAAGGAAAAATTGTTGAGCAATATAAAATACCTTATGGTTCAACTTTACTAGTTGCTAATAATGCAAAAGTAGATCTGGGACAAAAAATTGCTACATGGGACCCATATACTCGCCCAATAATTTCAGAAGCTTCCGGTAAGGTTAAATTTGCTGATATTGAGGAAGGTGTATCTGTTAGAGCTTCAACTGATGAATTAACTGGACTAAGCAGCATCGAAATCATTGATGGTTCTGAGAGGCCCTCGGCTGGTAAAGATTTAGTACCATCAGTTAGTTTGACAGATGGTAGAGGAAAACAGTTAACGCATCCTGAAAATAATCAACCTTTTACCTATGCTATGCCTGCCTCAGCACTATTAAATCTTGATGATGGTCAAAAAATAACTGCTGGTGAAGTTATTGCAAGGATTCCTCTTGAAGGATCTAAGACCAAAGATATAACTGGAGGATTGCCAAGAGTTGCTGACTTATTTGAGGCTAGAACACCTAAAGATGCTGCTGTGCTCGCAGAAGAGTCAGGAATGGTTTCTTTTGGTAAAGAAACTAAAGGAAAAGTTAGACTTGTCATTACCCCTGATGGCGCATCTAAAAAGTCTCAGAATGTAGAGATGTTAATACCTAAACACAGAACGCTCTCAGTATTTGAAGGTGAGAGAGTAGAAAAAGGTGATATCGTTAGTGATGGCCCATACAGTCCTCATGATATTTTAAGACTTAAAGGCATACCGACTCTTACAAACTTCATCGTAAATGAAATTCAACAAGTTTATAGACTCCAAGGAGTTTCCATAAATGATAAACACATTGAAACTATCCTAAGACAAATGTTGAGAAAAGCATTAATTGTTGATGGCGGTGATACAAAGTTCATACAAGGTGATCAAGTTGAATTTGCTGATTTGGTTGAAGCAAATAAAATGGCAGAATCTAATGATCAAGAGCCAGCAACATATGAAAGAGTCTTATTGGGAATTACAAAAGCTTCCCTTGCTACTAATTCATTCATATCCGCAGCATCCTTCCAGGAGACTACAAGAGTCCTTACAGAAGCAGCTGTTACTGGAAAGAAAGATGGGTTGAGAGGCTTAAAGGAGAATGTTGTTGTTGGTAGACTTATCCCAGCTGGAACAGGCATGGATTTTCATGACAAGCTTAAAACTAAATCACCTGATTCAGATGAGTTTACTCTCTCTTCAGATGATCTTGAAGCAGCTTTAAGACAAGAGATTCAGGATACAAATACTGATGCTGAGGAACAATCTGATCTAGAATCTGAAAAACCAGTTGACGATAACCAATGAGCTATATAGAATCACGGCTTTTAGATAATTAATATGGCAACTGTAAACCAACTAGTAAGGAAATCACGTAAACCTAAAACTAAGAAGACTGATGTTCCTGCACTGAAAGGATGCCCTCAAAGGAGAGGCGTTTGTACGAGGGTTTATACAACCACTCCAAAAAAACCAAACTCAGCTCTAAGAAAAGTTTGCAGAGTAAGATTAACAAGTGGTTTTGAGGTAACGTCTTATATTGGTGGAGAAGGTCATAATCTGCAAGAACACTCTCTTGTTTTAATTAGAGGCGGAAGAGTGAAAGATCTTCCAGGAGTTAGATATCACACTGTAAGAGGCACACTAGATACCTCAGGCGTTGCCAACAGAAAGCAGAGAAGATCAAAGTATGGGGCAAAAAAAGGTAAATAATAATGCCAAGAAGAAGAAGTCCTGAAAAAAGAAAGGTTCTACCAGATCCAAAATATAAAGATATTATTGTCGCAAAATTTATGAATAATCTTATGAAAGATGGTAAAAAAGCTATAGCTGAAAAGATTGTTTATGGTGCTTTCGACAGAATCACTTCTCAATCAAAAGAAGAGCCACTTGAGATTTTCATGAAAGCTCTATCGGCGGTAGGCCCAGTAGTTGAAGTGAAATCAAGACGTGTTGGCGGCGCTACTTATCAAGTACCAATTGAGGTCAGACCATCAAGAAAACAAGCATTAGCCATGAGATGGATCGTTGAAGCTGCAAGAAAAAGATCTGAAAAGTCTATGTCACTAAGACTTGCTGGCGAACTTCAAGATGCTTCTCAGGGAAAAGGAGCTGCTGTAAAGAAAAGAGAAGACGTTCATAAAATGGCAGAAGCTAATAAAGCTTTTTCACACTTTAGATTTTAAGAAATGGCTAGGGAAACTGAATTAAGTAAATACAGAAATATTGGTATTTGTGCTCATGTTGATGCAGGCAAGACCACAACAACAGAAAGAGTACTTTTCTACACGGGTCTATCTCATAAGATAGGTGAAGTCCATGATGGCGCAGCTACTATGGATTGGATGGAGCAAGAACAAGAAAGAGGTATAACAATTACTTCCGCTGCAACTACTTGTTTCTGGAGTGGAATGGAGCAACAGTTTCCAAAGCATAGAATAAATATTATTGATACACCAGGACACGTTGATTTCACAATTGAAGTTGAAAGATCTCTAAGAGTGCTTGATGGCGCAGTTGTTGTATTCTGTGGTACATCTGGTGTTGAGCCTCAATCAGAGACTGTTTGGCGTCAATGCAACAGATATGAAGTGCCAAGAATTGTTTTTGTTAACAAAATGGATAGAGCTGGCGCTGACTTTGAAAGAGTTGTCGATCAAGTAAGAGAAAGACTTGGATCAACAGTGGTGCCAATCCAATTGAATATAGGTGCTGAGGATGACTTTAAAGGCGTTGTAGATCTAATTAGGATGAAGGCAATTTTCTGGAATGAAGATGATCAAGGCCTTACTTTTGATCTTGCAGAAATTCCAGAAGATCTTAAAGGCAGATGTGATGAGCTCAGAGAGCAAATGTTAGAGACAGCTGCTGAGGCAAACGAAGAATTGATGGAAGCTTATCTTGAAAGTGGAGACCTTACTGAAGATCAAATAAGAGAAGGACTTAGATTAAGAACCCTTAACAATGAGATAGTTCTTGCAATGTGTGGTTCTGCATTCAAAAATAAAGGTGTCCAAGCAGTTCTTGATGCAGTCATTGAATTTTTGCCGGCTCCAAATGAAGTTGCAGCCATCCAGGGTGTTCTACCAGGTGAGGAAGAAAAAACTGACTCTAGGTCTTCTTCAGATGAAGAACCATTCTCTGCTTTAGCTTTCAAAATCGCTACAGACCCATTTGTGGGAACATTAACATTTATAAGGGTTTATTCCGGTGTTTTATCTGTTGGTGATGGTGTAGTTAATTCAACACGAAGTAAAAAAGAGCGTGTTGGAAGAATGGTACAAATGCATTCAAACAGTAGAAATGAAATAAAAGAGATTCGTGCTGGAGATATTGCAGCTTGTATCGGGCTTAAAGATATTACTACTGGCGATACCTTATGTGACACTAAAGACCAAATTATTCTTGAAAAAATGGATTTCCCAGAACCTGTTATTTCTGTAGCTGTGGAGCCGAAATCTAAGCCAGATCAAGAAAAAATGTCATTAGCGCTTCAAAAACTAGCTAAAGAAGACCCTTCTTTTAGGGTGCATACTGATGAGGAGTCAGGACAAACAATTATTTCTGGCATGGGAGAACTTCATTTAGATGTCTTAGTAGATAGAATGAAAAGAGAATTTTCTGTTGAAGCTAACATAGGTAAACCACAGGTTTCTTACAGAGAAACTATTAAAGAAGCTATAGAAATTGAAGGCAAATTTGTTCGTCAGAGTGGAGGTAAAGGACAGTATGGCCATGTATGGCTAAAGTTAGAGCCATTAGGCCTTGATGATGATTATGAATTTGTTGACCAAATAGTCGGCGGTGTTGTTCCTAAAGAATACATACCTGCTGTCGATAAGGGTATTCAAGAGCAAATGCAAAATGGTGTAGTTGCTGGTTATCCTTTACTTGCTCTCAAAGCAACACTATATGATGGTTCTTACCATGATGTAGACTCAAGCGAGATGGCCTTTAAAATTGCTGGCTCTATGGCTTTAAAAGAAGGCGCACTTAAGGCAAAACCAGTTATTCTTGAACCAATAATGAAGGTTGAGGTAGTGACACCTGAAGAGCATATGGGAGATGTAGTTGGGGATTTAAATAGAAGAAGAGGAATAATTTTGGGTATGGATGAGATTCCTTCTGGTAAAACTGTGCAATCAGAAGTTCCTCTTTCAGAGATGTTTGGCTATGCAACAGACTTGAGGTCTCAAACTCAAGGAAGAGCGAGTTTTTCAATGGAATTTCTTAAATATGCAGACGTTCCATCAAGCATCGCAGAAGAGCTAAAAACAGCTTAACTTCTATATTAAAATAAATATTATCTTTTTGTTGACATATTAGGCCCTAGAGACCTAAAATACGCCACATTTTGCGTTTTGCGTGATGTTTTTAATAGAGGAATTTTAGTTTAAAAAATGGAAAACCAGGCTATAAGAATAAGACTAAAAGCTTTTGACTATAGACTCATTGATACCTCTACAAGACAAATTGTTGAAACTGCAAAAAAAACAGGCGCAGTGGTAAAAGGTCCGATACCATTGCCTGTAAAAAAAGAGAGGACCACTATATTGACTTCACCGCATAAAGATAAAGATGCTAGAGATCAATATGAAATAAGAACTTATAAAAGGCTCTTAGATATTATTAAGCCAACAGACAAAACTGTTGATGCTTTAATGAAACTAGATTTGTCTGCAGGAGTTGATGTGCAGATAAGTATTAGCTAAGGGTAAACGCGTAAGCGGCCATAGAGGGTTTAAAGCCCCGTAATAAGGAGAATAAAGTTGAGTTTAGGCTTAATTGGAAAAAAATCAGGAATGTCTAGGGTCTTCCAAGAAGATGGAGACTCAATTCCAGTATCTATTGTTTCAGTTCTTGGCAATTATGTCGCTGGTATTAAAACTAAAGATGCAGATGGCTATGATGCTGTTCTTGTATCAAAAACAGAAAACAAAAAGAATCTTTCAAAATCACAAAAAGAGTTTTTCGCTAAAGTAAATGTTGCACCTGGAACGCTTAATGAATTTAAGTTAAGTGAGAATCCTGATCGAAGTGTAGGTGATCATTTGGCAGCAGATCTATTTGAAGTTGGACAGCATGTTGATGTTACTGGAACTTCGAAAGGTAAAGGCTATGCTGGAGTTATCAAAAGACATAACTTTAAAATGCAAGACGCTACTCATGGAAACTCACTATCTCATAGAGCGCATGGATCAATAGGGCAGTGTCAGACTCCTGGTAGAGTATGGAAAGGGAAAAAGATGTCTGGTCACATGGGAAGCGAAAGAAAAACTATTCAAAATTTAGAAATCATCAATGTTGATGTTGAAAATAATCTTCTATTCATAAAGGGAGCTATTCCAGGCTTTAACGGCTCTAAAGTAACAATCAAACCATCGATAAAGAAATGAAGTTAAGTGTATTGTCTACATCTAAAAGCAAGAAAGAAGATATCGTTCTTTCTGATTCTTTTGTTAAAGATTATAACGAATCGTTAGTACACCAGGCAGTAGTAACCTACCTTGCTGGTATGAGACAGGGCTCTTCTAAACAGAAGAATAGATCTGAAGTAAGAGGCGGAGGAAAGAAACCATATAGGCAAAAAGGAACTGGAAGGGCCAGAGCTGGAACTATCAGGAGTCCTATTTGGAGGGGTGGAGGAGTTACATTTGCTTCCAGACCAAGAGACTACTCAAAAAAAATTAATAAGAAAATGTACAAAGCTGCATTGAGATCAATTTTCTCTGAGCTTCTCAGACAGGAAAAGCTTGTTGCAATAGAACATCCAAAAATCAAGAATCCAAAAACAAGGGAAATGGTAAGTTTTCTTTCAAAGCTGTCGCTAGAAAATGTATTAATTATTACTGATGAAGTTGATAAGAATTTACATTTAGCATCTAGAAACATTCCTCACGTAAATGTTGTTACAACTGCTGAAATTAATCCAGTTATGTTGTTAAAACCTCATAAAGTTGCAATTACACCTGCAGCTTTCAAAAAGATAGAGGAGCTTATTTAATGGACATGAAATTATACAAAGTTCTTAAGGCTCCTCATATTACTGAACAATCTTCTCAGCTTAATCAGGATTTAAAGCAAATTGTCTTTAGGGTGGATAAAGGAGCTAATAAGAGAGAAATTAAGAAAGCTGTAGAAAGTCTTTTCAATGTAACGGTCGTTAAAGTTACAACCTCAGTTGTTAAAGGTAAGACAAAAAGAAATAGATTTGGAGTTTATAAAAGATCAGATTACAAAAAAGCCTTTGTTTCCTTAAGCCCAGATTCTAATATTCAATTTGAGGGAGTGAACTAAGATGCCTGTTCAAAAAGCAAAACCAACTAGCCCAGGCAGAAGATTTGTTGTTTCTCTAAAGAAAAATAATTTGCATAGAGGCAAGCCTTTTAAGGGTCTTATAGAGCCAAAATCTAAAAAAGGTGGAAGAAATAATAATGGAAGGATAACCGTAAGGCATCAGGGTGGAGGTCACAAGCGTCATTACAGAGTAATCGACTTTAAGCGAAATAAGTTAGATATTCCAGCTATTGTTGAAAGAATTGAATACGATCCAAATAGATCAGCAAATATTGCTCTTCTTAAATATGCTGATGGAGAGAGGAGGTACATCTTATGTCCTAGCAAAATGGAGATAGGCGTAGAAGTGATTTCCTCTGACAAAGCTGATATTAAGGATGGTAACTCACTCAAATTAAAGGATATTCCCCTTGGTACAAACATTCACTGTGTTGAAATGAAACCTGGTAAGGGTGGGCAGTTAGCAAGAAGTGCTGGAACCTCTGCAAGACTTGTCGCAAAAGAAGGAATTTATTCAACCCTAAGACTGCAATCAGGGGAGATGAGGAAAGTTCTCTCAGATTGCAGAGCTACTCTTGGAACAGTATCAAATCAAGAGAATAATCTTAAGTCTATAGGAAAAGCTGGTGCAAACAGATGGAGAGGTAAGAGACCTACTGTAAGAGGTGTAGCAATGAACCCAGTTGATCACCCTCATGGCGGAGGAGAGGGTAAAACATCCGGAGGTAGACACCCATCTACTCCATGGGGTGTGCCAACAAAAGGATATAAAACTAGAAAGAATACAAGATCTGATAATTTAATTATAAGAAGAAGAGGAAAGAGGAACTAAGAATGCCAAGATCACTAAAAAAAGGACCATTTATAGATTTATCTTTGCAGAAGAAGGTAGACGCTGCGATAGCTAATAATGATAAAAAGCCTATAAAGACTTGGTCAAGAAGATCTATGGTTTCACCTACAATGGTTGGCCTTACAATCGCTGTCCATAATGGAAGGCAACATGTCCCAGTTTTTATTAATGAAGATATGGTTGGTCATAAACTTGGTGAATTTGCATTAACTAGAACATTCAAAATGCACTCAGGAGACAGAAAGGCAAAATAATGGAAACTAGAGCATATTTAAAAGGAACTAGACTATCGCCACAAAAAGCTGGTCTTGTTGCAGATGTGATAAGAGGTAAAACCATTCAAGATGCAATGGATTTTCTTTCGTTTAGTAAAAAGAAAGGTTCAGAAGTTATGAAAAAATTACTTGAGTCTGCAATTGCAAATGCTGAGCATAATGAGAATGCAGACATCGATAAACTTTTTGTCAAGTCAGTAATAGTTAATCAAGGAATGAGATTGAAGAGAATGAAACCAAGGGCAAGAGGAAGAGCAGACAGGATTATCAAGCCGACTTGTCATATAGAAATTATTTTAACGGACGGAGAAGCTTAATGGGCCAGAAAGTACATCCAACAGGAATGAGGCTTGGAATTATCAAGAAGCATAATGCTAATTGGTATGCAAAAGGTAAAGATTTTGCGAAATTCTTAAATGAAGATCTTAAAGTGAGAGAATTTATTGGAACTAAACTTAAATTCTCATCAATTAGCAAAGTTGAACTTGATAGATCTGCCCAGGCTTATGTTGTGAACATTCACTCCTCAAGACCTGGAATCATTATTGGTAAAAAGGGTGAGGAAATAGAAAACCTCAAGAGACAAATTAAAAAAATTGTTAATCTTCCTACAAAAGTAAATATTAAGGAAATAAGAAAGCCTGATTTGGATGCAACAATACTTGCTGAATCAGTTGCACAACAGCTTGAGAGAAGAGTCCAATTTAGAAGAGCAATGAAAAGAGCTGTCCAAAGTGCATTAAGACAAAGCGCTAAAGGAGTTAGAGTTGAAATATCTGGAAGACTAAATGGTGCTGAAATTGCCAGAACTGAATGGTATAGAGAGGGAAGAGTTCCGCTTCACACCTTAAGAGCAGATGTGGATTATGGAACTGCTGAAGCCTTAACTACTTATGGGATTATCGGAGTAAAGGTTTGGGTCTATAAGGGTGAAATTATTGGAGATCCAATTAAAGAGGGAGTTAGCACTTAAATATTATGTTACAGCCAAAACAAACCAAATTTAGAAAAATGCATAAAGGTAGAAATAGAGGCCTTGCACAGAATGGTAATACTATTGCATTTGGAAGATATGGTTTAGTTGCGCAAACTCGAGGAAGAATCACATCTCGTCAAATTGAGTCTGCAAGAAGAGCCATGACAAGATATATGAAGAGGGGAGGAAACACTTGGATACGAATATTCCCTGATAAACCAATAACAAAAAAACCACTTGAAACCAGAATGGGTAAGGGTAAAGGAAATGTTGAGTATTGGGTTGCTCTTGTTCAACCAGGTAAAGTTTTATATGAAATATCTGGTGTTACCGAGGAAGTTGCAAGGGAAGCTTTTAGACTTGCTAGCGCAAAGCTTCCGGTTAAGACTATGTTTAAGGAAAAAGAGAATTAAAAATGGCTAACAAAGAATTAGATAAGTTAAGAAGTATGTCAGTTTCTGATTTAAATAAAAATCTTGAAACAATATATAAAGAGCAGTTTGAGGACAACCTAAATCTTAAGACTGGCCAGCTAAGCGAAACTCATAAAATAAAATTAAACAGAAAAAGGGTTGCAAGAATTAAAACAGTTATATCTGAGAAAAATAATGCAGGTGATGCAAATGGAAAATAAGAATCCAAGAATATTATCAGGAGTTGTCGTTAGTAATAAGGCTGATAAGACCATTACTGTTAAAGTGGAAAGAAAAGTTAAACATCCTTTGTATGGAAAGATAATGAGAAGATCAACTAAAGTGCATGCCCATGATGAAAACAATATTGCAAACATTGGCGATTTTGTTTCAGTAAAAGAGTGCAAACCTTTTTCTAAAACTAAAACTTGGATTTTAGAGGAATCAGATTCAGGTGGAGGTGATTCCTAATGATACAAATGCAATCAATTCTTAATATTGCTGATAATAGTGGAGCAAGATCAGTTATGTGCATAAAAGTGCTTGGAGGCTCTAAGAGACGTTATGCAAATGTCGGGGACATTATTAAAGTTGCTGTAAGAGAGGCTATACCTACTGGCAAAGTAAAAAAAGGACAAGTAGTAAATGCTCTTGTGGTAAGAACAAAGAAAGGCGTAAGAAGAAGAGATGGGTCGTTAATAAAGTTTGATGAAAATGCCGCAGTTCTTCTTAATCCACAAAATGCTCCAATTGGTACAAGAGTATTTGGACCGGTTACTAGAGAATTAAGGTCTGGAAACTTCATGAAAATCTTGTCACTTGCACCGGAGGTTCTGTAAATGAAGAGCAATGTAAGAACAAGACTTAAAACAGGTGATGAAGTTGTAGTTATTGCAGGTAGAGATGTGGGCAAGACTGGAACTATTACAAGCATCAAGAAAAATAAGGCTTTTGTTACAGGTATTAATATTGTGAAAAAGCATACTAAGCCAAATCCTCAGTTAGGTGTTACTGGTGGAATAGTTGAACAAGAATCACCAATCGATTTATCAAATATTCAAATATGGGACTCAAAGATAAAAAAAGGCTCTAGGATTTCAATGAAAATAGATGAGAAGACAGGAAAGAAAGAAAGATTAAACAAAAAAACAGGAAAACAAGTATAAAAATGGCTAGCTTGCAACAAAAATATAAAGACGAAATCATGCCTATACTCAAGGAGAGGCTTGGCGAGAATAATGTCATGGCTTTACCAAAACTCACAAAAATAGTTATTAACATGGGTGTCGGACAAGCAGTAAACGATAAAAAGCATCTTACAAATGCTGTTGATGATCTTCAATCAATTTCTGGTCAAAAACCACTTGTTACTAACGCAAGAAAATCAGTTGCAAGTTTTAAAATCAGAGAAGGTTGGCCTATGGGATGCAAAGTAACTCTTCGAGGTAAAAGAATGTATGACTTCGTTGAAAGACTCATTAATGTTGCCATTCCAAGGGAAAGAGACTTTAGAGGATTAAATCCAAAATCATTTGATAAACAAGGGAATTATAGTTTTGGTATTAAAGAACAGATAATATTTCCAGAAATAAATTATGACAATATTGATCAAATTAGAGGCATGGATATTTGTATAAATACATCAGCAAAAAATCCTGCCGACGCAAAAATATTATTGGAAGAACTGAGCTTCCCATTTAAGAAGTAGGAACTATGACTAGAAAATCACTAATAGCAAGAGAAAATAAAAGAATGAAAACGGTTGCAAAATATGCAACCAAAAGAGCTGAACTCAAGAAAACTTTCTTAGATATGAGCAAGACAGATGAGGAAAGGTTTGAGGCATATAGAAAGCTACAGAAGCTTCCTAGAAATGCGAGCCCATCAAGAGTTCAAAGAAGATGCTCAATAACCGGGAGACCACATGCTGTCTATAGAAAGTTTGGTCTGAGTAGAATTAAATTGAGGGAAGCTGCTATGCGCGGAGATATTCCTGGATTAGTTAAATCAAGTTGGTAAATATATTATGAGTTTTCAAGATCCTATTTCAGACTGCCTTAACAGAATAAGGAATGGCCTTATGAGAGGAAAAGATTCTGTAATCGTTCCTTATTCTAAAATTAAGCATGACCTAGTTAATGTATTAATTGATGAAGGGTATTTAAATTCCTGTGAAAAAATTGACAACGGTGGCAAGGATGAGATTAGTGTGATTCTTAAGTACTTTAATGGTAAGCCCGCAATTAAAGATCTAAAAAGGATTTCTAGACCTGGCCTAAGAAAATATTCAGGTTCTAAGGACTTGTCTAATGTTAAAGCAGGTTTGGGTATTTATGTTATATCAACTAATCAAGGTTTAATGACCGATAAAGCTGCAAAAAGCAAGAATGTTGGCGGCGAGATTTTGGTGGAGGTTTTTTAAATGTCTAGAGTTGCAAAACAACCTATAACTATTCCAGAAGGCGTAAAGGTTGAGCTAAAAGATAATTTAGTTTCAGTTTCAGGCAAAAACGGTTCTATGGAATTTGAACTAGTTAAAGATGTAAAGGTAGACATTTCTGAAAATGAAGTTTTAGTTTCATATGGAGACTATCAAGAATCTGTTGCTATGGGAGGAACTACAAGAGCAATCTTAAACAATATGGTTACGGGAGTTTCTCAAGGCTTTGAAAAAAAATTAGAATTAGTTGGAGTTGGCTACAGAGCAAAAGCAGCTGGAAAGACTCTAGATTTAACATTAGGTTTTTCTCACCCAATCAAATATGAACTACCAGAAAGTGTAAGTGTGGAAACCCCATCACAAACCGAAATAGTACTTAAGAGCCATGATAAGCAAGTCTTAGGACAAGTTGCTTCAGAAATTAGGGCATTTAGACCACCTGAACCATACAAAGGAAAAGGTGTTAAATATTCTGATGAGAGAATTAAGAGAAAAGAAGCTAAAAAAGCTGCAGGTGGTGCCTAATGAGTATTAAGAATGAATCAAGGCTAAGAAGAGCTAAAAAAACAAGGATGAGAATAAAATCTCAAGACCTTCCAAGACTGACTGTTTTTAAATCTTCCCAGCATATTTATGCGCAAATTATTGATCCGAGTGGATCAAAAGTTTTAGCAGCGACTTCTACGCTTGATAAGAGCATTAAGTCTAAAGGAAGAAGCGTGCAATCTGCGAAAGAAGTAGGAGAAAAGATTGCTGATTTATCTATCAATAATGGTATTAAAAAAGTTATTTTTGATAGATCAGGATACAGATACCACGGAAGAATAAAAATGATTGCTGAAGCGGCAAGAGAAAAAGGTTTGGAGATATAACAAAATGGCAAAGGAAATGACAAACATGAACCAACAAGGTGATTTACTTGAGGAAAAGCTAGTTCAAGTAAACAGAGTTGCTAAAGTTGTAAAAGGTGGAAGGGTTTTTGGCTTTACTGCTCTTACTGTTGTTGGAGATGGGAAAGGTAAGGTCGGTTTTGGAAGAGGTAAAGCTAAAGAAGTTCCAATAGCAATTCAAAAAGCCATGGAAAATGCTAGAAGAAGTATGGTAGATGTTGAGTTAAATGGGTCTACAATTTGGTATCCACTAAAAGCTATTCATGGATCTGCAAATGTCTATATGCAGCCAGCTGCAGAAGGTACCGGTATTATCGCGGGTGGAGCAATGAGAGCAGTTCTTGAGCTCGTTGGAGTCCAAAATGTTCTTGCTAAGTGCTATGGCTCAACAAATCCTGTAAATGTTGTTATGGCAACAATAAATGGACTTAAGTCAATGGAATCACCTGAAACGGTTGCTCAAAGAAGAGGTAAAAAAGTAGAGGAAGTTCTATGACGCCAAGCAAAAATATTCAAATAAAACTTATAAAGAGTGGTATTGGAAGAATAAAGAAACATAAGCTGTGTATTCAAGGGTTAGGATTTAAAAAATTGAATCAAGTTGTAACAGTTGAAGATACACCAAGTAATAGAGGAATGATAAACAAGATTTCAGATATGGTTGAGGTAGTTGGATAAGATGACTAAAGAAAATAATACACTTTCACTGAATTCTCTTGTAAATGATGGCACCAAATCAAATAGAAAACGTGTTGGAAGAGGTATTGGTTCAGGTAATGGAAAAACAGCTGGAAGAGGGCACAAAGGGCAAAAATCTAGATCTGGAGGATCTATACCTAGATGGTTTGAAGGTGGACAGATGCCGCTTCAACAAAGGCTACCGAAATTTGGTTTTTCTTCTAGAGTTAATAACCTATCAACGGATATCAACCTAAGAATGCTTGATGGATTGAAAGAAGTGAGCTTAGACATACTCAAAGAAAAAAAACTTATTAATAAAAAAATTAATAAAGTAAAAATCTATGGTGATCATCAGCTTTCAAAGGCACTAAATGTTATTGGACTAAGTGTTACAAAAGGCGCACTTAAATCAATTGAAGAATCTGGAGGCAAGGTCAGCTAAAAATGGCAAATAGTAGCATGTCAGATTTGTGGAAGAGGATTAGGTTTGTAATTCTAGCGATAGTTATTTATCGAATTGGAACGCATATTCCAATTCCTGGCATTGATCCTCAAAGATTGGAAGACTTATTTACTCAAAATCAAGGAACAATTCTTGAAATGTTTAATTTATTCTCCGGTGGAGCTTTAGAGAGAATGAGTGTTTTTGCCTTGAATGTAATCCCTTATATTTCCTCTGCAATTATTATGCAGCTATTTTCTAATTCAATACCATACTTACAGGAGCTTAAAAAAGATGGTCAGGCAGGAAGAAATGCGATAACTCAATTTACAAGGTACGGAACAGTTTTACTTGCTCTCATTCAAGCATCAGCACTTGCATTCACTCTTAACGCATCTGGCCTTAAATACTTAGATATACCCTTCATATCTTTTTATATATCTACAGTAACCTCTGTAGTTGCTGGAACAATATTCCTAATGTGGCTAGGAGAACAGGTTTCTGAAAGAGGAATAGGGAATGGCATCTCAATAATTATTGCTATAAGTATTTTGTCTGGAATGCCTGGTGCTATTGGACAAGCTCTCGAGCAGTCAAGACAGGGTGACCTAAATATATTACTTCTTATTGGCATTGGAGTTTTAGCTATGGCAGTTATTGCCGCAGTAGTATTTATAGAAAGAGGCCAAAGAAGGATTACTGTTAACTATGCTCAAAGACAACAAGGTAGAAAAATGATGCAAGCGCAAGCAAGCCACTTACCTTTCAAGGTAAATATGGCTGGTGTTATTCCAGCTATATTCGCAAGTACTTTCTTGTTGTTCCCTCAATCTTTAACGCAATGGTTTGGACAAGGTGACCCATCTGGTTTTTTACAATCACTAACCCTTGCTCTTAATCCTGGGCAACCACTCTATGTGTTAGTATTTTCGACCCTAATTATATCGTTCTGCTTTATTTGGCTAGCTCTTACATTCAATACTCGTGAAGTGGCAGATAATCTAAAAAGATCAGGAGCGTATATACCGGGCATAAGGCCTGGTGAGCAAACCTCAAACTACATTGATAGTGTATTAGCCAGATTAACAGTCTTTGGAAGTATTTACCTAACTCTAATATGTCTAATGCCGCTTGCTTTAATTAATTTTGCTGGAGTTTCTTTCTATCTTGGCGGAACTTCAATCTTAATTATTGTTGTGGTTTTAATGGATTTCATGTCTCAAGTTCAATCTCACATGATGTCTAGTCAATATGCATCTGTTATGAAGAAAGCAAATTTAAAGAATTATAGAAGGTAATTATGAAAGTAAGAGCATCAGTTAAAAGAATTTGTAGAGATTGCAAAATAGTCAGAAGGAAAGGTGTTTTATTTGTAATTTGTAAAACTGACCCAAAACATAAGCAAAAGCAAGGTTAAATATTATGGCAAGAATAGCAGGTGTAAATATCCCAGAAAATAAGCATATAGAGATTTCTCTTACGCATATTTTCGGCATCGGAAGAAATAGGGCACAAGATATCTGTGATGCCTTGGGGCTAGAATATTCTAAAAAGGTTTCTGATCTCTCTGAGGATGAGCTGGAAAAAGTAAGAGCAGAAGTTGCAAAATACACTTTAGAGGGAGACTTAAGAAGAGAGGTTAGTGTAAATATTAAAAGACTAATGGATTTAGGAACTAATAGAGGTATTAGACATAGAAGAAAGCTTCCAACCAGAGGTCAAAGAACAAAGACTAACGCAAGAACAAGAAAAGGGCCTAAAAAGCCTATGAGAGGATAAAGAATGGCTAAAAGCAAAAAGACAAAGAGGGTAATAAGTGAAGGAGTGGCACATATTCACTCATCATTTAATAACACTATAATCACTATCACTGACAAGCAAGGTAATGCTGTGTGCTGGGCCACTTCAGGGGGCTCCGGTTTCAGAGGTTCAAGAAAGAGCACACCTTTTGCAGCTCAGATTGCTGCTGAAAAAGTTGGTACTGTTGCTAAAGAAGATTTCGGTATGACAAGCCTAGATGTAAAAGTTAAAGGCCCTGGAGCTGGAAGAGAATCAGCAGTTAGATCATTGAATGCTTGTGGACTAAAGATAAAGAGCATAACAGATGTAACGCCTCTTCCCCATAACGGATGTAGGCCACCAAAAAAGAGAAGAGTTTAGGAGAAAATAATGGCTAGATATAGAGGACCATCATTAAGGCTTTCAAGAAGAGAGGGCACAGATCTTTATTTAAAGAGCGGTGTTAGAGCTGTTGAATCTAAATGTAATATGGAAACCGCACCAGGAGTTCATGGTCTTAGAAGAAGCAGGTTGTCAGATTATGGATTACAGCTCAGAGAAAAACAAAAAGTAAGAAGAATGTATGGAGTTTTAGAGAAACAGTTTAGAAATTATTATAAGAAAGCTGCAAAGTCAAAAGGTAATACTGGTGAAAACCTTTTATCTTACCTAGAGCAAAGATTAGATAATGTTGTTTATAGAATGGGATTTGGATGCACTCGTGCAGAATCAAGACAGCTTGTATCTCATAAAGCAATTCTTGTTAATGGCAGTAAAGTAAATATTGCTTCGTATCAAGTTCAGCCTGGAGATGAGGTAGAAGTTAGAGAAAATAAGAAAAGTCAATTAAGAATTCAAGCAGCTATAGATCTTGCAGCACAAAGAGAAGAGTGCAATTGGCTTGAAGTAGATGCAAAGAATTTTAGGGGCGTATTTAAATCAGTACCTGATAGAACTGATCTAAGTACAGAAATAAATGAAAATCTTATAGTTGAGCTTTATTCAAAATAAGAGGGTTAGAGGTAAT
Source organism: uncultured SAR86 cluster bacterium (assembly GCA_902605165.1). Classification (GTDB taxonomy): domain Bacteria; phylum Pseudomonadota; class Gammaproteobacteria; order Magnimaribacterales; family D2472; genus CACNXK01. Next base: position 8,315 of record CACLBJ010000001.1, on the reverse strand, counting down.
TATGCAAATTTCAGTAATAGATTTATTAGTACCAACCGAGATACAAGTCGAAAATGTTTCAGATACTGTATCGAAGGTAACGCTAGAACCACTTGAGAGGGGTTTTGGTCATACGCTGGGTAATGCCTTGAGAAGGATTCTTCTTTCATCAATGCCTGGGGCTGCTGTAACAGATGTCCTAATTGATGGCATTTCTCATGAGTATTCAACAATTGAGGGAGTCAGAGAGGATGTAATAGATATTTTATTGAATCTTAAAGATATGCCCGTGAAATTAATTGAAGGAAACGAAGCAGAACTAAAACTATCTGTAGATGGACCATGCGAAGTAACTTCTTCCTCATTTGAAGCTCCTGGAAATGTTGAGTTAACTGATGCTGATCATCATGTAGTTTCACTGGTAGATAAAATTAAATTAAATATGTCAGTTTTTGTGCGAACTGGAAGAGGCTATGAGCCAGCAGATATCAGAGATGATGAAAATAATACTGTAGGAGGCTTAAAAGTAGATGCATCATTTAGTCCTGTGAAAAGAGTTTCTTATTCTGTAGAGAATGCAAGATTTGAAAAAAGAACAGACCTAGATAAATTGATACTTGAGTTAGAGACTGATGGAACTATCGATGCAAAAATGGCCATAGAGCATTCTGCAACTATAATGCAGCAGCAACTTGCTGCCTTTGTTGATCTAGAAGCAATTGCAGAACAAGAAGCTAAAAAAGAGCAAAATGATTTTGATCCACTGCTACTTAGGTCCATAGAAGAACTTGAATTGACTGTAAGATCAACTAATTGCTTAAAAGCTGAAAGTATTTTCTTAATTGGTGATTTAATTCAGAGATCCGAATTCGACCTTTTAAAAACACCTAATCTTGGTAAAAAATCTCTTAATGAGATTAAAGATGTGCTAGCTTCAAAAGGACTTTCTCTGGGTATGGTATTAGAAAATTGGCCACCGTTGGGTTAAAAATGAGACACCAGAAATCAGGCAGAAAATTAAATAGAAACTCAGCACATAGGAAAGCTTTGTTTAAAAACTTGTCTTTAGCTCTCATTGAGCATGAGATTATAAAAACAACTGTTCCAAAAGCAAAAGAGTTAAAAAAATATCTTGAACCTTTAATTACTGTTTCTAAAAATGACTCAGTGGCAAACAGAAGAAGAGTTTTTGATAAGCTGAGATGTAAAAAATCGGTTGGTAAGCTTTTTGAGGAGATTGGTCCAAAATCATCTTCCAGACCTGGAGGCTATCTTAGAATTATTAAAGCTGGCTTTAGGCCTGGTGATAAAGCTGACATGGCTTTTGTTGAATGGGTCGATAGATCAAGTGAAGAAGCTGAAACTGATGTACCTGAACTTAAAGAATCCCAAGCTAGCTAGTTAAGCATTTCTTTAAGATACTTTCCTGTAAATGACCTTTTGTCTTTAGCCACCTTTTCTGGTGCGCCATTTGCGATAAGTTGTCCACCTTGGCTTCCGCCCTCAGGCCCTAAGTCAACAATCCAGTCAGCAGTTTTGATCACATCCAAATTATGTTCTATGACAATAATTGTATTACCCTGTTCTTTTAGTCTGTGAAGGACCTTAAGTAGTAACTCTATATCATGAAAGTGAAGCCCGGTTGTTGGCTCATCCAAAATAAACAAGGTTTTACCTGTGCTTCTTTTAGATAACTCTTTTGCTAATTTTATTCTTTGAGCCTCTCCACCTGACAAGGTTGTAGCTGATTGACCAAGTGTTATATATCCTAGACCAACATCATATAAAGTTTGAAGTTTCTTTTTGATTGCAGGAATCTGATCAAAGAAAGATAATGCATCTTCAACTGTCATATTCAAAACATCACTTATATTTTTATCTTTATATTTTACTTCCAATGTTTGATCGTTATATCTTGAACCATTGCAAACATCACATGTCACATAAACATCTGCAAGAAAATGCATTTCTACTTTTATAAGACCATCGCCTTGACAAGATTCGCATCTACCTCCTTTGACATTAAAGCTAAATCTGCCTGGTTTATATCCTCTTGCTCTAGCTTCAATTGTTTGAGCAAATAGGTCTCGTATATTTGAAAATAAACCAATATATGTTGCTGGATTAGATCTAGGAGTTCTTCCAATTGGAGATTGATCTATATCAATTACTTTATCTAAGTTTTCAAGCCCTTTTATTTCCTTGCATTTAACTTCTTTTTTTAGATTAGCTCTATTCAGCATAAATGTAGACATCGGAAGTAAAGTTTGATTGATTAAAGATGATTTTCCAGACCCTGAAACTCCAGTTACAGCTGTAAATAAACCAACAGGTATTTCTATATCAATATTATTTAAGTTGTTGGCGAATGCTGACTTTATTTCAATAAACTTACCATTTGGTTTTGCTCTTTTTTTTGGGACCTTTATCTCTCTCTTTTTTGATAAAAACTTTCCAGTTATTGAGTTTTTATCCTTTAAGATTTTTTCAAAATCACCTTCAGCACATACCTTGCCACCATGCACACCCGCACCCGGCCCCATATCAATAATATAATCTGCTTCACGCATAGCATCTTCATCATGCTCAACAACAATTACAGTATTTCCAAGATCTCTTAAGTTTTTTAGAGTCTCAATGAGCTTGCCATTATCCCTTTGATGAAGGCCTATGCTAGGCTCATCAAGGATATATGTTACTCCAACAAGTCCAGATCCAATTTGACTTGCAAGTCTTATTCTCTGAGCCTCACCTCCTGAAAGAGATTCAGCACTCCTATCCAACGCAAGGTATCCAAGACCAACATTTTCAAGAAAAGAAAGTCTATCATTTATTTCTTTTAGAATTTTTTCGGCAATCTTCTTCTTATTACCTTGAAGTTTCAGTTCTGAAATAAATTCTAAGCTTTCATTTATTCTCATTTCGGTTATGTGATTTATTGGTGTATTTTTTACAAAAACATTTCTTGACTCTTTTTTAAGTCTAGAGCCATTGCATGCATCACAATTTTTATCAGACAGCAGCTTTGATAGTTCATTTCTCATATATTCAGAATCTGTATCCCTGAATCTTCTCTGTGTATTTGTAATTACTCCCTCAAACTTATGCTTTCTTACTAATCTGCTTCCACTTCTCCATCTTTTAGAAAAATCAATAATATCATCGCTTCCCCAAAGAATAATTTTCTTGATGTCATCATCTAAATTCTTCCATTTTTCTGAAAGCGAAAAATTATAGTGATTAGCTAGGCATTTGAGTTGATAAAAATAAAACCTATTTCTTCTTGTCCATCCTTTAATTGCTCCATTATTTATCGACACATCTTCATCTGGAATAAGTTTTGAAGGATCAATAAATTGAATTACTCCAAGACCATCGCACTTATCACAGGCACCAAATGGACTATTGAATGAAAACATTCTAGGTTCAAGCTCTGGAATAGAATAACCACACTCTGGACATGAAAAATTTGTTGAAAATAGGATAGATTCAATCTTACCATCCATAAAGTCCACTTCAATTATTCCATCCGAAAAGTTTGATGCAGTCTCAACTGACTCTGCTACACGCTGCCTAAATTCATCATTATTTTTTATTACAAGCCTATCTACAACGGCTGAAATATTATGTTTTTTATTTTTTTCTAATTCAGGAAATTCATCTAATGAGTAAATTCTTTCATTAACTTTAGCTCTCACAAAACCTTCTTGACGCAGGTCTTCATATACAGCAAGATGCTCTCCTTTTTTTCCTCTAACTATTGGAGCAATAATCATTATCTTTTGGCCTTCTTCAAAACTACATATCTGATCAGTGATTTCAGAAATAGATTTAGCTTTCAGCTCAATGTCATGATCTGGACATTTAGGAGTACCAACTCGGGAGTAGAGAAGTCTTAAGTAATCATAAATCTCAGTTACAGTTCCCACAGTTGATCTAGGGTTATGAGATGCAGACTTTTGCTCTATAGAAATAGCCGGTGAAAGACCTTCAATTTGATCAACATCAGGCTTTTCCATCATAGATAAAAACTGTCTGGCATATGCAGAGAGTGACTCAACATATCTTCTTTGACCCTCTGCATACAAGGTATCAAACGCTAAAGATGATTTTCCTGATCCAGACAATCCAGTAATTACGACAAGTTTATTTCTAGGAATATCAACATCGATATTTTTTAAATTATGGGTACGCGCACCTTTAATTGATATGCTTTTCATTTAAAATGTATGTAATAAGAAATATGGGTTAAACTTTTAATATTATAAGAGGTAAATATGAGTAGAGGTGTAAATAAAGTAATTTTAGTAGGTAATTTAGGTCAAAAACCAGATATGAAGTATACCCAGAGCAATACTGCAGTGGCCAACTTGAGTTTGGCAACTTCAGAATCATGGAAAGATAAAGACAGCGGCGATTTAAAAACAAAAACTGAGTGGCATAGAGTTGTATATTTTGGAAAACTTGCTGAAATTGCAGAACAATATCTTGATAAAGGATCTAAAGTTTATGTTGAAGGTAAATTACAAACCAGAAAATGGCAAGACCAAGCAGGAAATGATAGATACACAACTGAGGTTCTGGGACAAGAGCTTACGATGCTTGATTCAAGAGGCGATTCGTCAGGATCATCATTTGAAAATAAAAACTCAGGTATGAGTGAAGAGAATGTAAATCAAGACAATGGCGAATTCTCAGAAGAAGATATCCCTTTCTAGACTTTGAAATACAAGCATATCAAATTTGAAACTCAAGATTCAGTTGCTTTGATAACGCTGAATCGACCAGAGAAACTCAATGCATTTACTTTAACTATGATGGAAGAGCTTTGTAATGCTTTTGATGTCATAGATAATGATGACAAAATAAGAGCGACACTTATTACTGGTTCTGGAAGAGCTTTCTGTGCAGGTGCTGATCTCTCAGGGGGAGAAAATACCTTTGTTAATAGATTTGATACATCTGAAGAATATCCTCAAGAATATAACAAAGATGCTGGGGGGATTTTGACACTTAGAATGTACAAATCACTTAAACCAATTATAACGGCCTGTAATGGTCCCGCTGTTGGTGTAGGAGCAACACTGCAACTAGCAGCAGACATTAGAATTGCTTCAACAAGCGCAAGGTTTGGATTTGTTTTTCTAAATAGGGGAATTGTAAATGATGCTAGTAGCTCATGGTTCCTTCCAAAAATAGTGGGTATATCAAAAGCTTTAGAGCTTTGCTTCTCCGGAAAGATTATTGATGCTAATGAAGCTAAAGAGATTGGACTTGTTTCATATATTTTTGAAGACGATGAGATGCTTGAGAAATCTCTAGATTATTGTAAAGATCTTACCAAGAAATCTGCACCTGTTTCAGTTGCGATGGCTCGGAGATTATTTTGGAGTTCACTTGGAGATAATGGACCTGATAGATCGCATAATTTGGAAAGTTTTTTTATAAGCTCAAGAGGAAAGTCTGGAGATGCTAGGGAAGGAGTGACCTCATTTTTGGAAAAGAGACTTGCTGAATTTCCAAATTCAGTATCAGAGGACTTGCCAAAAGATTTTCTAGATAAAATTGAAAAGAAATAAACTTTATTTAACTCTCATCAATCCACATAACTTATGCCCAGTTGGATCTCTTAAATAAGCTAAGTAAAAACTATACTCATCATATTCACGAATACCAGGAGGTTCTTCAATGGAAGTTCCACCGTTTTGAACTCCAGCCATATGCCATTGGTCTCCTTGCTCAACACTTTCCAAGTTAAATCCAATCGTAGCTCCATTTGCAACAGTTGCTTCTTTCCCATCGAGAGGTTCAGATATTGCAAAACTTGTATCTTTAAAGTTATAAAAATATCTTTTTAAGCCAGTGCGGCTTGGGATCATTTTTCCAGGCCTTGCACCAAGAACTTTAAATAATTTATCGTAGAATGCACGCGATTCCTCAATGTCATTTGTCCCAATCATTATATGGCTAAACATATTTACCTCCTCATTGATGGATAAATTAATCTTTACTAAATATTAAGCACGCATTTGTCCCGCCGAAACCAAATGAGTTACTCATAAATGAATTAATGTTTTCATTGTTTTCTTTAGTTACTAAATTAATATCACCAATTTCTTCTACGGCATCTTCAACATTTATTGAAGGAGAAATGAAACCTTCATTCATCATTATCATTGAATAAATAACTTCTTGAGCTCCAGTTGCTCCTAATGAATGGCCTGTTAGCGATTTCGTTGAACTTAAGTAGGGGTTTTGAGTATTGAATACTTCTTTAATTGCATTTATTTCGGCAATATCTCCTACCGGAGTACTTGTTCCATGTGCATTAATATAGTCTACTTGTTGTCCATATTGCGAGAGGGCTTCACTCATGCATCTAGCAGCTCCTTCTCCAGAGGGAGCAACCATATCGTAACCATCTGAATTTGCACAAAAGCCTCTAAGAGTTCCGTAAATCTTTGCACCTCTTTTTAATGCATTTTCTTTTTCTTCAAGTATTACCATCCCAGAACCAGCTGCTATAACAAAACCATCTCTATTTTTATCAAATGGTCTTGATGCCAGCATTGGTTGCTCATTAAATTTTGAACTCAATGCTCCCATTGCATCAAACAGAGATGATGACGACCAATGCTCATCCTCACCACCACCAGCAATCACAATATCCTGTAAACCATTCTGAATAAGGTTTGCTCCGTGGCCAATGCAGTGTGCACTAGTCGAACAAGCCGAAGTAATCGAATAGTTAACACCTTTAATTTTTAATGCTGTTGATAAAACAGCAGAAACAGTGCTTCCCATTGCTTTAGGAACTGCATAGGGCCCAACTCGTTTTGGTCCTTTGGATCTAGTTATGTCCGCAGCCTCTATTTGAATTGCAGAAGAAGCTCCTCCAGAACCAGCAACAAGACCAACACGTGGAGAAGATATATCTTCTTCATTTAGCCCAGCATCCGTAAGAGCATCTTTAGCAGCAAGATATGCATATGCAGAGGCATTACCCATAAACCTTAATACTTTTCTATCAATTAATGGCTTCAAATCTATATCAATAGACCCACATACATGACTCCTAAAACCCATATCCACATATTCTTGATTTAATTTAATACCAGATTTGCCCGCTTTAAGATTTTTTGAAACAGTATCTAAATCATTCCCTATACAGGAGATTAGTCCCATTCCTGTAACAACAACTTCACGCATCTTAAAACTTGCTTGGGTCAGCAAAAAGGCCTACTTTAAGGTTATTTGCTGAATAAACATGTTTATCATCTACAAACATATCAGCGTCAGAAAAACCAACTACAGCTCCACGGTTTACAACTCTTTTTATATCAAGAACATAGTTAACTTTTTTTGCCGTTGGAAGCACTTGACCAAAGAATTTAACTTTTTCAGCTCCTAAAGCCCTTCCAATTCCAGGTAATTCACTCCAGCATAGAAAAAAACCAAGCAATTGCCACATTGCATCAAGTCCAAGGCATCCTGGCATAACAGGATCTTCTTTGAAATGGCAATCAAAGAACCAGAGATCAGGATTTATATCCAGCTCTGCATAAACCTCACCTTTTGAATATTTACCACCAGTATTATTTATCTTTGTGATCTGATCAAACATTAGCATTGGATTAACGGGAAGCCTACCATTGCCTTCACCGAATAGCTGACCAAATCCACAATCAACAAGATCTTCTTTTGAATAGGAGTCTTTAGGTTTAAATACTTTATTCATATCTATTTTTTAAACTTTCAGACAAGTTTAGCATCTCATTACGAATTTCTTTATTAGATAATTTATTGATGCATTTACTAATTTCATTACTATAGCTTTGGATTAAAGAATTACATTTATTAAAAGCATCCGAAGAAGAAACAAAGTCTGATACTTCTTCTGCATTAAAGTCTTTATTCTTAATTTTTTTTAGGATCCTTGAAGTATCTTTTTTGCTTGAACTTTTAAGCGCGAAATAGAGTGGATAAGTTATTTTATCCTCGAGGATATCCTGCATTTCTGGCTTTCCAATATTTCCTTTACTTATACCGTAATCAAGTAAGTCATCTCTTACCTGAAATGCAATTCCAATAAGTTTTGCAGCTTTTGAAATATTCTCAATAAATGAGGTTGATTTATTAGAAAGCATAGCAGCGGTTTTTGCAGAGGCTTCAAACAATCGGCCAGTTTTGTAGTAACTTATTCTTTTAAGCTGTTGGAGTGAAGTATCTAAATTATTTTTATTTTCAAGCTGCATTAACTCACCCTCAGCAATTTTGTTAGTAGCACAACTTAGCTCATCAACCACTTTCAAATTTCCTATTTCATTCATAAGCAT